>CAJXWJ010000030.1 GCA_913062925.1 uncultured Pseudorhodobacter sp. | reverse complement strand
GGCGATTGTGGCGCTGCAGATTTCTGAAGCCAGCCGTGTCGAGGAACGGCTGTTTGACGAAGAAGTCGTGCGGGTGCGCGGGCTTGCCGATGCAGATCGCCCGGTGCCAAGGCCCGAGACCCTGCGCGCGATGCGGCTTTTGTTGTTGGAAGAAGGGCAGTGTTTTCGCGACCAGGCCCTGTCTTATTGCAACACCGCCGCCAGCCTGCCGCGCGATCTGATGGAGGGGTCGTCGCTGACAACCTTGGTGCAGATGGTGGGCGCAGGCATTGGCGTGACGCTGATCCCCGAGATGGCGCTGACGATCGAAACCCGATCTGCTCCGGTTTCGACCGCAAGGCTGGCCGCCCCGCGCCCCAGCCGCACCATCGGCATGATCTGGCGCAAGTCAAACCCGCTGGCCAGCCAATTTGGCCAGATCACCGACAGCATCCGTCAGGCCAGCGTCATTCGCTAAAGCGAGGCGCGCTTACACCGGCCAATCGCGATTGTCGGCAATCTGCTCCATCGTGATCAGCGATGTCACCGCATCCAGATCCAACCGCGCGATCAGGCGCTGATAGACGCGGTCGAAATCATTCATATCTTCGGCAATGACCTTCAACATATAGTCGTAATCCCCAGCGATACGGTAGAAATCCACCACATTTTGAATGGCCGAGACTTCTTTGCGAAAGCTGTCGAGCCAGACCTTGGAATGGTGGCGCGTGCGGATCATCACAAAGACCGTCAAGCCCAGCGCAACCGCCTTTGCGTCCAGCCGAATGGTATAGCCCTTGATCACCCCGGCCTCGTGCAAGGCCTTTAGCCGTCGCCCGCAGGCATTTTGTGACATGCCAACCTGATCGGCCAGATCGCGCTGCGACAGCGACCCATCGCGCTGCAAGGCACGCAGAAGGCTGCGATCAATTTGATCCATTATTTCCACCATATTCGTTCATATGAGCCGTTATATGGGTATATTTTGAGAAAAATAGGGGGAAATTCGCCAAAGCTTTCGCAATACGATCAGCCTATCCCGATCAAAGGCCCGCAGATGACCCATCCCCTTGCCCGTTTCGCCAAATCCCTTGCCACCCCCGATCTGATCACGCGGCTGCGCGAGGGTACAATTGGCGAAGGCCGGCGCTTTGACACGCCTTATGGCACGCGCACATTGGTTTATGCCGATTATGTCGCCTCGGGCCGCGCGCTGCGGATGGTCGAGGATTTTGTGCTGGAAGAGGTCTTACCGATTTACGCCAACAGCCATTCCGAAGCGTCGTTTTGCGGTGCCTCTGTCACGCAGCTGCGCGAGGCCGCGCGGGCAAGCATTGCGCGGCTGTGTGGCGCGGGCGACGATTGCGCCACGATCTTTTCGGGGTCGGGGGCGACCTCGGGGTTGAACCGGACGGTGGCCTTGCTGGGCCTGCCCGAAGCGGTTGCCGCAGGCCGCGCCGTGCAGGTGTTTATTGGCCCCTACGAGCATCACTCCAACATTCTGCCCTGGCGCGAAAGCGGTGCCGAGGTGATCGAGATTGCCGAGGCCGCCAGCGGAGGCCCCGATCTGGCCGAGCTTGTGCTTGCGCTGCAACAGGCCCCCAAGGGCGCGCTGACGATTGGCAGTTTCTCGGCGGCCTCGAACGTTTCGGGCATTCTGACCGACACCGATGCGGTGACGCGGCTGCTTAAGGCGCATGGCGCGCTGGCGGTTTGGGATTATGCCGGCGCTGGCCCCTATATCGCGATCTCGATGGGCGCAGGCGATGCGCGCAAAGATGTGATCGCGGTTTCAGCGCATAAGTTCATCGGCGGGCCTGCGGCTTCGGGCGTCTTGATCCTGCGCAAATCGGCGCTTGCACGCGCCAAGCCCAGCCAACCCGGCGGCGGCACGGTGCGCTTTGTCTCGCCTTGGGGGCATGACTATGCCGCCGATGTCGAGGCGCGCGAAGAGGCGGGCACGCCCAATGTCATCGGCGACATTCGTGCCGCCTTGGCCTTTATGGTCAAAGACGCCATCGGGCAGGAATATATCGACGCGCGCCACGCGACCCACCTGCAGCGCGCCCGCACGGCTTGGGCGGCGCAGCCTGCGATCACCATTCTGGGCCATGCCACAGCGCCGCGCCTGCCGATCTTTTCGCTGCTGATCAAAGCGCCGCAAGGCTATGTCGATCCGCAGGTCTTTACCCGCGCGCTGTCCGATCAGTATGGCATCCAAGCCCGTGGCGGCTGCGCCTGTGCAGGGCCCTATGGCCACCGCCTGCTGGGCATCGACCGTGCCAGCTCGGACCAAATGCGCGCGGCGATCCTGTCGGGTGACGAGACCAACAAGCCCGGCTTTACGCGGCTGAATTTCTCGGCGCTGATGCCGGATGAGAAAGCCGATTTCATCATAAACGCGGTCAGCGCCTTGGCGGGTGCCCAGCAATCCCTGCGCTGCGCGGGCTAGGCCCTTGCGGCCAACCGCCCCGAAGTGCTTGATACGTCAAAGCCAAGGGAGGCCCTAATGTCAAAACCGCGCGCCCGCGATCTGGGTCTGCCTTTCGCCGGGCAAACCGGCCCGCTGAACGCCATCACCGATGTGGCAGGCGTGCGGGTTGGCATGACCACGTTGCGCGATCCTGCACGCGGCATCTGCACCGGCGTCACCGCCATTCGCCCGCGCGATGATGCAGGCCTGCCGGTGCCGGTTTGGGCGGGGCATTATGCGCTGAATGGCAATGGCGAGATGACGGGCACGCATTGGATCGACGATGCGGGCTATATGATTGGGCCGATTTGCATCACCAACACCCATGGCATCGGGGCTGTGCATCATGGGGCGTCAAAATGGATGCTGCGCCATTATGCCCAGTTTTTTGACACCGAACATGGCTGGGCGATGCCCGTGGTGGCCGAAACCTATGATGGCGTGCTCAATGACATCAACGCCTTTCATGTCACCCCAGAGCATACCATCGCAGCGCTAGAGGCGGCAAGCTTTGGCCCCGTGGCCGAGGGGGCCGCGGGCGGTGGCACCGGCATGATCGCCTATCAGTTCAAGGCGGGCACCGGCACCGCGTCGCGCCGGTTTGTCATCGGGGATCAAACCTATACCATCGGCGCTTTGGTGCAGGCCAACCATGGCCGCCGCGCCGATTTTCAGATTTTGGGCCGCGCCATCGGTGCGCTGATGCCGCTGACAGACCCCCTGCCCGCACTGCCGCAGAAAGAAATGGGGTCAATCATCGTGGTGCTGATCACCGATGCGCCGCTGTCGGGGCTGTCGCTGCGCCAAGTCGCCAAACGCGCCGCCATCGGCATTGGCCGGGGTGGCACGGCGGGGGGCAATTCTTCGGGCGATATCTTTTTGGCGCTGTCTACCGCCAACCCAGGCCCGATGCCGCAGCACGCAGGCGCGGTTCTGACCAAGACCGAGATCAATGGCGAGATGATAGATCCGCTTTATATGGCAGCGGTGCAGGCGGTCGAGGAATCGGTGGTCAATGCCATCGTCGCGGGCGAAGACACGCCCAGCTTTAAACCCGCGGGGCATATCGTGCCCGGCATTGATACTGCCCAGCTAAAGGTTTTGTTCTGATGTTTGATCTGGTGATCTTTGATTGCGACGGAGTCTTGATCGATTCTGAAATCATCTCGGCCAATATGCTGATCGCCGAGCTGGCCAAGCTGGGGGTCGAGATCGACCTTGCCTATGTCGCGCGCCACTTTCTGGGCCGCAGCTATCCAACCGTGATGGAAACCATTCGGCGCGAGTTTCACTTGACCCTGCCCAGCGAGTTCGAGGCCAACTACCGCGCCAAGCTGCTGCAAACCTTCGAGACCGAGCTGCAAGTGATGCCGCATGTGGCCGAGGTGATTGCAGCGCTGCGCCTGCCCTATTGCATTGCCACCTCGTCAAGCCCGATGCGTGCGGCGAAATCGCTGGCGATGGTCGGGCTGGGGCATTTGGTGGGGGACGGGCTTTTCACCTCGACCATGGTGGCCAAGGGCAAGCCCGCGCCAGATCTGTTCTTGCACGCGGCGGCGCAAATGGGCGCGGATCCTGCCCGCTGTTTGGTGATTGAAGACAGCCTGACCGGCATTCGCGCGGCGCGTGCGGCAGGCATGGCGGTTTGGCGCTTTACCGGCGGCAGTCATCTGAAAAACCATCTGCCCGAGGAACCCGAAGACGCCCGCCCCGACTTGCGGTTTGCATCCTTTGCAGAATTCTACCAAATTGCGCCCGAATTGAAGGTGCCCCAATGAGCCGAGCAGACGCAGAACCCAGCCTGACCGACGACGCCGCCCGCGCGGGCTGGCTTTATTATGTCGGCGGCATGACGCAGGATCAAATCGCCTCCGAGCTGGGGATTTCGCGGCAACGCGCCCAGCGTCTTGTCAGCCGTGCGATGGCCGAGGGGCTGATCCATGTGCGCCTGAACCATAAGATTGGTGCCTGCTTTGATCTGGAAAGCGCGCTTTGTGAGCGCTTTGGCCTATTGCGCTGCCGTGTCGCCCCCAGCATTGGCGCAGGCGCAGATGCCGCGCGCGCGATTGCGCCTGCCGCGGCGGCCGAGCTAGAGCGCTATTTGCGCCTGCCAGACCCGCAAGTGATCGCCTTTGGCACGGGTCGGGCGCTGCGGGCGATGGCAGAACAGTTCACGCCTTCGGAACAAGCGCCGCAACATCGCATCGTTTCCCTGCTTGGTAATATTTCTCCAGATGGGTCGGCCACTTTATTTGATGTGATTAGCCGCATCGCAGAAAAGCTGATGGCCCCCTATTATCCGATGCCGGTTCCGGTGATTTCTGACACGCCAGAAGAGCGGGCGTTCTTTATGCGGCTGCGTCCGGTGCAGACGGTGTTTGACTTGGCCCGCCGCGCCGATGTGACCTTTGTGGGTGTCGGTCAAATGGGGCGGGATGCCCCACTTGCGATGGATGGCTTTGTCTCGGCCGAGGTGCTGGCCGAGCTGCAAGCTTTGGGCGCAGCTGGGGAAATTGGCAGTTGGGTCTATGACGCCAAGGGCCGCTATATCGACACGCCGCGCAATGCTTTGGTCGGCGGCGTTCAGGTCGAACCGGGGCAAACCAAACCGGTGATCGCCGTGGCCGCAGGGGCCAATAAGGTGCGCGCCATTCATGCCGCCCTGCTAGGTCGCATCGTCAACAGCCTTGTGACAGACGAGGATACGGCGCGCGCGATTCTGGCATTAAAGTAGGGCTTTTACCGCCTCCATAGGATGCAACTGCAGCGAAAGTCTGGGGTTGACGAATCACATGCTGATGTGAGCAATTACCCACTAAGCGATGATTTGCTCATTCGCTGCTTAGGGAGGAATACCATGAATAAGACGCTCCGCGCGCTGCTTGGCGCGACGGCTCTGCTTACCCTCGCGGGGGCTGCGGCAGCCGAAACGACGATCACTGTTGCAACCGTAAACAACGGCGACATGATCCGTATGCAAGGCCTGATGGACGACTTTTACGCCAAGAACCCCGACATCAAAGTCGATTGGGTCACCTTGGAAGAGAACGTTCTGCGCCAGAAAGTCACCACCGACATCGCCACCAAAGGCGGCCAGTTCGATGTGCTGACCATCGGCACCTATGAGGTTCCAATCTGGGGCAAGCAAGGCTGGCTGGTTGGCCTGAATGATCTGCCCGCAGAATGGGACAAAGCTGACCTTCTGCCGGCAATCGCTGGCGGTCTGACCGTTGATGGCGAGCTTTATGCAGCGCCTTTCTACGGCGAATCCTCGATGGTGATGTACCGCAAAGACCTGATGGAAGCCGCTGGCATGACCATGCCAGACGCACCAACTTGGGCAGACATCAAAGCCGCAGCGGCTGCGATGACCGACAAGTCGAAAGAACAGTATGGCATCTGCCTGCGCGGCAAGGCCGGCTGGGGCGAGAACATGGCCTTCTTGACCGCCATGTCGAACTCTTATGGCGCCAAGTGGTTTGACGAAAGCTGGAACCCACAGTTCGACGGCGCGGCTTGGAAAGCAACGCTGACCGATTACCTCGAGCTGATGAACAACTACGGCCCTCCAGGTGCGTCGAACAACGGCTTTAACGAGAACCTCTCGCTGATGCAGACCGGCCATTGCGGCATGTGGATCGACGCCACGGTTGCGGCCTCTTTCGTGACCGGCAAAGACAGCCAGGTTGCGGATAAAATGGGCTTTGCTTTGGCACCCGACAACGGTCTGGGCAAGCGCAGCAACTGGCTTTGGGCTTGGTCCTTGGCGATTCCAGCTGGCACCGAGAAAGTAGACGCGGCCAAGACCTTTGTCGCTTGGGCAACCTCGAAAGAGTATACCCAGCTTGTCGCCTCGAAAGAGGGCTGGGCAAACGTGCCACCAGGAACCCGGACCTCGCTTTACGAGAACCCCGAGTATCAAAAGGTGCCTTTCGCCAAGATGACGCTGGACAGCATCAACTCGGCTGATCCAACCAACCCAACCGTGGATCCGGTGCCTTATGTCGGCGTGCAGTTTGTCGCTATCCCTGAATTCCAGGGCATGGCAACGGCAACCGGCCAGCAGTTCTCGGCAGCACTTGCTGGCACGACCTCGCTGGACGACGCTTTGGCGGCAAGCCAAGAGTTGGCCAAGACTGAAATGACCAAAGCTGGCTACATCAAGTAAGCCTGCTGATCTGCGGGGCCGAACCTCCCAAGGCGGCCCCGCACCCCTTTTATGCCCAAGCGCCTCTGCCCGAAGGAGCCCCCGATGGCCACCGCCCATTCCCGCACCGCTGCGCGCCTGATGGTTTCACCCGCTGTTATCCTGCTTTTGCTGTGGATGATCGTGCCGCTGGGGATGACGATCTACTTCTCGTTCCTGCGCTATAACCTGCTGAACCCCGGGATGGAGAGCTTTGCAGGTTTCGATAACTACTACTATTTCCTGACCAATGCCGCGTTTTGGACCGCACTTTGGAACACCATCGCGCTGGTGCTGGGCGTGCTGACGATTACGATTTTTGGTGGCATTGCGCTGGCGCTGCTGCTGGATCAACCGATGTGGGGTCAAGGCATTGTCCGCATCATGGTGATCGCACCCTTCTTCGTCATGCCCACGGTTTCGGCGCTGGTGTGGAAGAATATGTTTATGAACCCCGTCAACGGCATGTTCGCCCATATCGCCAAGGCGCTTGGCTGGACGCCCTATGATTTTCTGGCGCAATCGCCGCTGTTGTCGATCATCGGCATTGTGGCTTGGGCTTGGCTGCCGTTTTCAACGCTGATCCTGCTGACAGCGCTGCAAAGCCTGGACCGCGAGCAACAAGAGGCCGCCGAGATGGATGGCGCTTCGGTTCTGGCGCGGTTTCGCTATCTGACGCTGCCGCATCTGACCCGCGCGATCACTGTGGTGATCCTTATTCAAACCATTTTTCTGCTGTCGGTCTTTGCTGAAATCCTTGTCACCACCAATGGTGGACCGGGCACAGCAACCACCAACCTGACCTACCTTGTCTATGCGCAATCCTTGCTCAGCTATGACGTAGGCGGCGGCTCCGCTGGTGGCATCATTGCCGTCATCCTCGCAAACATCGTTGCCTTCTTCCTGATGCGGATGATTGGCAAGAACCTGGAGGCCTGAGCCATGGCGCGCAAAATCACTACAAATCGCAAGCTGGCGATGACCATCTTGGCTTGGACCATCGGGTTTTTGATCTTCTTTCCGATCCTGTGGATCTTTTTGATGAGCTTTAAATCCGAAGCCGATGCGATCAAATCACCGTTTCAGATGCTGGCCGCCCCTTGGGGTCTGGAAAGCTACGGCGAGGTGCAGACGCGCTCTAACTATACGCGGTTTTTCCTGAACTCGGTGGTGCTTTCGGTTGGCTCGACGCTGCTGGCGCTGGCGATTGCGATCCCTGCGGCTTGGGCCATGGCCTTTGTGCCGGGCAAGCGCACCAAGGATCTGTTGATGTGGATGCTGTCGACCAAGATGATGCCCGCTGTGGGGGTTTTGGTGCCGATGTATCTGATCTTTCGCGACCTGCATTTGCTGGACACCCGCACAGGGCTTGTCATCGTGATGACGCTGATCAATCTGCCGATCGTGATCTGGATGCTTTATACCTACTTCAAGGAAATCCCTGGCGAAATTCTGGAAGCCGCACGGATGGATGGCGCAAATCTACGCTCGGAAATCCTGTATATCCTGACGCCAATGGCTGTGCCGGGCATCGCTTCGACCATGCTTTTGAACATCATCCTTGCTTGGAACGAGGCGTTCTGGACGCTGCAACTGACCACATCCAAGGCGGCACCGCTGACACAGTTCATCGCCAGCTATTCCTCACCCGAGGGGCTGTTTTACGCCAAGCTTTCCGCGGCCAGCACGATGGCCATCGCTCCTATCCTAATCCTTGGCTGGTTCAGCCAGAAACAACTCGTCCGGGGCTTGACCTTCGGCGCGGTGAAGTGAGGTCAAAATGGGCAAGATAACCCTAAATTCCGTTCATAAATCCTTCGGCGACGTCGATGTGATCCCTTCGATTGATCTGGAAATCAACGACGGCGAATTCGTGGTCTTTGTCGGGCCTTCGGGCTGTGGCAAATCCACTTTGCTGCGGCTGATTGCAGGGCTAGAGGATACCACCTCGGGCAGCATTCAGATCGACGGCAAAGACGCCACTGACCTGCCGCCCGCCAAGCGCGGCCTTGCGATGGTGTTTCAGTCCTATGCGCTTTATCCGCATATGAGCGTGCGCAAAAACATCATGTTCCCACTGAAAATGGCGGGCATGGATCCGGCAGAGGCCGAAGCGCGCGTGGCCAATGCGGCCAAGGTGCTGAACCTGACAGACTATCTGGACCGAAAACCCGGGCAGCTTTCGGGCGGGCAGCGCCAGCGCGTGGCGATTGGTCGGGCGATTGTGCGCGAACCTTCGGCGTTTTTGTTCGACGAACCGCTGTCGAACCTTGACGCAGCCCTGCGGGTCAACATGCGGCAAGAAATCTCGGAACTGCATCAGACGCTGAAAACCACGATGATCTATGTGACCCATGATCAGGTCGAGGCGATGACCATGGCCGATAAGATCGTGGTGCTGCAAGCGGGCCGGATCGAACAGGTCGGCAGCCCGATGGAGCTTTATCACTCCCCCGCCAACGTCTTTGTTGCGGGCTTTATCGGCTCGCCCAAGATGAACCTGATCACCGGCCCCGAGGCCGCCAAGCATAACGCCACCACCATTGGCATTCGCCCCGAGCATCTGCTGATTGATCCAGATGGACCGTGGCAAGGCGTGGTTGGTCTGGCCGAACGGCTTGGCTCTGACACGTTTTTGAAGATCGCGGTCGAAGGCATGGACCCGATCACCCTGCGCGCCGACGGTGATCTGACCCTGCGGCATGGCGATAAGATCGGTCTTGCCCCGATGATGGCCAAACTGCACCGCTTTGGCCCCGACGGAAAGGCCTTGGTATGAGACTTGCTGGCAAAACAGCGCTGATCACCGGGGCTGCGCGCGGCATCGGTCTTGAATTTGCGCGGGCCTATATTGCCGAAGGCGCGCGGGTCGCCCTTGCCGATATCAACGCCGAGGCGGTGGCAAAAGCAGCGGCCGAGCTTGGCCCGCAGGCGATTGGCATTCAGATGGATGTCACCGCACAGGCCTCGATCGACGCCGGTTTTGACGCGGCGATTGCCCAGATGGGGCAGTTGGATATCTTGATCAACAACGCGGCGCTGTTTTCGGCCGCGCCTATTGCCGAGATCACCCGCGCCGATTATGACCGTTTGTTCGCTGTCAATCTGGCCGGCACGATCTTTTGCACCCAAGCCGCCGCCCGCCATATGGTGGCACGCGGTCAGGGTGGCAAGATCATCAATATGGCCAGCCAAGCCGGCAGGCGCGGCGAGGCGCTGGTTGGCGTTTACTGCGCCACCAAGGCGGCGGTGATCTCGTTTACGCAATCGGCGGGGCTGGATCTGATCCGCCACGGCATCAACGTCAATGCTATCGCGCCCGGTGTGGTGGATGGCGATCATTGGGACGGGGTCGATGCGTTTTTCGCCAAATATGAAAACCGCAAAGCCGGTGAGAAAAAGAAACTGGTCGGCGCGGCGGTGCCCTTTGGCCGGATGGGTCGCGCAGGCGATCTGACCGGAATGGCGGTTTTCCTTGCGACCCCCGAGGCAGAATACATCGTCGCGCAATGCTTTGGTGTCGATGGTGGGAATTGGATGGCATGACTATGAATAAAGCTTCACAAACCATGGCCCTGCCCCGCTATGACCGCAGCGGGCTGACAGCGGGCATCGTGCATATCGGCTTGGGCAACTTTCATCGCGCACATATGGCGGTCTATCTGGACGATCTGTTTGCGATGGGTCTGGCGCAGGATTGGGCGATTATCGGCGCAGGCGTGCGCGCAGGCGACGCCGCCATGCGCGAGGCGCTGATCGCGCAAGACTGTCTGTCCACGGTGATCGAACTTGATCCCGCAGGCAAATCGGCGCGGCGCATTGGCGCGATGATCGACTTTGTGCCAGTGCAAGACGACAATGCCGCGCTGATCGCGGCGATGGCGCGGCCTGAAATCCGCATTGTGTCGCTAACGGTGACCGAGGGCGGCTATTTCATCGACCCCGCCACAGGGGCCTTTGATCCCACCGACCCCGAGATCATTGCCGATGCCGCAAACCCGCATCGCACGGCTTTTGGCGCGATCATCGCCGCGCTAAAGCTGCGCCGTGCGGCAGGAATCCAGCCCTTTACCGTGATGTCTTGCGACAATCTGCCCGGCAACGGCCATGTCGCACAATCTGCCGTGGTCAGCCTTGCGCGGCTGTCAGACCCGACGCTGGCCGATTGGATCAAGGCCAATGTCGCCTTTCCAAACGGCATGGTTGACCGCATTACCCCCGCCACCGGCCCGCGCGAACGCGCGATGGCGCAGGCTTTTGGCGTCAGCGATCCAGTGCCCGTGACCTGCGAGCCGTTCCGGCAATGGGTGCTGGAAGACAGCTTTCCCGCAGGCCGCCCGCCGCTGGAACAGGTCGGCGTCACCTTCACCCCGCATGTGCATGCCTATGAGGCGATGAAGATCCGCATTCTGAACGGCGGCCATGCCACAATCGCCTATCCTGGCGGGCTGCTGGATATTGAATATGTGCATGAAGCCATGGCGCATCCGCTGATCTTGGGCTTTTTGAACAAGCTGGAGTTGACCGAGATTATTCCGACGGTGCAGCCGGTGCCAAACACTGATCTGGCCAGCTATTACGCCAAGATCGTCGAGCGTTTCTCCAACCCCGAGGTTGCTGATACCGAGCGGCGGCTGTGTCTGGATGGCTCGAACCGCCAGCCCAAGTTCATCGTGCCCGCTTTGCGCGATGCGCTGGCGCAGGGGAAATCTTGCGATGGTTTGGCGCTGGTTTCGGCGCTGTGGTGCCGCTATTGCGCCGGTGTGTCGGACAACGGCACGGTGATTGCGCCCAATGATCCAAGTTGGGATACATTGCAGGCCATTGCCAAAGCCGCGCAGACAAAGCCGCAGCTTTGGCTTGAACAGCGGGCGATCTATGGCGATCTGGCCGAAAATCCGATCTTTGCCGCCAGCTTTGCTGCCCAAGTGGCGATGATCCGCGATCACGGCACCGAAGCGGCTTTGCGCGCCTATATCGGCTGAACAAGGGCTGTGCGCTGCTGCGGACTTCTCAGCGCGCAGCCAAGCGCCTATGCTTAGGGTCTTTGCACAGGAGCCTTTGCGATGATCCAACTTGGCCTAGACAGCTTTGGCGATGTGACCCAAGACGCGCGGGGCGTGGCGCTGCCAATGGATCAGGTGCTGCGCGATGTCGTTGAACAGGCGGTTGTGGCCGATCAGCTGGGCATCGACTTTATTGGTCTTGGCGAACATCATCGCGCCGATTTCGCGATTTCTGCGCCCGAGATTGTGCTGGCCACCATCGCAGGCCGCACCAGCCATATTCGTTTGGGCTCTGCGGTGACGGTGCTGTCAACCGATGACCCCATTCGGGTGTTTCAACGCTTTTCCACCCTGAACGCGCTGTCGCATGGCCGCGCCGAGGTGATCTTGGGCCGTGGGTCTTTCACCGAAAGCTATGGCCTGTTTGATCATCGGCTGGAGGATTACGAGGTTTTGTTCGAGGAAAAGCTGGACATCTTTGCCCAGCTTGTGCGCCAGCCCAGCCTGACTTGGACGGGGCAAATCCGCACAGCGCTAAGCGATCAAGTGGTCTATCCGCCGCTGGGGCCAGAGGGTCTGGTGACTTGGGTCGGGGTTGGCGGCAGCCCCGAGTCGGTGGTGCGGGTGGTGCGGCAAGACCTGCAACTGATGCTGGCGATCATCGGCGGCGACCCGCGCCGCTTTGCGCCCTATATTGACCTGTATCACCGCGCGGTGGCGCAGCTTGACAGGCCAACCCGCCCGATCGGCATTCATTCCCCCGGCTTTGTTGCGGCCACGGATGAAGAGGCGATCGAACTGCAATGGCCTGCCTATCAAAGCATGTTTGGCCGTATTGGCCGCGAGCGGGGCTGGCCGCCGACCACCAAGGAAAACTATCTGAACGAGATCCGCCACGGCTCGCTTTATGTCGGATCCCCCGAGACCGTGGCGCGCAAAATTGCCGCCACCATCCGCGATCTAAAGGTGCAGCGCTTTGATCTGAAATATGCCACGGGGCCGGTGTCGCATGGGGATTTGCTAAGATGTCTGGAGCTTTACGGCGAAAAGGTCATCCCGATGGTGCGCGATCTGTTGGCGCAGTAGCCACTACAGCCGAAAGCCTTCGGGGATGGCATCTTGGCCGGTCAGCACCAGATCGGCCATCACCTCGGCCAGTTTTGGCGCCATGCCAAAGCCGATCTTAAAGCCACCGTTCAGCACGAAATGCCCCGCCCGCCCGGGCCATGCGCCGATCAGCGGCGCGCGCGTGCTGGCCCTTGGCCGCACGCCCGCCCAACGCTCGATCACCTCGGCCTGCGCCAGCACCGGCAGCGCGGCCCGCGCCTTGGCGATCAGCGCCTCAAGCTGGGCGTCAACGGCAGCGCCATCGTCAAAGCGGTTTTCCGAGGTCGATCCAATCGCCACCGTGCCATCGGCATGTGGCACCAGATGCAGCCCATCGACAAAAAGCTGCGGCAGATCTTGCGCGTCAAACCGCAACAGCGCCGCCTGACCTTTGACGCCAGAGCCGACCACGCGGCCCAGATCCTGCGACAACGCTTGCAAGCCTGCCGCCCCCGTGGCCCAAACCACCGCGCCTTGATCTGCGGCCTCGCCGATCACCACCTCGGCCCCCGCCGATTGCAAGGCCGCCACCAAGGCCTGCGCGGCCATGCGCGGATGCAGCCGCGCACTCAGCGTATCTTGCACCAAAAACCCCGAGGGCGAGACGGGCTCCCAAGCAGCTCCGGTTGCGGGCAGCACGCGCCAGTCTGCACGGCCTTGCCACAGCTCCGCCGCTGTCAACGCGCGGGCCCGCGCCAGATCGACCGCCGCCTGATCGGCCAAGGGCTGCAACCGCCCGACAGCGCCATAGCCTGTGTCCATCCCCGAGGCCGCCGTCACCCCGCCCCACCACGCGGCGGCCATCAGCAGGCTTTCCAGCTGGAACGCCTTCTTTTCATTCCAGTTTTCCGGCACATGCGGGCTAAGTGCGCCAACAATCCCGCCCGAAGACCCCGCGCCGATATGCGCCGTCTCGATCACCCGCACCTTTGCGCCGCGCTTTACAGCCGCCCAAGCCATCGACAGCCCGAAGATCCCTGCCCCCCGCACTGTCAGATCAACTCTTGCCATTCGCGCCTGCCTTATCCATGGTCCGTCTGACCTAAGGCATAAGACAAATGACACCCCCCGAACAGAGCAAGCTTGACTGGAAAGACGGGGTGATCCCGGTCTCGACGCAATTCAATGACCCGTATTTTTCTATGAACGACGGGCTGGCGGAAACGCGGCATGTGTTTTTGGCGGGCAATGATCTACCGGCGCGGCTGCGCGATGGCTTTCATATTGCCGAACTGGGCTTTGGCACCGGGCTGAATCTGCTGGCGCTGTGTTTGCTGAACCCCGCCCAAGCCATCCGGTTCACCAGCTTTGAAGCCTTTCCGCTGGCCGCAGCAGACATCGCCCGCGCGCTGGATCATTTCCCGCAAGCCCGCGCGATTGCCGAGCCGTTTTTGCAGCAATGGGCGGCGGGGCAGACCACGCTGACACTGGGCAATGTCACGGCCGAGATCATCCTTGGCGATGCGCGCGACACGCTGGCGCTTTGGCAGGGTAAGGCCGATGCCTGGTTTCTGGATGGGTTTTCGCCCGCCAAAAACCCCGAACTGTGGTCGCCCGAGATTTTGGCGCAAGTGGGCCTGCACACGGCGCCCAAGGGCACATTCGCCACCTATACCGCCGCAGGCCATGTGCGCCGTGGCTTGGCGGATGCAGGCTTTATCGTAGAACGCCGCGCCGGACACGGGCGCAAACGTCATATGTCCACCGGAGTGCTGGCATGAAATCGAACCCGCGTCGCGGCATCTTTTTGATGATCGCGGCTGTTGCCGCCTTTGCCGCCCAAGATGGATTTTCGCGGCATCTGGCCGAAAGCTATAACACCCTGATGGTGATTATGGTGCGCTATTGGTTCTTTGCGGGCTTTGTGCTGATCTTGGCGCTGCGGCGTCCCGAAGGGCTGCGCGCGGCGGTGCGCTCAAGCCATTTGGGCGCGCATGTGATCCGCTCAGTCCTTTTGGTGGCCGAGATTTGCATCATCGTTTACGGCTATACCCAGATTGGTCTGATCCAGTCGCATGCCATCTTTGCGGTCTGCCCGCTGCTGGTGGTCGCCCTCTCCGGGCCGATCTTGGGCGAGAGGTTAAGCTGGCAACGCTGGGCTGCGGTGGCCACGGGGTTGATCGGGGTGCTGATCATCCTACAGCCGGGGGTGGGGGTGTTCAGTTGGGCCGCGCTGTTGCCGCTGGCCGCCGCTTTTAGCTTTGCGACCTATTCGGTGCTGACCCGCCTGACCACGCGCGACGAGGCGACCTTTCCGGCGCTGTTCTGGCCCGGAGTGATTGGGGCTGTGATCATCACGGCGATTGGCCTGCCGAATTGGCAGCCGATCCAAGGCGCTGACCTTGGGTTCTTGCTGATCTATGCCTGTATCTCGATCTTTTCGCATTGGCTTTTGCTGAAATGCTACGAGGTGGCCGAGGCCTCTTCGGTGCAGCCCTTTGCCTATTTGCAGATCGTCTTTGTCTCGATCATCGGGGTCAGCCTTTATGGCGAAACCGTTGCCCCTGCTATGGTGGCAGGCACCGCCCTGATCGTTGCGGCAGGGATTTATGCGCTGTGGCACACCAACCGACACACAAAGGCAGCGCTATGAGCCAGATGAAAACCACCCAAAACCTGCGCGCAGGCATTTGGCTGATGATCGCCACAACCTTTGTCTTTGCGATGCAAGACGGCATCTCGCGGCATCTGGGCAGCAATAACTCGATCTTTATGGTGGTGATGCTGCGGTTTTGGTTCTTTGCCGTCGTGGTCACGATTATGGCCGCGCGCGCGCCCGAAGGCTTTCGTGCGGCGATTGCCACCAATCATCTTGGCATTCAGCTGATCCGAGGGCCGCTGTTGGCGCTTGAGGTCTGTGTGATGGTGCTGGGGTTTGTCAAACTGGGGCTGATCGAGTCGCATGCGGTGTTTACCTGCGCGCCTTTGGTGGTGGCGGCGCTGTCGGGGCCAATTTTGGGCGAAAAGGTCGGCTGGCGGCGTTGGGCCGCGATTGGCGTTGGCTTTTTGGGTGTGCTGGTGATTTTACAGCCGGGCTTTGCGGTGTTTTCGCCTTGGGCGCTGGTGCCGCTGCTGGCTGCGGTGCTGTTTGCGCTTTATGCGCTGCTGACGCGGTCGGTGGCGCGCGGCGACAGCGCCTCGGTCAGCTTTTTCTGGACAGGCATCACCGGAGCCATCGCGATGACGCCGATCGGCCTGTGGTCAATGCATCCGATGACCGCGCCCGATTGGGGCTGGATGGCGCTTTTGTGCTGCACCGCGATGATCGGGCATAATCTGTTCATCAAATCCTATGCCGTTGCCGAAGCCTCTGCGGTGCAGCCCTTTGCCTATTTCCAGCTGGCCTTTGCCTCGGCGCTGGCGATTGTGGTGTTTGGCGAAGACCTGAAGGCGCATGTGATCTTGGGGGCGGCGATTGTGGTGGCGGCAGGGCTGTTCACCATTTGGCGGCAAAGGGTGAACGAGGCCAAGCTTAGCGACCCGTCAGCTCGGAAGTAATCCGAACTGGGGTCGAGGCGCCTTTTAGCCGACCGCGATAGATCACCACGCCTTCGCTGACCCGCATCACATAGGTGCGGGTTTCGCCAAAGGGGATGGTTTCGACCCAATCAACAATATCAACCGCAGGATCGCGCGGATCGCCAAACCGCTCGATCCATTGCCGAGGCCGCCCCGGCCCCGCGTTATAGCCCGCCGCAATCAGCGCAATCGAGGGGCCATGTTCGCCAATCAGCTTGGCCAAAAACGCCGAGCCCATGCGCACGTTAAACGCAGGGTCGGTGGTCAGCCGCGATGCGGTAAAGCTTTCGCCCTGCTGCTTGGCCACCATTTGCGCGGTGGCGGGCAGCAATTGCATCAGCCCCCGCGCGTCGGCATGGCTGCGGGCGTTGGGGTCAAATTCGCTTTCGCGCCGCGAGATTGCCAGGGCCAGCGCGCGGCTGACAGGCAGATTGTCAGGCACGAAATCCGGCACCGGAAAATAGGCGCGTGGCAGGATCAACCCGCGCTCGGCGGCAGCTTTGCCAACCAGCACCGCGACATGCGGTTGATCCAAGCGCAGCGCCAGATCGCCCAGATCGGACATTTCCTTATCCGACAGGGTTTCGCCCACTTGCAGGAAAAACCGCTTGGCCAGCGTCAGATCGCCTGCATCCAGCAGCGCACGCGCGGCGGCAAGCACGCTTGACTGCGCAAAGCTGGCGGTTTTCCAGCCTGCATCCGGCTCGCCCACATTGACCAAAGCGGGGTCCAGTGACAGCCCCAGATGTTCAGCTGCAAGCAGGCCATAATAGGCGGTTTGATACTGCGCCGCGCGGGCAAAGGCTGCGGTTGCCCCCGCCTTATCGCCAGCAGCCTCCAGCGCACGGCCCATCCAGTAATCGGCGCGCGCCAGACTGATCGGGGTGCCGACGGCGGTTTTCAAATGCTTGAAATGCTTGACCGCCAAGGCCGGATCGTTCAACTCGCGCAGCGCGACAAAGCCCGCCAGAAATTCCAGATCGGCATAATCAGCGCCCTCGGCCTCGGTCAGCTGATGGCCTGCTGCGACGCGGTAGGCGTCTTTGGCCTTGCCCTGCCGAAACAAGATGCGCACCAGATCAGCCCGCCTGCCGGCCCAAGCCGCAGGATCGCCCAGCGCCGGTTTGCTGTCTGAAACCTGCAAGATCAGCTTGGCCGCATCATCATATCGGTCGGCGCGCATGCGGTAGGTATAGCGTTCATAGGCCAGCCCCGGATCGCCCAGCCGCGACTTGGGCACTGCCGAAGTCAGCTTGACCGCCGATGCGCTGTCAGAGCGCAGGGCCATGCGGGCCAAGGCCAGTGCTTGCCAGTCTTTGGACACCCGCGGCAGCATCCGCTCGGCCTCGGCGCGCCGGCCACCGTCCCATAGGATGCGGTCCAGCCGCACCTCATGCGCAAGCTTCAGCACCTCGCCTTGCAGCGCAAGCATGGCCGATTCATCCGCGGCATCGAACTTCAACGTGGTCCAGCCGCGATAGGCCTCGGCCTCGGCCTCTTGGCTGCGGCCTTGCGCCATCAGCGCTTGCACCATGGCGACCGAACCCTTGCCTGTGCCGGGTTTGTCCGCGCCAAAATAGGCCAAGACCCGCGCCGGATCGGTCGAGCGGGCCACCGCCACCTCGCCCTTTTGTTTCAGAAGCGGCAGGCCGGGCCAATCGGGATGACGCGCCAAAAACGCCTCGTAATCGCCAAGCTTGCCTTGGCCATCGCGCAGCCATTGCCACAAGATCACATCGCCGCCCGATGGGCCTGCGCCCTGTGCTGCCTGCAAGGCCGTGGTCCAATCGCCCGCATCGGCGGCCTTCAGCGCCTGCGCCAGCGATGCGGTCGCATCACCGCGCGCAATGGTTGCCATGCTTGCGGTCAGGACAAGGAAACTTAGGGTTCGGGTGACCGCTTTTGCGATCTTGTTTATGCTGCTGCTCATGCGACAATTCTGCCGCAAATGCGACGGTCTCACAAGCCACAAGCCTGTGAGACGCCCGATCTTTCGGCGAAACCACGCCCATGCTTGGCAAAAGCCGCGCAGGCAGTTAGGTAGAAGCCGTTCACAATCGGGCGATTCAGAAATGCCCCCTATCGGAGACGCGTGCCATGATCAAAGGGTCCCTTCCCGCACTGGTTACGCCGTTTAAAAACGGCGAGCTTGATCTGGTGACGCTGAAGAAACTTGTCGAGTGGCATATCGCCGAAGGCTCGAACGGTTTGGTTCCCGTGGGCACCACCGGCGAAAGCCCGACGCTCAGCCATGAAGAGCATCAAAAGGTTATCGAAGTGGTGGTCGAGACCGTGGCAGGCCGCATTCCGGTGATTGCAGGCGCTGGGTCGAACAACACCGCCGAGGGTCTTTCGCTGATGCGCCACGCCGAAAAGGTCGGGGCGACGGCGGCGCTGGTGGTGACGCCCTATTACAACAAGCCGACCCAAGCCGGTCTGATCGCGCATTTCACCGCCCTGCACGACTGCTGCACGCTGCCGATCGTGATCTATAACATTCCGGGCCGCTCGGTTGTTGATATGACACCCGAGACCATGGGCCAGCTTGCCAAACTGCCGCGTATCATCGGGGTCAAAGATGCCACCGGCAAGATCGAGCGTGTCAGCCAACAGCGCGGCAGCTGCGGCGCGGATTTCATCCAGCTGTCGGGCGAAGATGCCACCGCTTTGGGCTTTAACGCCCATGGCGGCACCGGCTGCATTTCGGTCACCGCCAACGTCGCCCCGCGTCTGTGCGCCGAATTCCAAGCGGCCACCCTTGCAGGCGATTACGCCAAGGCGCTGGCCTATCAAGACCGCCTGATGCCGCTGCACGAGGCGATCTTTATCGAGCCGGGCTTGGTTGGCGCGAAATATGGCCTGTCTTTGCTGGGGCTTTGCTCGGAGGATGTGCGCCTGCCGCTGGTCGGTCTGACCGATGGCACCAAGGCAAAAATCAAGGCTGCAATGCAATTTGCCGGCCTGATCTGAACGGCAGTCCCTTAGCCTATCGCCCTGATTTCGGGGCGATAGCACCACAGCCAGAAAGCGCCGCCCGAAATGACCGATAATCTGCGCGGCAGCCTGATGATGGTTTTGGCCATGCTTGGCTTTGCCTTTGAAGACAGCTTTTTGAAACTTGCCGCCAAGCTGATGCCGCTGGGCGAGGTCTTGGCGCTGATGGGGCTGATCGGCATGGCGCTGTTTTCAGCACTGGCGCTGCGCAAGGGTGCGGCCCCGTTGCCGCGCAGCATCCTGTCGCGCACCATGGCGCTGCGCTCGGGCAGCGAGGTGGTGGGCCGGGTGTTCTATGCACTGGCGCTGGCACTGACGCCAATTTCACAAGCCTCGGCGATCTTGCAGGCAACGCCCTTGGTGGTGGTTGGCGGTGCGGCGCTGCTGTTTGGCGAAAAAGTCAGCCTGTTGCGCTGGTTGCTGATTCTTGCAGGCTTTGCGGGCGTTTTGATCATCATCCGCCCGGGGGTCGAGGGGTTTAGCGCGCTGTCGCTGCTGGCCGTGGCAGGGCTTTTGGGCTTTGCGGGCCGCGATTTGGCCACCCGCGCAGCCCCGCCCGCCCTGAGCAATGCGCAGCTTGGGGTCGCGGGCTTTTTGATGCTGGCGCTTTCGGGGCTGATTTTAATCACGCTGAACGGCGGTCCCGCTGCAATCAGCCCGCTGGCCTTGGCCTATACCTGCGGCGCTGCCTGCTTTGGGGTCGCCGCCTATGCCGCCCTGACCAGTGCCATGCGCACCGGCGAAGTCGGGGTGGTGACGCCGTTTCGCTATACGCGGCTGCTGTTTGCGCTGATTGTCGGCTATACGCTGTTTGGCGAACGCCCCGATGCGCTGACCCTGATCGGCTCGGCGGTGATCGTGGGCTGCGGGATCATTCTGCTAAGCCAAGGCAGAGGCCGCTAAACCCGCTTGCGACGATGCTCGATCTGCCCAAGACGCACCTGCCGCAGACCCTCAATCAAAAGCGCTGTCAGCAAACCAAAGTTCAAAAAGCCATTGGTCGCCTCCATCCCCGCCAAAAGCCGCCAGTTGTGCTGCAACAGCACATCGCCAAAGCCCAAGGTGGTAAAGCTGACCAGCGAGAAATAAACCGCCTCTTCCAGCGTGGCAAACACGCCCAGTTGCAGATAGGCCAAGGCCCAGACCCAAACCCCAGCGGTGACCACGCCCAAGATCCAAAGCGACACCCCCGCCAGCAAAAGCACCAGCTTGGGCTGATGCGGCTCGCGCAGCATCCAGCCATGTGCGCGGTTCAACAGGCCTTCCAGCAGCATCGCTGCCACCGCTGCAATGGTGATATTGACCAACAAAAGCGCCGTGCCGATCGCGATTTGGGCTATCATAGACCTCTCCGTGTTTTGGCGGCGACCTTGCCGCATTGCGCAAGCCACCGCAACCGGGGCGATCGAGCTGCAAAGCCCGCATGCCCCTAGACTCTGCCCCCCCAAGCGCCTATTTCCCACTGCACCATGGTAGAGAAATCAGACCCCAATTCTAAGCTTATCGCCGAAAATCGGCGCGCGCGTTTCGATTTCGCCATCGAAAGCGATATCGAAGCTGGCATCATGCTGCTTGGCTCCGAGGTGAAATCCTTGCGCAAGGGCGGCTCGAACATCGCCGAAAGCTATGCTTCGGTTGAAGGCGGCGAGCTGTGGTTGATCAACAGCTATATCGCGCCCTATTTGCAGGCCAAAATGTTCCCGCATGAAGAACGCCGGCGGCGCAAGCTGTTGGTGTCGCGCAAAGAACTGTCGCGGCTGTGGAATGCGGTTGGCCGCGAAGGCATGACGCTGGTGCCCCTGCGGATGTATTTCAACGACAAAGGCATGGTGAAAATCGCCATCGGCGTCGCCAAGGGCAAAAAGCTGGCCGACAAGCGGGAAACCTCGGCCAAGCGCGACTGGGATCGGCAGAAATCGCGGCTGTTGAAACAGGGGCTGAAGGGCAATCTGTAACGGCGGTGCGGGCGCTTGCCCTTGCCAGAAACCGACGTTGGGTTTACTGCGGCAGCACACTCAGCGCGGAGCGAAGCATGACACCCTCCCCCAATGATGACCCGAAAACCCTTGTGTCGACGGCATGGCTTGCCGCACATCTAAAGGATCCCGATCTGCGGATTCTGGATGCAAGCTGGTTTCTGCCCGACATGGCCCGCGATGCGCAGGCTGAATACGCCACAGGCCATATTCCCGGCGCGCGGTTTTTCGACATTGACGAAATCACCGACAGCCGCTCGACCCTGCCACATATGGCACCTGCGCCAGAAAAGTTCATCTCGCGGATGCGGGCAATGGGCATTGGCGACGGGCATCAGGTGGTGGTCTATGACGCCTTGGGCCTGTTTTCCGCCGCCCGCGTCTGGTGGACGTTCCGGCTGATGGGCAAGACCGATATCGCAGTGCTGGACGGCGGGCTGCCGAAATGGCGTGCCGAGGGCCGCGAGCTGGAAGACATGCCGCCAATGGTGCGCGACCGCCATATGACCACGGCGCGCCAGAACCATCTGGTCAAGGATGTCACCCAAGTCGCCCATGCCGCCAAATTGGGCGAGGCCGAGATCATCGACGCCCGTGCCGCCGCGCGCTTTCGCGGTGAAGCCCCCGAACCCCGGCCCGGCCTGCGCGCGGGGCATATTCCGGGCTCGAAAAACGTGCCCTTCGCCAGCCTGCTGAACGCAGATGCCACGATGAAACCGCCAGCCGAGCTGCGCGCGATCTTTGAGGCCGCAGGCGTTGATCTGACAAAACCCGCCATCACCTCTTGTGGGTCTGGCGTGACGGCCGCCGTGCTTAGCCTCGCGCTGGAACGCATCGGCCACCGCAACCATGCGCTCTACGATGGCTCTTGGGCCGAATGGGGCATGTATGACGACCTCGCGGTCGAAAAAGGATAATAGGATGCTAGAACAGCTAAACCCGCAGCCGCAGGACAAAATCCTGCAACTGATCGCAATGTACCGCGAAGACCCGCGTGCAGATAAGATCGACCTTGGCGTCGGCGTCTACAAAGACGCAACAGGCCTGACGCCAGTGATGCGCGCGGTCAAAGCCGCAGAAAAACAGCTGTGGGAGATCGAGACCACCAAGACCTATACCGGCCTTGCAGGCGAGCCCGCCTATAACGCTGCGATGATCGAGATGATCCTTGGCGCGGGCTTTGCCGAGCGTGCTGCCTCTGTCGCCACACCAGGCGGCACCGGGGCGATCCGGCAGGCGCTCGAGCTGATCAAACTCGCCTCACCCAAGGCAAAGGTCTGGCTGTCAAACCCAACCTGGCCAAACCACCCCTCGATCATCAAATACCTTGGCATGCAGATGGCCGAATACCGCTATTTCGACGCCGAAACCCGCGGCATCGACTTTGACGGCCTGATGCAAGATCTGGCCAATGTCGCCGCAGGCGACGCGGTGCTGCTGCATGGCTGCTGCCACAATCCAACCGGCGCCAATCTGAACGCCGATCAATGGGCACAGGTCGCAGCGCTTTTGCTGGCCAAAGGTGCGATCCCCTTCGTCGATCTGGCCTATCAAGGCTTTGGCGACGGCCTGGAAGAAGACGCCGCTGCCACCCGGATGATCGCTGCCACCTTCCCAGAAGTGCTGATTGCAGCTTCCTGTAGCAAAAACTTTGGCATTTACCGCGAACGCACCGGCATCCTGATTGCCTTGGGCGAGGCCACCCGTAAAGCCATCACCCAAGGCAACCTGAACTTCCTAAACCGGCAGAACTACAGCTTTCCGCCCGATCATGGTGCGCGGCTGGTGACGATGATCTTACAAGACGACGCCCTGCGCGCCGATTGGAAGGCCGAACTGGAAGAGGTGCGCCAAAACATGCTGGGCTTGCGCCAAAGCCTTGCCGACGCGCTGCGGCTTGCCACCAACTCAGATCGATTTGACTTCGTGGCCAGCCATCGCGGCATGTTCAGCCGCCTTGGCCTGACCGAAGCACAAGTCAACCTCCTGCGTGAAGAGCATGGCATCTATATGGTGGGCGACAGCCGCATCAACATCGCTGGATTGAACGCAAAAACCGTTCCGATCCTTGCGGCAGCGATTGCGAAAGTGACCAGCTAAAACAAGGGGGGGGCTGTCTGCCCCCCCACGGCCTTCGGCCTCCCCCCCGAGGATATTTTTAGACAGATGAAGACCAAGTACGCGCTTTATTTCATCTGTCTTTAAATATCCTGGGGGGAGCGCAGCGGGGGGCAAAGCCCCCCTTTCTTCTTGTTTTAAATATGAAGACACCCCGGCAGAGAATTCTGTCGGGGTGTCTATTCTTTAAGTGCAACTCTTAGCCGTGATAGGCCTGTTCGCCATGCGAGGTCAGGTCAAGGCCTTGACGTTCGACATCTGCTTCGACGCGCAGACCAACGGTCATGTCGGCGATCTTATAGGCGATGAAGGCCACGACAGCGGACCAGACGATGGTGATCACAACGGCTTCGGTCTGGATCCAGACTTGCGATCCGATCGAATAGTCGTCGCCGTTTACGCCACCCAAGGAGCCTGCCGAGAACACGCCTGTCAGGATGGCGCCGACGATGCCGCCGATGCCGTGCACCCCAAAGACGTCAAGGCTGTCGTCATAGCCAAGCTTATTCTTCACAACGGTGACGAAGAAATAGCAGGCGAAGACCGCAAGTACACCGACAGCAATGGCGCCCATCGGGCCAACGGTACCGCAAGCAGGGGTGATGGCGACAAGGCCAGCAACCATACCCGAAGCCGCACCAAGCATCGAGGCTTTGCCACGCTGCAGGCCTTCCAGCGCCGACCAGGTCAGCGTCGCAGCAGCCGTTGCGATAAAGGTATTGATCATCGCCAAGGTTGCGCCGCCGTTCGATTCGAGGTTCGAGCCAGCGTTGAAGCCAAACCAACCAACCCAGAGCATCGAAGCGCCGATCATGGTCATCACCATCGAATGGGGTGCCATGTTTTCTTTGCCAAGACCAATGCGCTTGCCGATCAAGATGCAGCCAACCAAAGCCGCAACCCCTGCGTTGATGTGCACAACTGTGCCGCCTGCAAAGTCGATTGCGCCAAGGTTAAAGATATAGCCGGCGGCGTCCCAAACCATATGGGCGATTGGGAAGTAAGCGAAGGTCACCCAGAGAAAGGTGAAGATCAGCACGGCAGAGAATTTCACCCGCTCGGCAAAGGCGCCGATGATCAGCGCAGGCGTGATCGCGGCAAAGGTCATCTGGAAGGCAATGAACACGAACTCGGGGATCACCACGCCGTCGGTGAAGGTCGCGGCCATGCTGTCGGTGGTGACACCCGCAAGGAACAGCTTACCAAACCCGCCCCAGAACGGCGAAGTGCCGCCGCCAAAGCTGACCGAATAGCCGAAAACGACCCACATAATCATCACCATGCAAGCGATGATCGTTGTCTGCATCAAGACGGACAGCATGTTTTTGCTACGCACAAGGCCACCGTAAAACAGCGCCAGGCCGGGCAGGATCATGAACAGAACCAAAACGGTCGAG
The DNA here is from genome assembly GCA_913062925.1 of uncultured Pseudorhodobacter sp. Classification (GTDB taxonomy): domain Bacteria; phylum Pseudomonadota; class Alphaproteobacteria; order Rhodobacterales; family Rhodobacteraceae; genus Cypionkella. The sequence goes on along the minus strand of CAJXWJ010000030.1, from coordinate 15,524 downwards.
GTCATCATCCAAGACACATCGCCCTTGTCCATCACGGGGGCAGCCGCCTCTGCGGCCGGGGCCGCCGCTTCTTGCGCGAGGGCTGGCAAGGCTGCCAGCATCGCCGCTACGCTAAGTCCAAACTTCTTCATCATCATCTGTCCCCTCTCACAGCGCGTCGTCATCGACGTCGCCGGTGCGCACGCGCAGAGCGCTTGCCACGTCCAACACAAAAATCTTGCCGTCACCGATCTTGCCGGTCCGTGCGGTCTTGGTGATTGTTTCAACCACGGTATCGGCCAGGCTATCTGCCACGACGATTTCAAGCCGCATCTTTGGCACAAAATTCACCGCATATTCCGCGCCACGATAGATTTCCGTATGGCCCGACTGCATGCCGAAACCTTTGATTTCTGTGACCATCATCCCACGCACGCCGATTTCGGTCAGCGCTTCGCGGACCTCGTCGAGCTTGTAGGGCTTAATGGCGGCTATGATCATTTTCACGATGCACCCCTTCGTTTTTACCAAGGCCCGTGATCGGCCCTCGGAAGCAGAAGGCGGCTTTCGCAGCTGCAGCACAAGTTTTCGGCAGCTGCACAGCGCCTGATTCAAGGCATAAGATTATATTTTAGGCGAAATTAGGCCGGAACGCCTAATTTAAGGGCGGCAGCAATTCGCGAATCGACACTGGCACCGCTCCACAATTGGTTGAAAAGCGGTTAAGCTGATAAAAATACAAAAACGGAAAGCAGTCGGGCATGGCGGGACATCGGACCAAGGGCACGCCACTTGTGGCGGATCGGCGCTACGGCGCAAGCACGGCAAGCAGGCCGCCGGCTCCCCCGAAAAAGCCAAACCGCAACCGGAAACCCGCGCAAAAGCCGCGGCGAGGACTATTTTCTCGGCTGTTTGCCTGGATTGGGCGGCTGATCTGGGCGGTGGTTTGGCGGGTGTCTTTGGTTAGTGGCCTGATCTTGTCGGGCTTTGTGTTCTATTTCTATCAACAGCTTCCGCCGGTCTCGGCGCTGCTGGATGGGCGCGCCAAGGGATCGGTGACGCTGCTGGACCGTAACGACACGGTCTTTGCGTGGCGGGGGGAAACCTTTGGCGGGCAAATCACCTCGGACACGGTTTCGCCCTTTCTAAAGGACGCGGTGGTCGCGACCGAGGATAAGCGGTTTTATCAGCATTTTGGCGTCAGCCCACGCGGCATTGCCTCGGCGATCAGCATCAACCTTGCGGCAGGGCGCGGGCCGCTTGAGGGCAACGGCGGCTCGACGATCACGCAGCAGGTTGCGAAACTGCTGTGTCTGGGCACGGCTTACGATCCAAAACAGTGGAAATCCGAGGCGGCCTATGAAGACGACTGCCGCTCGGGTGGGGTCAAGCGCAAGCTGAACGAGATCCCCTATGCTCTGGCGATGGAGGTGAAATATTCCAAGGCTGAGATCCTGACGATCTATTTCAACCGCGCCTATCTGGGTGCAGGCGCGCGCGGCTTCGAAGCGGCAGCCCAGCGCTATTTTGGAATTTCGGCCAATCAGGTCAACCCAGCGCAGGCCGCGATGCTGGCAGGACTGCTGAAAGCGCCGTCAAAATATGCGCCCACCAACAATCTTCAGCGCGCGCAAGACCGCGCCAATGTGATTGTGGGCCTGATGCAGGATCAAGGCTATCTGACCAAAGCGCAGGCAGACGAGGCCCGCGCGCACCCCGCACAGCTGTCAGAGGCAGCACAAACGAAATCGGGCGGCTTTTTCGCCGATTGGGTGATGGAAAGCGCGCCAGATTTTCTGACCTCGACCACTACCGAAGATGTGATCATGCGCACAACGCTGGATCAAAACATGCAAAAGCAGGCCGAAGAGGGGCTGGCCTTTGTGTTTGATACCAAGATCACTGCGGGCTCGAAGGCCCAAGCGGCAATTGTGGTGATGAGCGCAAATGGCGCGGTGCGGGCGATGGTGGGCGGGCGCAAGATTGCCGCGGCGGGCAGCTTTAACCGCGCCACGCAGGCGCTGCGCCAGACGGGGTCTTCGTTCAAACCCTTCGTCTATGCCGCAGCAATGGATATGGGCTGGTCGCCCTCTGATTTTGTCGAAGACACGCCGCTGACGATCAATATTCCAGGCTCGGGCCCTTGGAGCCCTGACAATTATGACCATAAATTCAAAGGGCTGATCACTTTGACCGAGGCTTTGCAAGAAAGCCGCAATGTACCTGCGGTGCGGGTCGCCGAGGCGGTGGGCCGCGATGCTGTGCGTACCGTCGCGCAGGGCTTTGGCATTGAAAGCAGCCTTGCCGCTGGCCCCGCGCTGGCGCTGGGAGCGTCAGAATCAACGTTGATCGAGATGACAGGCGCCTATGCCGGCATTCTGAACGGCGGCTCTTCGGTCACCCCTTATGGGCTGGAAGAGTTAAAGCTGAAGGGCGAGACAGACTCGCTGATGGGCGCAGGCGGCGGCATTGGCGAGCGGGTGATCTCGCAGCAGGCCGCCGGGCTGTTGACCTATATGATGTCGCGGGTGGTGGCCGAGGGCACCGGCGCGCGCGCAAAGCTGGCGGATCGTCCGGCAGCGGGCAAGACAGGCACCACCTCTTCGGCGCGGGATGCTTGGTTTATTGGCTTTACCGGCGATTATGTCTGCGGCGTCTGGATCGGCAATGATGACAACTCACCCCTGAAAAACGTCACAGGCGGCACGCTGCCCGCAGAAATTTGGCACGAGGTGATGACCCGCATCGAGACAGGCGCGCCGGTGACCGAACTGCCAATGATTTTGCCCGACGCCCGCGTTGCACCGCAAAACCTTGGCGCGTCATTGGCAAGTGGGGCAGCACCCAGAGATCAAAGCGGCACGGCCTCGCAACCGCTGATGAATCCGTCGGATAATCAAGTCGAAGCGCTGCTGCGCGAAATCTTTGGCAAAAAGCAATAAAGCGCCGCAAAGGGCGCTTTATTTTATAATAATATCAAAGATTTAGGCGGTCTTTAGATCGACGATCAACGCATCCAAATCGCCCTTGCGCTTGTCCAGCATAGCGCCAATCTCAGCCCCTTCGGAGGCAAGCATATTGATGCCTTCAATAATGATATTGAAGAAAAGATTGCGCCCCGATTTATCCGAGACATGCCAGCGCAAATCAAAAGGCGCCTGGCCTTTCAGCAAGGCAACAGAGACCACTTCATAAAAGCTTTTCAACGGGCGCGCATCGGTGACTTCGATCGTGCCACCGATAAATTCACGAAAGCGCGAGCCGTATTTGCGGCTGATATAGCCTTGAAAAGCCTTGGTAAAGGCCGCCATCTGCGCCTTGCTGGCGCTGCGCGCAGCAGGCCCCAAGGCCCGCTGTGCAATGGCAGCAACATCAGCATAGCGCGAAAAGATCCGCTCGAAATCGCCGTACATCGCGGTTTCGCTTTTGCCCGAGGCAATGGTGGCATTGATTTCGGCCACGGCCTTGTCGATGAGCGCACGCGCATCTTCAACCGTCAGCGCCAAAGCAGGCAAGGGCAAGGCCATCGCAACCGAGCCAAGCGCGAAACCCGCCGCAAACCGGCGCCGCGACATCATTGAATGGTTATTTTCCATAGGGATCCTCGTAAGGGTCAATCGCGGCGGCATCGGGGGCTTGTTGACCCAATTGATAGCGGCGATTTTGCAAATAGAGAAGCCGCGACTGCGCATAGCTGTCAGCACTTCCGTAAAGAACGGAATCGATGGTTTCGCTGTGGCGGGCGCGGGCAGCCACCACATCGCCAACCTTTGCCGCGCTCACGCCATAGGATTGCGGCGCTTTGATCCGCGGCGACAGTGGGTTCAAGGCAAAATCAACCACTTTGCCCGCAGCATCGCGTGCGGTTGAGGGGCCAAAGACTGGCAGCTCCAGATAATGGCCTTCATCAACGCCCCAAACATAAAGCGTCTCGCCAAAATCCGTCGGCTTGGCGGGAACGCCCGCAGCCGTCGCCGGATCAAACAGGCCACCAAGCCCGACAGTGGTATTGACCACAAAGCGCAGGGTGTTGTGCGCAGCCGCACCGATTCGCAGCTGCAACAGATCGTTAACGACATCACGCGGGGTATCAAGATTATCAACAAAATGCTTTAGCCCCGAGGCTACAGGCCCGCGTCCGGTGCCGCCGATCGCCTGCGAAACAGGCTTTAACACCGCCCGATCGAGGCCAAGGTTAAACGCGTGGGTTGCACGGTTTCCGGCCTCAAAGGGGTCGTTCACCCCAGCCGTGGGCAGCGGCCGCGCGCAGCCTGCAACCAGCACCAGCCCTGAAATTGCAACCGCCGCGCGCGCGACAGCCCCAAGTTTCGCAATCCTGCGCAGCGGTAAATTAGTCATAAGGCGAGTCCTAAATTGTTTGCGGCCGAGAAACACTTTCGCTCTACTAGTCCAAGCGTTAAGCAGAGTCGAACCACAAGACAACGCCCAAGCCCAAGTTGTGAACGATTTGGGGCGGTTTTTGCCGAGGTCTGCGCCAATTGATCGCAGCTTAGGCAAATAATGGCGCGCTCTTCATCCAGATTTAAGACCTATTGCCGCAGATTGGCTGCGTGAGGCGATAAGAAGGTCTGCTGTGGCGATAAAATCCGACAGAACCTTGGGCGAGAGCCTGCTGCGACAGGCGCATGCGGGTCAGAGTCGCTTGCTCTGGGCGGTGGGGATTTTTTCGGTCTTCACAAATCTGCTACAACTAACCGGTGCTGTCTATATGTTGCAGGTCTATGATCGGGTCTTGGCCAGCCGGTCAGAGCCGACTTTGGTGGCGCTTTCAGGCTTGGCAACAGGTCTCTTTATCGCCTTGGCCTTGCTGGACCATGCCCGCGCCCGCATCACCACGCGGATGGGTGCAAAGCTGCAAGATCGTCTGGATCGCCGCGTCTTTGCGGTTGCGCTGCGCAGCCTGATGCTTTGGCCCGATGACGCAGCCGCCCGTGCCGCGCAAAGCGATCTAGAAGCAGTGCAACGGCTTTGGGCCTCTCCAGTGGTGTTGGCAATCTTTGATGTGCCTTGGATACCATTGTTTTTCTTGCTGATTTTCGCCTTCCACCCCCTGCTTGGCCTATTGGCGCTTGGGGGTGGCGCGACTTTGATTGTTTTGACCTCTTTAACTCAACAGCTTGCCAAACAACCGCTGGCCGAAACCAATGCCCAAGCCATCGCGGCCGAGCGGATGGCTGACCAGATCAAGGCCGAGGTCGAGACCGTTCAAGCCATGGGGATGACGCAGGCAAGCTTTGATCGCTGGCAAAAGCTGCGTCAGGCGGGGCTGGTGGCCTCGCTTGCGGCGGGCGACCGCATTGGGCTTTTTGGCACCCTATCGCGCAGTTTTCGCCTATTTTTGCAATCGGCGATGCTTGGACTGGGGGCTTGGTTGGTGCTGCAAAATCAGCTTTCGGCTGGTGCAATGATTGCAACCTCGATCCTGCTTGGCAGGGCTTTGGCCCCGATCGAGCAAGCCATCGGCCAATGGGCGACCGTTTCGCGTGCGCAGGAAGGCTGGGCGCGGCTGGCGCTGCTGCTGTCACGCCTGCCTGAACAGCCCGCGCGCACCGCCCTTCCTGCGCCGAAAGGCTGGCTGAAGGTCGATAATCTGACGGTTTTTCCACCCAGTCAAACGCAAGCCAGCCTGCGCGCTGTCAGTTTCGAGCTGCACCCGGGGCAGGCACTCGGAGTGATTGGGGCCTCGGGCGCAGGCAAGTCCAGCCTTGCGCGCGCCCTCATCTCGGCGTGGCGGCCGGCAGGCGGCCATATTCGCTTGGGCGGTGCCAGTTTGGATCACTATGACCCCGAGGTTTTGGGCAGCTATATCGGCTATTTACCGCAACGCGTGGGGCTTTTTGACGGCACAATCGCCGAGAATATCGCCAGACTGCGCTCTGGGGTTGATGCCGAAAAAATTATCGCTGCAGCCCAAAAAGCCGCGGCGCATGAGATGATTCTGCGGCTGCCGCAGGGCTATGATACGCGGATTTCGCCCTCTGGCAGCGGGTTGTCGGGTGGGCAAATTCAACGCATTGGGCTTGCGCGCGCTGTTTTTGGCGATCCAGTCTTGTTGGTGCTGGATGAGCCGAATTCAAACCTCGACAACGATGGCACCCATGCGCTTAACCTTGCGATTCGCGCGACAAAAGCGGCCGGCGGCGCGGTGATCATCATGGCGCACCGCCCTGCGGCGATTCAAGAATGCGAACAGTTGCTGATGCTGGAGAATGGGCTTTGTCGCGGCTTTGGACCGCGGGATGCGGTGCTACGCAGTTTGGTAAAGAACCAAACCCAAATCATCGCCTCGGCTGATTTAGGGGGGGTGGCATGACAAAAAGCCTACCCGCCGCGTTGTCTGCCCGAAAATCGGTGATCATCGGCTTGCTCACACTGGGTCTCTTGGTCGGCGGCTTTGGCGGATGGTCATATTTCGCGAAAATAGACAGTGCAATCATTGCCTTGGGACAAGTTGAGGTTGAGAGAAACAAGCAAATCGTCCAGCATCCAGAGGGCGGCGTGGTCGCCGAAATTGCAGTCAAAGAGGCGCAGACGGTCAGCGCGGGCGATGTCTTGATCCGGCTTGACAGCACCGTTTTGCAATCGGAATTAGACCTCATCGAGGCGCAATTATACTCATCCATCGCGCGGCGCGATCGCCTGAATTCAGAACTGGCCGACAAGGCAACACCCTTATTTTCAGCCATTTTAAACCGTCTTTCGCCCAAAAGGCCCGAACTGGCAGAGCAAATCGCTGACCAAATCGCCCTATTCCATAGCCGCAAAGCGAGTCTGCTGCGGCAGAGCGCCGAATTAGGGAAACGGCAGCACCAAATCACCCTCCAGACCAAGGGTCTAACGGCGCAATTTGCGGCGACAAAGCGGCAACTATCCTACATCAATGCTGATCTTGCCGTGAAAATTAAACTTCAAAGTCAGGGGCTTGTCCAATCTTCACCCGTGCTTGCCCTACAACGTGAAGCGGCAAGGCTTCAAGGCGATCTGGCTACGTTAACCACGGCGCAAGCTGTGGCAACCGAACGCGCGATCGAAGTGACGCTCGAGGCTTTGCGCCTGAGAGAAATACGCCAAGAAGCGATCAGCGCAGAGTTACAGGATCTAAACCCGAAAATTGCAACCCTCGCGGAACGCCAAACCCAGCTGACCGACCAGATCACAAAGCTGGCAGTTCGAGCGCCGGTTTCTGGCGTCATCTTGGGTTTGCAAGTGACAGCACCGCGCGCAGTGCTGCGGGCCGCAGAGCCGATTCTCTATATTGTTCCGCAAGACCGCCCCCTGATCGTTTCGGTAAACATCCCACCTTTGCACCGCGATGAAACCCATGTTGGTCAACAGGTTAGGCTTGTCTTTCCCAGCTTTTCTGCTCGCAATATGCCGTCGATCTTTGGCCATCTGACAGGGCTTTCGGCCGATGCGCTGATCGACCCACGCAGCCAGCTTGCCTATTATCGGGCCGACATCGCCATCGACACCGATCAAATGGCCAAACTGGCAACGACACCCTTGTTGCCAGGCATGCCGGTTGAGGCTTTTATTGAAACAGGAGCGCAGGCGCCAATCACCTATCTGCTAAAGCCAATCACAGATTATTTTGCCAAGGCGATGCGTGAAAGCTGATACTGAATTTATATTCATAAATAGAACAGCAGAAAAACCGTACTGCCCAGAAGCCTAAAAACAGCCACTTGTTACGACCAGCGGGCCTTGCCCCGTCACAATTGGCACGATAGCCTGAGGTAAGTGAAACAGGAGACTGCCATGTCGACGATCGAAGCCCGCCTTGCCGAACTTGGCGTTACCCTGCCCGATGCCCCTGCTCCGGCTGCGAACTATGTGCCCTTCGTCGTGGTAGGCAATCTGGTGCATATTTCGGGGCAGATCAGCCAAACCGCGGCCGGGCTGACCAAAGGCAAACTTGGCGAGGATATGACCGTTGAAGCGGGGGCAGAGGCTGCGAAATCCTGTGCGATTTCGCTGCTGGCACAGTTGAAAAAGGCCTGCGACGGCGATCTTTCGCGCTTGGTGCGGGCGGTTAAACTGGTGGGTTTTGTCAATTCGACCGCAGATTTCACCGATCAGCCCAAGGTGATCAATGGCGCGTCAGACTTTCTGGTTGCCGCCTTGGGTGACGCGGGGCGGCATGCACGCTCGGCGGTTTCGGCGGCATCGCTGCCACTTGGGGTCGCGGTCGAAATTGAAGGCATTTTCGAGATACGCTGATGCGCGCGCCGCTTCCCGCCGCCTTCTTAACCACGCCGATTGCGCATCGCGCCTACCATAATCGCGCCGCGCGCCGCCCCGAGAATTCTCGGGCGGCGATACAGGCCGCGATCGAGGCCGGCTATGCCATTGAAATTGATCTGCAACTTTCGGTGGACACCATCGCGATGGTGTTTCACGACGAAGACTTGGGGCGATTGACCGAGGCTTCTGGTCTGGTCGCACAGCATAGCGCGGCGGACTTGGGCCAGATCAAACTGCGCGACAGCGACGAAGGCATCCCGACCTTGGCAGAGGTGCTGCGGCTGGTTGCGGGGCGCGTGCCGCTGCTGATCGAGATCAAAGATCAAACCGGCCTGATGTCTGAAACCGATGGCCAGTTAGAGACGGCAACGGCCGCAGAGCTTGCGCACTATGCAGGCCCGGTTGCGGTGATGTCGTTCAACCCGCATACGATTGCGCGCATGGCAAGACTTGCGCCGCAGATCGCGCGGGGCCTGACCACTTCGGCCTATGATCCGGCCGATTGGGCGCCGCTGCCGGCACAAACCTGCGCCAATTTGCGCGCGATTCCCGATTATGACCGCGCGCTTTGCAGCTTTATCAGCCACGAGGCCGCCGATCTGGCCGCCCCAAGGGTGGCAGAGTTGCAGGCGCAGGGTGCGGCGATTTTGTGCTGGACGATCAAATCGGCAGAGGCCGAAGCAAAAGCGCGCAAATATGCACAGAATATCACCTTCGAGGGCTATGCGGCCTTGCTTCCGGCCTAGGCTGCTCCATCTTCTGACACAGCACAGACGGGGGCAAAGGTGTCACTGCAAGCCGATCTTCTGAACGGAATGTCCGAGATTTCTGCCCAAGACTGGGACGCTTTGGCTTGCCCCGAGGGCAGGGCGATTGACCCCTTTACCACGCATCGGTTTTTGGCGGCGCTGGATGCTTCGGGCTCAACCGGCAAGGGCACTGGCTGGCAAACCCGCCCTTTGGTGCTGCGCGACGGTGCGGCGGTGGCGGCGCTGCCGCTTTATGTCAAATCGCACAGTCAGGGCGAATATATCTTTGATCACGGCTGGGCGCAGGCCTTAGAGCGCGCGGGCGGCAGCTATTACCCCAAACTGCAAGTCGCGGTGCCCTTCACCCCTGCCACCGGCAAGCGGTTTCTGGGCGATCCAAAATGGCGCGAAGCCCTGCTGGAAACCGCGATTTCGATTGCGGATCAAAACAGCCTGTCTTCGCTGCATTTCACCTTTTGCACCGAGGAAGAGGCCGAGGCGCTGGCCGGAAAGCACGGGCTTTTGCACCGGATCACCCAGCAGTTTCATTGGGAAAACAACGGCTACGCTGATTTTGACGGCTTTTTGGCAGCACTTTCCAGTCGCAAGCGCAAGATGATCCGCAAGGAACGCGAAACCGCGCGGGCCTCGGGGCTGACCATACGCAGCCTGACCGGCGCGCAGATCGAACCGCAGCATTGGGATGCGTTTTGGCAGTTTTACCAAGATACTGGCGCGCGCAAATGGGGCACGCCCTATCTGACCCGCAGCTTTTTTGACGAGGTGCAGCGCACAATGCGCGACGATGTGCTGTTGGTGCTGGCCTTTGACGGCGAAACGCCGGTCGCAGGGGCGCTGAATTTCATCGGACGCGAGACGCTGTTTGGCCGCTATTGGGGCTGCACGCAGGAACATCCCTGTTTGCACTTTGAACTGTGCTACTATCAGGCGATCGAGTGGGCCATCGCCAACGGCTTGGCCCGAGTCGAAGCCGGCGCGCAGGGCGAACACAAACTTGCGCGCGGCTATCTGCCAACGCCGGTGCATTCGCTGCACTATATCGCCGATCCGTCGTTTCGCGATGCGGTGGCGCGCTATTTGGCAGAAGAACGTCGCGCCGTGGATGAAGAGATCGAGGTGTTGACCGCCTATGGCCCCTTCCGCCGCGTTGAAACCGAGGATTGAAAGGAAATTTCATGGCTGACTTGCTTTCCAGCGAAGCCCGCACCGCCCATCTGCCCGCCTTGGGCGAAACCGGCTGGGGGGCTGTGGCGGGGCGTGATGCGATCCGCAAGATCTGGAAGTTTCGCAATTTTTCAGAGGCTTGGGGCTTTATGACCCGCGCAGCACTTGCCGCAGAAAAACTGAACCATCATCCCGAATGGTCGAACAAATACAATATCGTCGATGTCACCTTGGTGACCCATGATTGCGACGGCCTGTCGGATCTGGATCTAAAGCTTGCCAGCCTGATGGACAAAGCCGCAGGCCCGGCCGAAGTGATCCGCGACCACTCCGAACCGATTTCCTGTCTGTGCGAGACCCGCGCCAAGGGGCACGGGGTCGCCTAGAGGTTAGATCGCGGCCAGCATCGCCTCGCCACCCGAGATGTCGCATTGACCCGCGTTTTCTTCGGCGTGCAAAACCTTGACCACACCATCAACCGCATAAAGCGCATAGCGCTTGGAGCGGTCAAAGAAGCCAATCGGCGGCACGGTAAAGTTCATCCCGATGGCCTTGGTAAAGGAGCTGTCAACATCGCCCAGCATGGTGATACCGGCCGAGGTTGCGCCCGTGCTGTCGCCCCAAGCCTTCATCACAAAGGCATCATTGACTGACAGGCAGATCACCTCGTCAACGCCTTTTGCGGCCAGTTTGTCTTGGGTGCGGATAAAGCTTGGCACATGCGCGCTGGTGCAGGTGCCGGTATAGGCACCTGGCAGACCAAAGATCACCACATTGCGGCCCGCCAGCTTGGCGGCCAGCGATACGGATTCCGGACCATTCGCGCCCATGACCTGAAGTTGTGCGTCCGGTAGTGTTGAACCTACTGAAATCGTCATAATATCTCCCCTTCGCGTTGCGTTTTCTTCATGTGCAGATATAGGCTTTGCAACAGGCATCGACCAGAGGGGTTGGCAAAATGGACGTAGTTGTGATCGGCGCGGGTCAGGCTGGGGCGGCGGTTGCGGCCAAACTGCGGGCTTTGGGTCATGATGGCTCGATCACCTTGATCGGCGAAGAAACGGCGCCGCCCTATCAGCGCCCACCGCTGTCGAAGGCCTATCTGCTGGGGCAGATGGAGGCGGAACGGCTGTGGCTGCGGGGGCCAGAGTTTTACGCCGAGAATGCGATTGATCTGCGCTTGGGTCACCCTGTGCAAGCAATTGATCCGGTGAAGAAAACCGTGACAGTCGGGCTTGAGACTCTGACCTATGATCAGCTGGTTCTGACCACAGGATCCATTCCGCGTCGATTGCCAGCGGCGATTGGTGGCGGTTTGGACGGCGTCTTTACTGTGCGCAGCTTGGCCGATGTGGATGCGATGCAGCCCGAATTTGCGGCTGGACGGCGGCTGATCATCGTGGGCGGCGGCTATATTGGGCTGGAGGCTGCTGCCGTGGCCGCCAAGCTGGGGTTGGATGTGACGGTCTTAGAGATGGCGCCGCGGATTTTGCAGCGCGTCGCCTCGCCCGAAACCAGCGCTTATTTCCGCGACCTGCATCAGGCGCATGGGGTGAAAATTCTTGAGGCAACCGGGCTTGACCGCCTGCTGGGCGAGGTACGGGTGACGGGGGCGCGGCTGACTGATGGCCGCGAATTGCCAGCCGATTTTGTCATCGTTGGCGTCGGGATCATGCCTGCAACCGCGCTTGCCGAACAGGCTGGGCTTGAAATTGACAACGGCATCAAGACCAGCACTTTGGGCCGCACCTCTGATCCGTCGATCTGGGCGGCGGGCGATTGCGCCAGCTTTCCGCATGGCGCGGGGCGGCTGCGCTTGGAATCGGTGGGCAATGCGATTGATCAGGCCGAAGCGGTGGCCGAAAACATCATGGGCGCGAACCAGCCCTATGTTGCGAAACCGTGGTTTTGGTCGGATCAATATGACTGCAAGCTGCAAATCGCGGGGCTGAACACGGGCTATGACAGCATCGTGACGCGCGGGCCGGAAGGGGCGTCGGTGTCGTTCTGGTATTATTGCGGCGATCAGCTTTTGGCGGTGGATGCGATGAATGATCCGCGCGCCTATATGGTGGGCAAGCGCTTGATCGAGGCCGGAAAATCCCCCAGCAAGGCGATGGTCGCGGACCCAAGCCTTGCGCTGAAAAGCCTGCTTACCGCATGAGGATCATCGGCGGCACGGCGCGGGGCTTGCACCTAAGCCCGCTTGGCGAAGGCGATGCGGCGGCGCATTTGCGACCCACTTCGGACCGCGTGCGCGAGTCGATCTTTAACCTGCTGATCAATGGCGGCTATGGCAACCCCTTGCGCGGGGCGCGGGTGCTGGATGTCTTTGCAGGCACCGGCGCGCTTGGGCTAGAGGCGCTGTCACGCGGCGCGGCCGAGGCGGTTTTCATCGAAAACGGCGCAACCTCGACCGCCGTTCTAAAGCGCAACATCGCGCTGATGCGGGCAGAGCCGCGCTGCGAAATCTTGCGGCGCGATGCCCTGAAACCGGGGATCAATCCGGGTGCAGGGTTTGATGTGGTGTTTCTGGACCCGCCCTATGGCAAGGCGATGGGCGAGGCGGCTTTGCAGGCGCTGCGGCCGTGGCTTGCCGCCGAGGCGCTTGTGATCTGGGAAGAAAACCTAAAACCGCTGACGCCTGAGGGGTTTACTCAGCTGGATCAGCGCAAATATGGCGATACTTTGGTGACGATCCTGAGGGCCGAGCTATGACCCCTTCGGCGGTGCTGTTTGATTGCGACGGCGTGGTGGTGGACAGCGAAGGGCAGACCTTTGCCCTGCTGGGCACGGAACTGGCGGGCTATGGCCTGCATTTGACGCGGGCGCAGATGGAGCAGCTGTTTCTGGGCGGCACCATTCACGGCGTTTATTTGGCCGCGCGCGCATTGGGGGCCGATCTGCCTGCGGGCTGGGTGGCGGATTTTTACGAAAAAATCTATGCTGATCTGGCGCTTGGCACCAATCTGATCGACGGAATCGAGGCGGTGCTCGACGCGCTGGACGCAAGCGGCGTGCCCTATGCCATCGGCTCGAATGGGTCAGAGGCCAAGATGGCGGTGACGCTGGGCCAACACCCGCAGCTTTTGGCGCGCTTTGGTGGCCATGTCTATTCGGGCCAAAGCCTTGGCAAACCCAAACCGGCGCCTGATCTTTACCTTTACGCCGCAGCCCAGCTTGGCGCCGATCCTGCCCGCGCGGTTGTGATCGAAGACAGCCCAAACGGGGCGATGGCGGCGCGCGCGGCGGGTATGCGCTGTTTGGGATATGCGCCACACGGCAACGCAGCCTTAGCGGCTGTTGGCGCAGACCTGTTCAGCGATATGAAAGACTTGGCAGCACTTTTGCGGCTTTAGCCATAGGTCGGATGAAACTTGCCTGCGGGCGAAAGCGTAAAGATCTCGCAGCCCGTGGCCGTGACACCGACCGAATGTTCAAACTGCGCGGACAGCGATTTATCGCGGGTCACGGCGGTCCAGTCATCGGCCAAAACCTTGGTTTCCGGGCGGCCAAGGTTCACCATCGGCTCGATGGTGAAAAACATCCCCTCTTCCAAGACCTCGCGGGCATTGGCGCGGCCATAGTGCAGCACGTTTGGCGGCGCGTGGAACACCCGACCAAGCCCATGGCCGCAGAAATCGCGCACCACCGACATGCGGTTGGCCTCGACATAAGACTGAATGGCAAAGCCGATGTCACCAAAGGTATTGCCCGGTTTCACCGCCGCAATGCCGCGCATCAGCGCTTCGTGGGTGACTTCGATCAGCCGTTCGGCCTTGCGCGGGGCATTGCCTGCAACATACATCCGGCTGGTGTCGCCAAACCAACCGTCAACGATCACCGTCACATCAATGTTCAGAATATCGCCATCTGCCAAGATCTTAGCGCCCGGAATGCCATGGCAGACGACATGGTTGACCGAGATGCAAGAGGCGTGCTGATAACCCTTATAGCCGATGGTGGCCGAGGTGACGCCGCGCCGGACGATCTCTTCGCGGATGAAATCATCAATGGTTGCAGTCGAGACCCCGACTTTGACGTAGTCAATCGCCATGTCCAGAATTTCAGCGGCGATCCGGCCTGCTTCGCGCATGCCTGCAAAATCTGCATCCTCATAGATGCGAATGCCGTCTTTTGTCAGTCGACCACGGATATCTTCCACGCGCTAGCCCTCCGGTTTCGTCCTAGATAGGACAAGCAGCGCGGCAACGCCAGACCCACGGGGCAATCTGCCGGCAGTTGGCTCAGCGACGGGGGTTTGAAAGCGCCCTTTCGCGCCCTATACCAGTGTTAACCCAGTGGAGAACACCATGCCCAACCCAACCGCCGCCATGCTTGTGATCGGGGACGAGATCCTGTCAGGACGCACCCGCGATTCCAATATGCACTTTATCGCCAATGCGCTGACCGCGCGGGGCATTGATCTGGCCGAGGTGCGCGTCGTCGCCGATGTCCATGCCGAGATTGTCGCAGCGGTGCAGGCGCTTTCGGCAAAATATGACCATCTGTTCACTTCGGGCGGCATTGGCCCGACGCATGATGACATCACCGCCGATGCGGTGGCTGCGGCCTTTGGCGCGGGCATCAGCCACCGCGCTGATGCGATGGCGCTTTTGGGCGCGCATTATGCCCGCCAAGGCATGGAGTTTAACGCAGCCCGCCAGCGGATGGCGCGGATACCAGATGGCGCCGTGCTGATCGAAAACCCAGTCTCGGTCGCGCCGGGCTTCAGCCTTGGCAATTGCCATGTGATGGCGGGGGTGCCGAAAGTGTTCGAGGCCATGGTTGCCTCGGTTCTGCCGATGCTGACCGGCGGCGCGCCTTTGGTGACGCAAAACCTGCGGCTGATGCTGGGCGAAGGCACGGTGGCCGAAGGCTTTGGCGCTTTGGCGGCAGAGTATCCTGATCTGTCGATGGGCTCTTATCCCTTCACCCAAGACGGGGCTTACGGCACCAATCTGGTGATCCGAGGTGCCGATGGCGCGCAGGTTGCAGCCGCCATGGCGCGGCTGACGGCGATGTTTGCGCCATGAGCTTTGATCTGCGCGCGGTGATGGAGGCGACTTGGCCTGCGGTCCGCACGCAGGCGGTGGGGCCATGGCTGATCCGCGAGGGGCAAGGCGGCGGGCAGCGGGTGATGGCAACCTCGCCGCGCGCAGGCTGGACGGTGCAAGACATTCCCTTGGCCGAGGCCGCAATGCAGGCGCTGGGCCAGCCGCTGATTTTTGTGATCTATCCGGGCGAAGAGGCGCTGGATGCAGCGCTTGCGGCGCAGGGCTATCGCCTGGTCGATCCGGTTGTCGGCTATGCGGCCAAGATCACAGATCTGGCGCTGCCACCGCC
>CAJXWJ010000029.1 GCA_913062925.1 uncultured Pseudorhodobacter sp. | reverse complement strand
CACCCGCATCTCGGGCACCATGGACAACCACGAGCGCCGGGTTGGCGATGACTGGGTGGTCACGCTGCAAAACCACGATTATGCGGTCAAGATCGAGGCCGATCATCAGGGCTCGACCGTGCGCTTTGCCGATGGCAGCAGCCACCGCGTCGCCTCGGATTGGACGCCGGGCCAAAGCCTTGCGCGGCTCAGGCTGGACGAAACCGACCTGGTGATGAAGGTCGGCAAAATCTCGGGCGGCTTCCGTCTGCGCCTGCGCGGCGCTGATCTGCGCGTGCATGTCCGCACCCCGCGTCAGGCCGAATTGGCCAAGCTTATGCTGGAAAAACTGCCGCCAGACACCTCGAAATTCCTGCTGTGCCCGATGCCCGGCCTGATCGCCAAAATCATGGTCGAGGTCGGCGACGAGGTGCAGGAAGGTCAGGCACTTGCCACCGTCGAGGCGATGAAGATGGAAAACATCCTGAAGGCCGAACGCAAAGGCACCGTCAAAGCCATCAAAGCCAGTGCCGGCGCCAGCCTGAAGGTCGACGAAGTGATTATGGAGTTTGAATGACCTACCGCCCCGCCGGATTGCGCTCCAGCACCTCGGCCAAGCGCGAGGGGAACTTGTCGATGCTGCGCGAG
Source organism: uncultured Pseudorhodobacter sp. (assembly GCA_913062925.1). Lineage (GTDB taxonomy): Bacteria > Pseudomonadota > Alphaproteobacteria > Rhodobacterales > Rhodobacteraceae > Cypionkella. The sequence continues at coordinate 40,654 of CAJXWJ010000029.1, read as the reverse complement.
ATTTCGCGCGCATCCCAAGGCAGCGGCTTGCGGATCGCCACAGAGCCGTCCTTGTCCATGATCACCAGCGAAAACCCGCGCGGATGCAGGGTTTTGCGCAGCTCGGACCCCGCTTGCGGGTCGGTGTCGGTGACCAAAAGCACATCGCGGGCCTGCAAATCCAGCAGATGCGGCTGCAAGATCTCCATCTGGCGCATGAAGGATGTCTCCAGCGGGCTGTCAGAGAAAACGACCACAAGCCGGTGGACATATAGCTCATCGGCCAAGACCACGCTCGACGCGGGCACGGCGCCATAGGGTTGCGGCAGCGTCTGGGCTGACCCGGCAAAAGCAAAACCGCCCGCAAGGGCAATGACGATTGATTTCAAAACGGTGTTCATGGCCCTGATATAGGACGCCACGACACCAAAACCAAGCGGGCCGCAAGGCACTTGGGTAAAAATGAGGGAATGCAGATGGATAAGATTGCAGCATGGGCGGCTTTGGCCTCCAAGGAAATGAAGGGCGGCAACCCTGACAGCCTGATGTGGAACACCCTTGAAGGCATCGCGGTGAAACCGCTTTACACCCAAGCCGACACCCAAGGCCTGCCGCAGATCGGCGAAATGCCCGGCTTTGCGCCCTTTACCCGTGGCGTCAAAGCCACGATGTATGCGGGCCGGCCCTGGACCATCCGCCAATACGCGGGCTTTTCGACCGCCGAGGCCAGCAACGCCTTTTACCGCAAGAATTTGGCGGCAGGCCAGCAGGGCGTCTCGGTTGCCTTCGATCTGGCCACCCATCGCGGCTATGACAGCGACCACCCGCGCGTCGAAGGCGATGTCGGCAAGGCGGGCGTGGCGATTGACAGCGTCGAGGATATGAAGATCCTGTTCGACGGCATCCCCTTGGACAAAGTCTCGGTCTCGATGACGATGAACGGTGCGGTGATCCCGATCCTCGCCAGCTTTATCGTCGCGGGCGAAGAACAAGGCGTTGATCGCGCAGCCCTTTCCGGCACCATCCAGAACGATATTCTGAAAGAATTCATGGTGCGCAACACCTATGTCTATCCGCCAGAACCCTCGATGCGCATCATCGCCGATATTATCGAATATACTTCGGCCGAGATGCCAAAGTTCAATTCGATCTCGATCTCGGGCTATCACATGCAAGAGGCCGGCGCGAACCTTGTGCAGGAATTGGCCTATACTCTGGCCGATGGCCGCGAATATGTCCGCGCCGCCATCGCGCGCGGCATGGATGTCGATGCCTTTGCCGGCCGTCTCAGCTTTTTCTTCGCCATCGGCATGAACTTCTTCATGGAGGCCGCAAAGCTGCGCGCCGCCCGCCTGCTTTGGCACCGCATCATGTCCGAGTTTCAGCCGCAAAAGCAGGGCAGCCTGATGCTGCGCACCCATTGCCAAACCTCGGGCGTGTCCTTGCAAGAGGCCGATCCCTATAACAACGTCATCCGCACCGCCTATGAGGCGATGTCGGCGGTGCTCGGTGGCACCCAAAGCCTGCACACCAATGCGCTGGACGAGGCGATGGGCCTGCCCACCGACTTCTCGGCCCGCATCGCGCGCAACACGCAGCTGATCTTGCAAGAAGAAACCGGCGTCACCCATGTGGTCGACCCGCTGGCCGGCAGCTACTACGTCGAAAGCCTGACCGACCAACTGGCCACCGAGGCCTGGAAGCTGATCGAAGAGGTCGAGGCGATGGGCGGCATGACCAAGGCCGTGGCCTCGGGCATGCCGAAACTGCGGATCGAGGAATCGGCCGCCAAACGCCAAGCCGCCATCGACCGCGGCACCGATGTCGTGGTCGGCGTCAACAAATACCGCTTGGCCAAAGAAGACCCGATCGACATCCTTGATATCGACAACCACGCCGTGCGCGAGGCCCAGATCGCAAGGCTCACCGCCACCCGCGCCGCCCGCGACGAGGCCGCAGCCCAAGCCGCCCTCGCCGCCCTGACCTTCGCGGCAGGCCACGACGGCAACCTGCTTGCCGCCGCCGTCACCGCCGCCCGCGCCCGCGCCACCGTCGGAGAAATCAGCATGGCGATGGAAACCGTCTTTGGCCGCCACCGCGCCGAGGTCAAAACCCTCGCCGGCGTCTATGGCGCGGCCTACGAAGGCGATGCAGGCTTTGCCGCCATCCAAGCCGATGTCGAAGCCTTCGCCACTGAAGAAGGCCGCCGTCCGCGCATGCTGGTGGTGAAAATGGGCCAAGACGGCCATGATCGCGGCGCCAAAGTCATCGCCACCGCCTTTGCCGATATCGGCTTTGACGTTGATGTCGGCCCGCTGTTCCAAACCCCGGCCGAAGCCGCGCAAGACGCCATCGACAATGACGTGCATGTCATCGGCATCTCCAGCCAGGCCGCTGGCCATAAAACCCTGGCCCCAAAACTGGTCGAGGCCCTGCAAGCCGCAGGCGCGGGCGAAATCTTGGTGATCTGCGGCGGCGTCATTCCGCAACAAGATTACCAATTTCTTTATGATGCGGGCGTCAAGGCGATCTTCGGCCCCGGCACCAATATCCCCTCGGCCGCAAAAGACATCCTCGACCTGATCCGCAAGGCCCGCAGGTCCTAAAACAGCAAAGGCGGGGTCACCCCCGCCTACAGCCACCTTCATCTGTCGCTAAATATCCCACGGGGGCAGCAAGATTTGGCCGCAGGCCAAGGCTTGCGCGGGGGTGTGAAACCCCCGCCTTGGCCGGCCAAACAAACCGGCCTCAGATACTTCCGTAAATCTCGACGATCCGCGCCACCGCGGCCTCTGGCGTCATCTCCTCCGAGACACCACTGCGCCGCGAGGTCAGCTCGACCAAACCATTGGCAAGCCCGCGCGGCCCGACGGTGATGCGCCAAGGCAGACCGATCAGGTCCATGGTGGCAAATTTCGCCCCCGCCCGCTCGTCGCGGTCGTCATAAAGCGCCTCAAGCCCCTTGGCGGCCAGCGCCTTGTAAAGGCTCTCGCTCGCCGCATCCGTGGCCGCATCGCCCTGCTTCAGGTTGACAATCCCCACCGGAAACGGTGTGACGCCCTCGGGCCAGATGATGCCCTTATCGTCATGGCTGGCCTCGATGATCGCGCCCAAAAGCCGCGACACACCAATGCCGTGGCTGCCCATCTCGACCGGCACTTTGCTGCCATCGGCGGTGACAACACTCGCGCCCATGGCTTCCGAGTATTTGGTGCCAAAGTAAAAGATCTGCCCAACCTCGATGCCGCGCGCCACCTTGCGGCGCTCTTCGGGAATGGCCTCGAACAGGGCGGCGTCATGGGTCTCATCAGTGCGCGCATAAAGCGTGGTGAATTCTTTGCAAACCGCAGCCACTTCGGCGCGGTTGTCGTAATCGACAGCGCGATCGCCCAGCTTCAACTCGGTCACCGCACTGTCAAAGAACACCTCAGACTCGCCAGTGGCCGCCAGCACCAAAAACTCATGCGTGTCATCGCCGCCAATCGGCCCCGAATCCGCCCGCATCGGAATCGCCGTCAGCCCCATCCGCTCGTAGGTGCGCAGATAGCTGACCATATGCCGGTTATAGGCATGCAAAGCGCTGTCGCGGTCGACGTCAAAGTTATAGCCGTCCTTCATCAGGAACTCGCGCCCGCGCATCACCCCAAACCGAGGCCGCATCTCGTCGCGGAATTTCCACTGGATGTGATAAAGCGTCAGCGGCAGGTCTTTATAGCTGGTGACATGGGCGCGGAAGATGTCGGTGATCATCTCCTCATTGGTCGGCCCATAAAGCATCTCGCGGTCCTGGCGATCCTTGATCCGCAGCATTTCCTGCCCGTAATCATCATAGCGCCCCGACTCGCGCCACAGATCGGCGGGCTGTAGCGTTGGCATCAACAAAGGAATGTGGCCTGCGCGGATTTGCTCTTCGTTCACAATGGCTTGGATGCGGTTCAACACCCGCAGACCCAAGGGCAGCCAAGAATAAATCCCCGCCGCCTGCTGCTTGATCATCCCCGCCCGCAACATATAGCGGTGCGAGACGATCTGCGCCTCGGCAGGGTTTTCCTTCAGAACGGGCAGAAAGTAACGAGAAACGCGCATGATCGCCTCATGATTAGGGTTCAGCCGTTCCTAACGGGTTGCAGCACGCGGGGCAAGAACCCTGCGCAAGGCTTGCTCGCCAGCTTTTGCTCTGCCAAGCTTCTTAAAATTGTTTGGATTTATTATGTACAGCCCAGAAGTAACGATTATCGCCATTCCACCTCAAGATTTCTGGGGGGCAACCTTTATCTTGGGTCTGCTTCTCGCCACGGGCCTGATCTATCTGGCCGTGAGCCAACCGGGCAAACCCTACCGCGCCCCTGCTTGGGAAAGCCTCTCGCCGCTTGCCCTCGCGATAATCATCCCCCTTGCCATCCTCTGGGTCGCCCTTTTCCTGCTCGCCGTCTGGGCTGCTTTTTGGGCCACCTACCAACTGCTGCAACCTCATGCCGCCACCAGCAGCCCCCAAACCTCGGGCCTTGGCGCGCTCGGTCTTGGTACGCTTCTCGCGGGCCTCCTTGGCGCGCCTTTCGTGATTTGGGGCACTGTTCTGAAACACCGCACCGTCGGCTTTCAAAAAGAAGGCCACCTGACCGACCGCATCTCGAAAGCTGTCGAGCAGTTGGGGGCCGAAAAGACCGTCAAGCGCGCTGGCAGCGAAGAGACCCTCCCCAATATCGAGGTCCGCATCGGCGGCATCCTGTCCTTGGAACGCATCGCCCAAGACAGCACCGCCTATGACTACGGCCGCGACCATGTGCGCTGCATGGAAATGCTATGTGCCTATATCCGCGAAAATGCCCCTGCTTCCTTGGCACCAGAACACCCAAATCCAGCAGATGGTCTTGATAAAAGTCTTGACGAAATTCGCGAAAGTGCAAGGAAAGTTCTGCTTTGGGCTAATGAGCTTCCAAGCCCGCGGGTTGACATTGCCATGGCGATCAAGGTGATCGGTAAACGCTCTTCCGCTCAGCTTGCGATAGAAAAGCGTGCCGGCTTTGAATTAAACCTGTCACGCACCTGTTTGCAGCGCGCGGATTTAGCCGGCTTCGAGTTTGCAAACGCAAACTTTGGACAGTCGCGACTTGAAGGAGCGTTTGCAAAGAACACGAATTTCAGAGGCGCAAATCTTAGACGTGTTCGCCTTTCGCGAGCATCTTGCGTAAATGCTAACTTCGATTTTGCAAAGTTAGAACAGACAGATTTCACCTACGCGATTTGCGATGGTGCAAGTTTTTCTGAATGTCAGTTTTCCTATACCGCCTTTATTGGTAGCCAGCTGAAAGGCGCAGATTTTAAGTTTTTGGGAAATCCTTCACCGAGGACAGTTGCTGTGAACCGTGCGTACTTTATCGATCCTTATCTTGAATCTGCAAAACTGTCGGGTGGAACACGAGAAAGCATCCTTTTTGCGTTTATGCGATCGCCCAGTCATCAGGGGTCCGCAACAAAATATCTCGCCTTGCGGGATATGGCTGCGCCAAAGCCCTTCTGCGAAGACGCGGCACTGGCAAAGTGTTTTGGCGATGCCAGTGTGACCTTGCCTGAAACGCTGTCATGGCCAAAGCACTGGCCGGCCTTTGCCCTCAGCGACGGTGCATTCGACACCGAATGGCGCAAATGGCAGGCCTCGCCCGATACCTACACCCCGCCCGATCCGCCAAAATAGCCAGCTACAGCTGTCGTTACAGATAAACGACGCATCAGCGACGCGGGACCTACAGCGTCAAACCTCGTGTTTTCCGTCGTCCCTCTTGCAAGCGCGGGGCGCAGGGGCGATATGTGGGGGGGACCAAAGGGGTGAAATCATGGCGCTGCCGACGCGGGAACAGGCGAAATATTGGGGCGGCGCTTTGCTGCTGTTTTTCGTGATGTTGTGGTTCTTGGGCGGGGTGATGCTGCCCTTTATCATCGGCTCGGCGATTGCCTATTTTCTGGATCCTATCGCCGACAGGCTCGAGCGGCTGGGGCTTAGCCGCGCGGCGGCGACCACGGTGATCACCTTGCTTGCCTTGATGGTTGTGGTGGTTGTGGTGCTGGCGCTGATCCCGACGCTGATCAAGCAGACCACGGCGCTGATCAACGCGGCACCCGAAATTGCGCAGCGTTTACAGATGTTTCTGGTCGAGCGCTTTCCGCAGCTGACCGATAGCACCTCGACGATACGGCAGTCTTTGGCCGAAATTGGTGCCGCGATCCAAGCCAAGGGGGCCAGTCTTGCGCAGGGGGTGATCTCGTCGGCGCTGAGCCTTCTGTCGGCGCTTTTGTATATTGTGGTGGTGCCGGTGGTGGCGTTTTACATGCTGCTGGATTGGGACCGGATGATCACGCAGATTGATCAGATGCTGCCGCGCGATCACGCGCCAACGGTGCGCCGTTTGGCTAATGAAATCAATGCGGTGCTGTCGGCCTTTGTGCGCGGTCAGATGACGGTTTGCCTGACGCTTGGCAGCTATTACGCGGTGGCGCTGATGGCGGCAGGGCTGCAATTTGGGCTTTTGGTGGGGGCGGTTGCGGGGGCGATCACCTTTATTCCATACGTCGGCGCGCTGGTGGGCGGGGTGCTGGCAATTGGCTTGGCGCTGTTCCAGTTCTGGGGCGATTGGCTGTCAATTGGGCTGGTTGCCGCGATCTTTGGCTTGGGGCAGTTTTTGGAAGGCAACGTGCTGACGCCGCGTCTGGTGGGCAAATCGGTGGGCCTGCATCCGGTGGTGCTGATGCTGGCGCTGGCGATCTTTGGGTCTTTGTTCGGCTTTGTCGGGCTGTTGGTGGCGGTGCCGGTCTCGGCGGCGATTGGGGTGCTGACCCGATTTGCGCTGGGGCATTACCAAACCAGTCTGCTTTACACCGGTCTTGCGGGCCGCAAGCCTGACGGCGAGGATCAGGCGTGAGCCAACAGCTTGCCTTTGATCTGCCGGTTCAGGTGGCCTTTCGCCGCGCCGATTTCTTTGCCTCAGCCGCCAATGCCGAGGCGCTGGCGGCGATCGACCATTGGGCGGGTTGGCCGGGCGGTAAGATGCTGCTGATTGGCCCCTCGGGCAGTGGCAAGACCCATCTGGCCCATGTCTGGGCCGAGGCTGCGGGCGCGCAGATTCTGACCGCAACCGATTTGGCGCAGGCCGATTTGCCCGATTTGGGCGCGCGCCCCGTGGTGGTCGAGGATGCCGAGCGCATCGGCGGCAACCGCGCCGCCGAGACCGCGTTTTTCCATCTGCACAACCTACTTGCGGGGCGCGGGCTTTTGGTGACTGCCAATGCGCCGCCGCGCGATTGGGGGCTGTGCCTGCCAGATCTGCAAAGCCGGTTGCAGGCGGCAAGCCTTGTGGCCTTGGCCTCTCCCGATGACGCGCTGCTGTCGGCGGTGCTGGTCAAGCTGTTCAACGACCGCCAGATTGCGGTGCCACCCAATCTGATCCCTTACCTTGTGGCGCGGATGGATCGCTCGATTGCGGCGGCGCGCGCGCTGGTGGCCGAGCTTGATGGTCTGGCGCTGGCGCTGCGCCGTCCGGTGACCCGCGCGCTTGCGACCTATCTTCTGGACAGCGCGGCATCTGAATGAAACTGTTGGTTTGTCATCGTTCTGTTACGCTCAAGGCCGAAGAACGCGGGCGCAACTGCCCTGAAAAGAATGCTCCATGACCCAATCAGATTTCCTCAAAGCACCATTTCCCGAAACCGTCGTGCTGTCCGAGGCCGAAATCAAAGGGCCGCATCGGTTTTTCAACCGCGAACTCAGCTGGCTGGCCTTTAACTGGCGGGTGCTGGATGAGGCCTCGAACCCTGCGGTACCGCTGCTGGAACGGTTGCGGTTTTTGTCGATCTCGGCCACCAATTTGGATGAATTCTACACCGTGCGCGTCGCCGGTCTTAGCGCCTTGGTGCGCGCCAAGAACGTCACCCCTTCCGAGGATGGTCGCACCCCTGCCGAACAGCTGAAGCTGATCAATGCCAATGCTCGCCGCTTGATGCACACCCAGCAAGCGGTGTTTAACAAGCTGAAAAAGCTGATGGAGGTCGAGGGCATTTCGCTGTGCACGCGCTCGAAACTCACGGGGCGGGATCTGAAGTTTCTGGAAGATCACTTTCTGAACAAGGTCTTCCCGGTGCTGTCGCCGCTTGCGATTGATCCAGCGCACCCGTTTCCTTTCATTCCCAACGCGGGCTTTAGCCTTGCGCTGTCGCTGGAACGCGAGACGGATCGGCGCACTTTGCAAGCGCTTTTACCGATTCCGCAGCAGATCGCGCGCTTTGTGCCGCTGCCGTCAAAAGAGGGCGAACAGCGGTTCTTGCCGCTGGAAGAGCTGCTGCTTTTGCATCTGGATATGCTGTTTCCGGGCTATACCGACCGTGGCCACTGCCTGTTTCGGGTGCTGCGCGACAGCGACCTAGAGGTCGAGGACGAGGCCGAAGATCTGGTGCGCGAGTTTGAAACCGCACTGAAACGCCGCCGCCGTGGCGAGGTGATCCGGCTGAAGCTGTCCTCGGGCGCGCCGCCGGAATTGCGCGCGTTGATCATGGAAGAATTGGGCGTCACCGCCGATGAGATGGTCGAGGTGCGCGGGCTTTTGGGGGTCTCGGACCTGAAAGAGCTGGTGCTTTCGTCGCATCCAGACCTGTTGTGGCCGCCCTTTACCCCACGGGTGCCCGAACGGGTGCAAGACCATGACGGCGATCTGTTTGCGGCGATCAAGCAAAAAGACATCCTGCTGCACCACCCCTATGAAACCTTTGATCTGGTTATCAGATTTCTGGAACAGGCCGCGCGTGATCCCAATGTTCTGGCGATCAAGCAGACGCTTTATCGCACCTCTTGGGACAGCCCGATCGTGGCCGCGCTGTGCGAGGCAGCCGAAGCGGGCAAATCTGTCACCGCGTTGGTCGAGCTGAAAGCCCGCTTTGACGAGGCCGCCAATATCCGCCAATCGCGCCGGCTGGAACGCGCGGGCGCGCATGTGGTTTACGGCTTTATCCACTATAAGACCCACGCCAAGATCAGCACCGTGGTGCGGCGCGAAGGCGATCAGCTGGTCACCTATACCCATTACGGCACTGGCAACTATCACCCGATCACCGCCAAGGTTTACACCGATCTGTCGTTCTTTACCTGCGATGCGGCCTTGGGGCGCGATGCGACGCGGGTGTTCAATTACCTTTCAGGCTATGTGCAGCCGCAGGGGCTGGAAAACCTGTCGATCTCGCCGATCAGTCTGAAGAAAGACCTGATCGCGATGATTGCAGCCGAGGCCGATCACGCCCGCGCAGGGCGACCGGCGCAGATCTGGGCCAAGATGAATTCGGTGGTCGATCCTGATGTGATTGACGCGCTTTATGCGGCCTCCCAAGCGGGGGTTAAGATCAGCCTGATCGTGCGCGGCATCTGCGGGCTGCGGCCCGGGATTAAGGGGCTGTCGGAAAACATTCGGGTGAAATCCATCGTTGGGCGGTTCTTGGAACACAGCCGGATCGTGTGTTTTGGCAATGGCGCCGGCCTGCCTTCGGCGGCGGCGCGGGTGTTTATCTCGTCAGCCGATTGGATGGGGCGCAATCTGACGCGGCGGGTTGAAACCTTGGTGGAAATCAACAATGACACGGTGAAAGCCCAGATCGTGGGCCAAATCATGGCGGCAAATCTGGCAGATGAGGCGCAGTCTTGGGTGCTGCAACCCTCGGGCGTCTATAAGCGCGACCTGACACCTCTGGACGGGCAGGCCTTCAGCTGTCACCGTTTCTTTATGGAGAATCCTTCGCTTTCTGGCCGTGGCACGGCGGGCGCGAAAGACGTTCAAAAACTGGCATGACGGACAAAGTATGAGCAAGCACGACCCAGACGACGACAACGGCCCCTTTGGACGGCCGCTGTTTGACGACCCTTCGGCCCGCGCGCTTAGTCGGGTTGGCGTGGTCGATGTCGGCTCGAACTCGGTGCGGATGGTGGTCTTTGACGGCGCTGCCCGCTCGCCTGCCTATTTCTTTAACGAAAAGCTGATGTGCGGTTTGGGTAAAGGCTTGGCCGAAACCGGTCAGCTGAACCCCGAAGGCCGGGTGCGTGCGGTCGCAGCCCTGCGACGCTTTGCGCTGCTGGCCAAAGGCATGGGCATCGGTCCCTTGACGGTGGTGGCCACGGCTGCGGCCCGCGACGCCAGCGACGGCCCCGATTTTCAGGCCGAGGTGCTGCGCGAAACCGGCCTGCGGCTTTGGGTGGTCGATGGTCCCGAAGAGGCGCGGCTTTCGGCGCAGGGCGTGCTTTTGGGCTGGCCCGAGGCCAAGGGGATTGTCTGCGACATCGGCGGCAACTCGATGGAACTGGCGCAGATTGGCGACGGTCAGGTCGGCACGCGGGTCTCGACCCAACTTGGCCCGTTTCGTCTGGCGCGCATTTCTGACAGCCCAAAGAAACGCGCGGCCCATATTGATCAGGTCTTGGCAGAATGTCAGACGCAATTGCAGTCCGAAGGCCAGCGCATCTATCTGGTGGGCGGCTCTTGGCGGGTGATCGCGCGGCTGGATATGGAGCGGCGCAATTACCCGATGACGGTTTTGCATGAATACCGCATGCTGCCCGCAGATCTTTTACAAACGCTGGATTGGCTGGAAACCTCAAATCTCGAGGATCTTCGCACCCGCACCGGCACCTCTTCGGCGCGGATGGAGCTGGTGCCTTTGGCCTGCGAAGTGCTGCGCGAATTGATCAAAGTGCTGAAGCCGTCAGAGATTGACGTCTCGTCTTATGGCATCCGCGAGGGGCTTTTGTATGAACAAATGCCCGCCCGCCTGCGCGCGCGCGATCCGCTGATCGAGGCGGCGCGTTCGGTCGAAAAGACCATGTCGCGGATCCCGGGCTTTGGCAAAAAGCTTTATGAATTCTTGCAACCGCTGTTTCCAGATGCCAGCCCAGAGCGTGTGCGGCTGATCAAGGCGGCCTGTCTTTTGCACGACACCACCTGGCGCACCCACCCCGATTATCGCGCCGAGGCCTGCTTTGACAATGTCACCCGCGCCAACCTTGGCGGCTTGGATCATCCGGGGCGGGTGTTTTTGGGGCTGGCCTTGCTGCACCGCTATAAAAACTCGCGCTCGGGTTCGCGGTTGGAACCGCTGTTTCAACTGCTGTCCGAGGCCGAGCAGCGCGACGCCGAGATTTTGGGCAAGGCGATGCGGTTTGGCGCGATGTTTGCGGTGTCTGATCCTTCGGATGTGGCCCGTTTGGTCTGGCGGCCCGAGCTGAACCAGCTGGAGCTAAAGCTGACCAAGAACGGCCATGCGCTGTTTGGTGAAGTGGCGCAGGCGCGGTTTACCAGCCTGATCAGCGCCATGAAGGCCGAGGCTTTGATCGGCGAGCGCGCGTGATGCTGCGCTTTGACCATCTGGCGGTCTCGGCGCTTGATCTGGCCGAAGGGGTGGCTTGGGTCGAAGAGGCGCTGGGCACAAAGCTGGCAGGGGGTGGCCAGCATCCGCATATGGCGACGCACAACCGGCTGTTGGGCTTGGGGGATTTGTATCTTGAGGTGATTGCCGCCGACCCATCTGCGGCCAAGCCCGCTTGGCCGCGCTGGTTTGATCTGGACACTTTCACCGGCCGCCCAAGGCTGACCAATTGGATCGCAGGCTGCGATGATCTGACCGCCGCCCTGCGCGCAAGCCCTGATGGCACAGGTTTGCCGGTGGCTTTGCAACGCGGCGACTATCGCTGGCAGATGGCGGTGCCAAAGGATGGCAAGCTGCCCTTTGACGGTGGCTTTCCGGCGCTGATCCAGTGGCAGGGCACGCTGCATCCGGCCCGCGCCTTGCCCGACAGTGGGCTGCGGCTGCGGCGTTTGGACATTGTGCATCCTGATGCGGATGCGCTGCGCGGGCTGCTTGCGCCGCTGATCCAAGACGACCGTTTTGCCATTGTCCAAGGCCGATGTGCCATGCGCGCCAGTTTTGACACCCCAAGCGGTTTGCGCGTGCTGGAATGATCCGGCCCGCCATCTGCGCCGATGTGCCCGCCATCACCCAGATCATCAATCAGGTGATCACCGAAACCACGATCACCGTGACCTCGGTGACCAAATCCGAAGCCGATGTGACAGCCATGCTGACCGATCGGCGCGCGCTGGGCCACGAGGTTTTTGTGGCAGCGAAGGCCGATGTGATCCTTGGCTATGCCACCTATGCGCAGTTTCGCCCCTCGCCGGGGTATTTGCGCACGATGGAACATTCGCTGGCGCTGACAGAGACCGCGCAGGGCAGGGGGCTGGGGCGCGCGTTGATGCAGGCGGTGGAAAGCCATGCGCGGGCCGCGGGGGTGCATGTGATGATTGCGGCGATTACCGCGGATAATCTGAAAAGCATCGGCTTTCATGCGCGTCTTGGCTATGCGCAGGCGGGGCTGTTGCCGCAGGTTGGCTATAAATTTGGCCGCTACCACGATCTTGTGCTGATGCAGAAAATCCTGACCTGACAACGGCTGCGGGCTGGGCTATCCTGCGCCCCATGTCGATCTGGATCCGCATCTCCGAAGCCCTTGCCGCCCTTGCTTCGGGCGAGGGGTTGGCGGCTGTGTTTGACCGGTTGCTGAATGCGCCCAATGCCGAACGCTCGGTCGGCTTTACCATCGGGGTGATCGCGCTTTCGGCGAAAATGGCCAAGGCCGACGGGCAGGTGACGCGTGACGAGGTCGCCACCTTTCGCCAGATCTTTCAGATTGATCCGACCGAAGAGGCCAATGCCGCGCGGGTTTACAACCTTGCGCGCCAAGATGTGGCGGGCTTTGACGCCTATGCGCGCAAGATTGCGGCGCTGTTTAACAGCACCGGCGCGGCCCTTTGCGCCGATGACCGCAATGTGCTGATTGATATTCTGGAAGGTCTGTTTCAGATCGCCATGGCGGATGGGCGCTATCATCCGGCCGAAGACGCGTTTCTGGCCGAGGTGTCGCGGATCTTTGGGCTGGACGAGCGCTGTTTTCGCGTGCTGCGCGGCCGCTTTGTCGAAGGCGCGCCGCGCGACCCCTTTGATGTGCTGGGCCTGCCTGCCGATGCCGATCTGGCCGCCGCGCGGGCGGCATGGCGGCAGGCGGTCAAGGAAAGCCACCCCGACCGCATGATCGCGCGCGGCGTGCCCGCCGAGGCTGTGAAACTGGCCGAGCGTCGGCTGATCGCCATCAACGCCGCGTGGCAGGAAATCCAGTCGCGCGTGGCGGCCTGATGCGGCTGGCCAGCTATAACGTCGCTTGGTTCAATGCGCTGTTTGATAACGCGGGGCGGATGCTGGCGGATCACGAATTGTCGTCACGCTACAAGGTGACGCGGGCGGAACAGCTGGCGGCTTTGGGCGTGGTTTTTGCTGCCCTGAACGCCGATGCGGTGATGGTGATCGAAGCGCCTGACAGCAATGGCAAACGCAGCACCGCCACCGCGCTTGAAGGCTTTGCCGCAGCCTATCAGCTGCGCGCACGCCGCGCGATGATTGGCTATGCCTCTGAAACCGAACAGGAAATTGCCTTTCTTTACGACCCTGATGTGCTAAAGGCACAGCACGACCCACAGGGCGATCCCGCCCCCAGCCACGGCGCCCCCGGCGCGCCGCGCTTTGACAGCCAGTTGCGGCTGGATCTGAACGGCGATGGCGAGGAGGAGCTGATCCGGTTTTCCAAACCCCCGCTCGAGCTTGCCGTGACCACCGCCACAGGGGCTTTGCTGCGTCTGATCGGCGTGCATGCCAAATCCAAAGCCCCGCATGGCGCGGGGTCAGAGCGCGAATTCACCCGCATTTCGATCGAGAACCGCCGCAAGCAATTGGCCGAATGTCTGTGGCTGCGCGCGCGCATCGACCGCCAGCTTGAGGCGGGCGACAGTCTGATTGTGATGGGCGATTTCAACGATGGTCCGGGGCTTGATGAATATGAAAAGCTGTTTGGCCGCTCGGGGATCGAGATTGTGCTGGGCCACAACCGCCCCGCAAATGCACGGCTTTACGACCCCCACGCCAGCCTTGCGCTGACCCAAAGCCTTGGGCTGACGCCAACCACCGCGCGGTTTTACCAGCCGCAAAAGCGGCATTACTTTGAAGCGCTGCTGGATTTCATCATGCTTTCGCCCGATCTGGTGGCCAAAGCGCCCGACTGGCGGATCTGGCATCCGTTCAACGATCCGGCTGTCAGCCAATTTCCTGAACTGAGTGCGGCGCTGCTGACCGCCTCTGACCACTTTCCTGTTACCCTTGATATTCAGCTTTAGCCCAAGCGTCACAGAAGCGTTTCTTGACGCAAGGCGATGAAACGGGCAGTTTGCCCGAAAATGAAAGAGCAGCACCTTGGCAACGACCAAACCCTTTTCCCGCTTTGAATTCTTAATCGCTTGGCGCTATCTGCGCGCAAAACGTGCCGAAGGCGGCGTGTCGGTGATGACATGGATCAGCCTGATCGGCATCACTCTGGCGGTTTTTGCGCTGATTGCCACTTTGGCGGTGCGCTCGGGCTTTCGGGCGGAATTTGTCGATACCATTCTGGGCTCGAACGCCCATGTCACGGTCTATTCGGCCGGGCGGGTCAATGCAGATGGCCAATCGGTCAAGGGCTTTGCTGATTACGAAACCATCGCGCAAAATATTGCCGCCATTGCGGGGGTAAAAAACGCAGCCCCTGTGATCCGGGGGCAGGTGATGCTGACCACGGGCCAAAGCACCACTGGAGCCGAGGTTTACGGGATCACGCTGCAAGATCTAAAGGCGATCCCGCGTGTGGGGATCGGTGCCGATGCCTATGGCAATATCGAAGATTTTGCCACGGGTGTGGCGATTGGCTCGGGCATTGCGCGCAGCCTTGGCGTGACGGTGGGCGACCGCATTCGGGTGGTGGCGCCATCGGGGGTGAAAACCGCCTTTGGCGCCTCGCCGCGGGTGAATGCCTATAGCGTGGCTTATGTGTTTACCGCCGGCCCCGATGTCGACAAGACCCGGCTTTACATGCCCTTTGCCGAAGCGCAGTCGTTTTTCAACCGCGAAGGCTTTGCCGACGAGATCGACGTCATGGTGCGCGACCCCGAGGCGATCGACGATTACGCCATCCCGCTGATGCAGGCGGGCGGGCCGGATGCCTTATTGTGGACATGGCGCGACAGCGCGGGCGGTTTTTTGCGCGCGCTGGATATGGAGGATAATGTGATGTTCATCATCATGTCGATCCTTGTGCTGATTGCGGCGATGAACATCGTCTCGGGCCTGATTATGCTGGTGAAAAACAAGGGGCGCGACATTGGGATTTTGCGCACCATGGGGCTGTCTGAAGGCTCGATCCTGCGGATCTTTTTCATCTGTGGCGCCTTTACCGGAGTGGTTGGCACTGCGATGGGGGTGATCTTGGGCTGTTTGTTTGCGATCTATATCGACCCGATCTATGCCTTTGTGAACTATCTGGCGGGGGGCGGGGTTTGGGATCCTGATTTACGCCACATCTATGCCTTGCCCGCCAAGCTGCAATGGCGCGATGTGCTTTCAGCGGTCTCGCTGTCACTGGGATTGTCGTTTATTGTCACCATTTTCCCAGCCCGCCGTGCGGCGCGGATGAACCCGGTCGAGGCGCTGCGCTATGAATAACTTTGCGCTTGAGCTGGCCGAGATCGAGAAATCCTACAACCTTGGCAAGCCCTCGCAGGTCAGCGTGCTGTCGGGTGCCACGCTCGAGGTGAAGGTGGGTGAGATCGTCGCGCTTGTCGCGCCTTCGGGGGCAGGCAAGTCGACGCTGCTGCATATCGCAGGGCTGCTGGATACGCCCGATCAAGGTTCGGTGGCTTTGGGCGGTATGAATATGATCGGCCTGTCAGATCGCGCACGCACCCAAGCGCGGCGCAGCGATGTTGGCTTTATCTATCAGTTTCACCACCTGCTGCCAGAATTTACCGCGCTGGAAAACATCGTTATTCCACAGCTTGCCAATGGCGTGCCAGAGCTCAAGGCCACTGCCCATGCGATGGAGCTGCTCGATCATGTCGGTGTCGCAGACCGCGCCAGCCACCGCCCCGCAGCCCTGTCAGGCGGCCAACAGCAACGCGTCGCCTTTTGCCGCGCGCTTGCCAATCGGCCCAAGCTGTTGCTGGCAGATGAGCCCACCGGCAACCTTGACCCCGAAACCTCGGAGCAGGTCTTTGCGGCGCTGATGGCTTTGGTGCGCGACACCGGCCTTGCGGCGCTGATTGCGACGCATAACCTGGACCTAGCCGCCCGTATGGACCGCACTGTGCGTCTGGATAAGGGCCGTATCGCCGGCCTGTGATCTGGATCAAGGTAGAGGTCGCGCAATCGCGCGATGCTTTTCATTTGGTCTAAGGAGAATTCCATGCGTGTTGTGATGATCGCTGCCGCCTTGATGCTTGGCGCTTGCGTGCCTGCGCCCGCGCCGCTGCGCGAGGCCAATGCCACGCCGCAAATGGATTTTGCCGACTATTGTGCGGGCTGCCATGGCGCAGGTGGCAAGGGCGACGGGGCCGCCGCCGCAGGGCTTGCCAAAAAGCCCGCCGATCTGACCACGCTTTCGGCGCGCAACCAGGGAAGCTTTCCCACCACTCGCGTGATGGCGCAGATCTGGGGCTATACCGGCAAAAAGGGCGACGGGGTGATGCCCGATTTCTCGCCCTTGATGGCGGGGGCGCTGGTGCCTTTTGACGGCGGCGATGGCATTCAGACGCCAACGCCGATCCGTCTGGTGGCCTTGGCAGAATATCTGCAAAGCCTTCAGGTCAAATAATCAGGCCCATTCGCCGCGGCGGAACACCGGGGTTTTGCTGCCATCGGCTGCAACCCCGTCAATATCAACCTGACCCGAGCCGATCATCCAATCAACGTGGATGATGCTGGAATTGCCGCCCTGCGCTGTCACCTGTTCGGGCGTCAAATCCGCGCCACCGACAAAGCATTTCGAATAGCATTGCCCCAGCGCGATATGGCAAGCGGCGTTTTCATCGAAAAGCGTGTTGTAAAACAACAGCCCCGAGGCCGAGATCGGCGAGCCATGCGGCACCAGCGCCACCTCGCCCAAGCGGCGCGCGCCCTCGTCGCTGTCGATCAGCTTTTGCAGCACGGCCTCGCCCTTGCTGGCATGCGCCTCGACAATGCGGCCGGCTTCAAAGCGCACGGCGATGTTTTCGATCAGGCTGCCCTGATGCGCCAGCGGTTTGGTCGCGGCCACGGTGCCTTCGACGCGCAGCGCGTGCGGGGTGGTGAACACCTCTTCCGAGGGGATATTCGGGTTGCAGGTGACGCCATTCTTGGCAGGCGAGGCGCCGCCCATCCATTCGTGGCCGTCCGCCAGCCCCACCGTCAAATCGGTGCCGGGGCCGCTAAAATGCAAAGCGGCAAAGCGCTGATCGTTCAACCACTTGCGCCGCGCCAAAAGCGCTGCGTTATGCGCGCCCCAAGCCGCCACCGGGTCGGGGGTGTTGATGCGCGAGGCTTCAAAGATCGCCTCGGCAAGCTTTGCCACCGCCGCCTCGACGCTTAGATCGGGGAACATCTGCCGCGCCCAAGCCTCGCCCGGATAGGCGCAGATCGACCAGTTCACCGCAAAATTGGTGATCGCCGTCATCGCAGGCTTGGCCGCCATCGCATTGGCCTTGCCAAGCTGCGCCACCTTGGCGGGGTCTTGACCTGCAAGCAGCATCGGATTGTCGCCCGCAATCGCCATCCGCGCGGCATTGGCGGCAAAGCCTTCGGCCATGCCGTTGTAAAGCCAGTTCGGGGCGCGGTCAAAGCTTGCCTCGGATCCATGCGCGAACTTTGCCAGCGTGATCGCCTCATCGGCAAAGATCGGCGTCACCACGCCTGCGCCGGCGCGGTAGGCCGCGGCTGCCACCAAACGCACCAAGGGCAGGGCCGCCATCGGCGCGGTCAAGATCAGATCCTGCCCCGGTTGCAGGTTCAGACCAACCCGCACCGCCACCTCTGCCAGTTTCGCCAGCTTGTCTTGATCTATCGCGCTCATCTTTGGCCTCCTGATTTGGCCGCAGCATAGCCCGATGCGATCAGGCCGCAATCCCCTGATAGCGGCCATAGCCCAGATCGCCGCTTTCAATTTCAGCCGCGCGCCCCGAGATCAGATCGGCCAGCAGCCGCCCCGAGCCTGCCGCCATCGTCCAGCCCAAAGTGCCGTGGCCGGTGTTCAAAAACAGATTGTCCACCGGCGAGCGGCCGACAATCGGCGTGCCATCGGGGGTCATCGGGCGCAGACCGCACCAGAACTCGGCCCGGCTTTGATCGCCCGCGCCGCCAAACAGATCTTCGACCGAATGCACCAAAGTCGCCTTGCGCCGCGGGCTTAGCGTCATGTCAAAGCCTGCAATTTCGGCCATGCCCCCGACGCGAATGCGGCTGCCAAGACGGGTGATCGCGATCTTATAGGTCTCATCCATGATGGTTGATTCGGGCGCGCGGCTGGCATCAATGATCGGCACGGTGATCGAATAGCCCTTAACCGGATAGATCGGCAGTTTGATCCCCAAGGGCCGCGCCATCAGCGGCGAATAGCTGCCCATGGCCAGCACAAAGGCATCCCCCGCGATCCGCCCCGCCGAGGTTTGCACCGCCACCACCCGCCCCATCGCGGTTTCCAGATGCTTCATCGTCACGCCATAGCGAAACACCACCCCCGCCGCTGCCGCCATCTGCGCCAAGCTGTTGGTGAATTTAAAGCAATCGCCGGTCTCGTCGCCGGGCAGGCGCAGACCGCCTGCGATCTTGTCGCGCTTGGGCGCCAAAGCCGGTTCGGCGCGGATGCAGCCTGCGGCGTCCAAAACCTCAAACGGCACGCCATCGGCCTGCAAGACCTTGATATCTTTGGCCGCTGCATCGACCTGCGCTTGGGTGCGGAACAGCTGCAAGGTGCCTTGGCTGCGTTCATCGTAAGAAATGCCGGTGTCGCGGCGCAGGTCTATCAGGCAATCGCGGCTGTATTCGGCCAGCCGCACCATGCGCGATTTGTTGCGGCCATAGGCGCTGGCGGTGCAATTCATCAGCATCCGCCCGACCCAAGCCACCTTGGCCAGATCGGGGCGCGGCTGGATGATCAGCGGCGCGTGACGCATTAGCAGCCATTTGGCGGCCTTGGCCGGAATGCCCGGCGCGGCCCAGGGGCTGGCATAGCCGGGGCTGATCTCGCCTGCATTGGCAAAAGAGGTTTCCAGCGCCGGGGCTGGTTGGCGGTCGATCACCGTCACCTCATGCCCTGATAGAGCCAGATAGTAGGCCGTTGTAGTGCCAATAACGCCCGCGCCCAGAACCACAACCTTCATTCGCATCCCCTGCCTTTGAAATCTATCTGGGCAAACATAACAGGATTGCGTGAAAGGACTTGGCAAAGAGCTGAAAGCGGCAATGAAAAGTTAGAATATTCTTCGCTAAATACAATAAATAGTAGCGCTATGTTCTACTGATGATTATTTTCGCACAATATTACACGACTATTGCGCTTTCGCACTCTGCCTGTAAAAACGCCGCTTTGCTGCCAATTTAGGCCCCCTATGCGGGGGCAACATCGCCCTGCCGTAAGGTTAATAAGAATTGTTGACAGATTGCCCCTTCACCAGCGTAATCTTGCTTCAGAAACGGGGAAAATGGCTGCGGTTTCATCTTGTGAGGCGCAGAAACCACTCCGGCTCTGTCAACAGAGATGCCCTCAAGAGCATCCGATCTCCGTATCCACGGACCAACAGTAGGGAGACTTTCGTGACCACAAAATCCACACTTAATCGTCGCTCGTTCCTGAAAAACACCGCCGCCGGTGCGGGCGCACTTGCCGCCCCTGCGCTGATCTCTTCTAAGGCGCTTGCCTCTTCGGGCGAGCTGAACTTTGTCGGCTGGGCGGGCTATGACAATTTCAAATCCACCGTGTTTCCGGCCTTCGAGGCCGCGACCGGCATCAAGGTGAACTTCAAAGAGCTGCCCGATCAGGAAACCATGTTCGGCGAGGCCAAAGTTGCGCTGGAAGCTGGCGGCGTCGATATGATCGAGCCGACCATTGACCGTGTGGGCGCTTGGAATTCGAACGGCATTCTGGCCGCTTGGGATCCGGCAAAGCTTGCCATGGACAACTATCTGCCAGGTCTGGCGGATGGTGCGGCAGGCGAGCGGTCGCGCAAAGACGGCGCACTTTTGTATGTGCCATCGAACTGGGGCACCGAGTCGCTGGTCTATAACAAGGACGAGGCCAAACTGGGCGAGCCTGCCTCGCTGGGCGCTTTGTTCAGCACCGAGAACCAAGTCACCCTGCGGCCGCATTCGGCTCTGGCTGCCATGGGCCGTTGGTTGGATGCCACCGGCAAGCTGCCGCGTCCTTGGATGGACAGCTATTCCGACATGGGGGCCATGGTCGAGCTGTGGGACATCGCGCTGGCCGAGGCGATCAAGGCCAAGGGCAATGTGGTGCAGTGGTGGTCTGGTGAAAACGAGGCCAATGCAGGCTTTACCGCCAATGGCGCGACCGTGGGCCTGTGCTGGGATTCGACCGGCTTTAACCTGCGTAACGATGGCTATGGCTATGCCGCCCCAGTTGAAGGCGCCTTTGCATGGCATCAGGGCTTTGTGCTGATGAAGAACGCCAAGAACATCGACCAGGCGCACGAACTTGCGAAATGGACCTCGACCGCCGAGGGGGCTGCGATGTGGGCAACCGCCTTCTCGTCCAACCCCGTTGGCAAGGGTGCTGCCGATATGATGGATCCGGATGTTTCGGCCTATTACAACGGCACCTTCAACGACGACGCCCTGTCCAAGCTGTGGTGGTGGCCAGATCAATCGGCCGAATTCCTGTCCAAGCGGGCCGAATACGCCGATAAATACAAGGCAGCCTAAGGGTTTGCGCTGAAAGAAACGCCGGGGCCCTATGGTCTCGGCGTTTGTTTTTCTGGACCAAGCATCACGCATAAACTGGCACTATGACAGCCAGAAAATAACGGGCCGAATGGCCTTATAATACGACCAACAGGGGGTTAGGCGGTCTATGAGCGCTGGGATTGATCTTGAAAATGTCTGCTGCGATTTCGGAAGTTTTCGCGCCGTTGATACCGCAAATGTCTCGATAGAACCCGGAGAGTTCTTCTCGTTTCTTGGCCCCTCGGGCTGTGGCAAAACCACGATCCTGCGGATGATTTCTGGCTTTATCGAGCCGACGCATGGCCAGATCCGCATCGGCGGCATGGATATGAAGGGCCAACGCCCCAACCAGCGCCCCACCGCGTTGATCTTTCAAAACCTTGCGCTGTTTCCGCTGATGCCGATCTGGGAGAACATCTCTTTCGGGCTGGAAGTGCGCGGTGTGGATAAGGCGGCGCGGCGCAAGCGGGCGCAAGAGCTGTTGGATATGGTCGATCTGCCCGATGCCGCCGACAAGATGGTCAGCCAGCTGTCGGGCGGACAAAAACAGCGCGTGGCAATTGCGCGGGCTTTGGCGGTGGAACCCAAGGTCATGCTGCTGGACGAGCCGCTTTCGGCGCTCGACCTCAAACTGCGCCAACATATGCGGGCCGAGCTGCGCGCCATTCAAAAGCGCACCGGCGTCACCTTTATCTATATCACCCATGATCAGGGCGAAGCCTTGGCGATGTCGGACCGTGTCGGCGTGATGAGCCAAGGCCGCATCCAGCAAATCGCCACCCCGCGCGATATCTACAACAACCCCGTCAACGGCTTTGTCGCCGGATTTGTCGGCGAAAACAACGTCTTTACCGGTTCGGTCGTGTCCCCAAGTGCTGGCATGGCGGGCTTTGACACCGGCCTTGGCCGTCTGACCGCGCGGCTGGGCGATGGCGCTTTGGGCGAGGGCATCAAGCTTTATGTCCGCCCCGAGCACACCATCCTGACCGAGACCGAGGGGGCGGAAAACTCGGTTCCCGTCACCGTCAGCGAGGTTTCTTTTGAGGGCGCCTTTATCGCGGTGCATGCCAAGGCCGCCAATGGCCAAACCCTGGTGGCCGAGGTGCGCAATGATGGTGCTGCCACCGTGCCCGCGATTGGCGCCAAACGCTTTGCCAGCTTTAACGCCGCCCATGCCGCGATCCTTCCTGACGCTTTTACGGGGGGCTGACAGATGGGCGATATGTTTCGACGCTATGGCCGCGCCGCCACGCTGATCATCTGCCTGCTGACGGCGTTTTGGCTGGCGATGCTGGTGGTCCTGCCCAATATCACCCTGCTGGAAAGCTCGTTCCGGCCCTTGCTGCCGGTGACAGAAATCGGCGGGCCTGCGGATCAATACACCTTGGCCAATTACCTTAAGGTGTTCAACGGATCCATCGACACCACGCTGATGGGCATTCCTGTCAATATTCCGGTGCATGTGCTGACGTTTTCGCTCACCATTTTCTATTCGCTTTTGGTGACGATCCTGTGCTTTTTGCTGACCTATCCGCTGGCTTATTATATGGCGAAAATCCTGAACCCACGCAGCCTGCCGACGATCTTTTTGCTGCTTTGTGTGCCGCTGTTGGTGTCAGAGGTGCTGCGCGCCTTTGCTTGGTGGATCATCCTTGCGCTGAAAGGCCCGCTTTCGACGCTGCTGGTGACGCTGCATGTGATCGACAAGCCGGTGCGCTGGATTTCGGGCTATAACGGTGTGATGATCGGGCTGGTCTATACCTATGTGCTGTTCATGATCTTTCCGGTCTATAACGCGATGTCCTCGCTGGACAGCAACCAGATCGAGGCCGCCGAAGACCTTGGCAGCCCGTGGTGGCGCACGCATCTGCGCATCGTGCTGCCGCATTGCAAGCCGGGGATCGCTTCGGGGTCGGTGATGGTCTTTATGCTCTCGGCAGGCTCGCTTTTGGTGCCGACGATCCTTGGCTCGACCACCTCGCAATGGTTCACCCAGACCATTCAGCAATGGATGTTTGACGCGCTGGATTGGAACACCGCCGCCGCCTATGCCTTTTTGCTGCTGTTGATGTGCACGCTTTTCGTCAGTCTGGTGATGAAGCTGTTCCGCGTCAAACTGTCCGACATCGCGAAATAGGAGGGCAAGATGTATCAATTTCGCCAAACACTTGCCCGCGTCTATGCCTTTGTCTTCATCCTTTACCTGCTGATCCCGCTGGGGATCATGGGGGCGGCGGCGTTCAACGACAACAAGACCCCCTCGATTGTGCCGTGGAAGGGCGTGACCGGCAAATGGTTCGACGCGCTTTTCGCCGATGAAACCATGTGGCTGGCGTTTCGCAACACGCTGGTGGTCGCGGTGGCGGTCAGCCTGCTGGCGATTTTGGTTGGCACGGCGGCGGCTATCTTGATCAATTCGATCTCGGGGCGGCTGCGCACCACGCTTTACGGGCTGATGATCTCGACCCTGCTGATCCCCGGCGCGGTGATCGGGATTTCCACCATGATCATGTGGACCAAAATCGGCAATGGCATCCATTCCGACTTTATTCTGTTCAAGCCGGGGCTGCATCTGTCGGTGCTTGGGCAGGTCAGCTATATCGCGGCCATGGTGATGCTTTTGGTGCTGGCGCGGTTGCAAAGCTTTGACGAAGGGCTGGAAGAGGCGGCGCTGGATCTGGGGGCAAGCCATGCGCAGGTGATGCGCCGGATTCTGCTGCCCTATCTTTACCCGGCGATCGGGGCAGGCGGCGCGGTGGCGTTCTTCCAGTCGATCGAGAATTACAACGTCACCCAATTCACCCGCGGCGGGGCGAATACGTTGACGGTCTATGTGTTCTCGAAGGTGCGCTCGGGCATCACGCCGACGATCAACGCGCTGGCGCTGATGCTGATGATCGCCACGCTTGCGTTGGCGATTGGCTTCGAGATCAACCGGCGTCGCAAGGCGCGGATCGAAGACGCGCGCCAAGCCGAAGCCCGCCGCGCAACCGCCCTTGAAGAGGCGTTTTAAGCATTAGGGGTGCGCAGTCGCTGCGCACCCCCAAAGGGTTTAGAAAAACGCCTGCACACCCGTGATCGCGCGACCCAAGATCAGCGCATGCACATCATGCGTGCCCTCATAGGTGTTGACGGTTTCCAGATTGACCATATGCCGCATGATCTGGAAGTCTTCCGAAATGCCGTTGCCGCCGTGCATATCCCGCGCCATCCGCGCCGCATCCAGCGCCTTGCCGCAGTTGTTGCGCTTGATGATCGAGATCATCTCGGGGGCCGCATTGGCCTGATCCATCAGCCGGCCCACCTGCAAAGACGCCTGCAAGCCCAGCGAAATCTCGGTCATCATATTGGCGAGTTTCAGCTGATAAAGCTGGGTGCCGGCAAGCGGTTTGTTAAACTGTTTGCGGTCCAGCCCGTATTGCCGCGCGGCCTGCATGCAGAATTCCGCCGCTCCCAAGACCCCCCAAGAGATGCCATAGCGCGCGCGGTTCAGACAGCCAAACGGGCCTTTCAGCCCCTCGACATGCGGCAAGAGCGCGTCTTCGCCAACCTCGACGCCTGCCATCACGATCTCGCCGGTGATGCTGGCGCGCAACGACAGCTTGCCGCCGATCTTGGGCGCTGACAGCCCCGCCATGCCTTTTTCCAGCACAAAGCCGCGGATCTTGCCGCCATGGGCTTCGGATTTCGCCCAGATCACAAAGACATCGGCAATCGGCGCGTTGGAAATCCACATCTTTGCGCCGGTCAAGACATAGCCATTGGCGGTTTTCTTCGCCACGGTCTTCATCCCCGCAGGGTCAGAGCCCGCATCGGGTTCGGTCAGGCCAAAACAGCCGATCCATTCGCCGCTGGCCAGTTTCGGCAGATATTTCAGCCGCTGCGCCTCTGAGCCATAGGCGTAGATCGGATACATCACCAAAGACGATTGCACCGACATCATCGAGCGATAGCCCGAATCCACCCGCTCGACCTCGCGTGCGATCAGGCCATAGGCGACATAAGACGCGCCAAGCCCGCCGTAAGCCTCGGGGATCGTGGTGCCCAAAAGCCCCATTTCGCCCATCTCGCGGAAAATCGCGGGGTCGGTGGATTCCTCGCGATAGGCCGCAATCACCCGAGGTTGCAGCTTTTCTTGGGCGTAGGCGCGTGCGCCGTCGCGCAGCATGCGTTCTTCTTCGGTCAGCTGATCATCCAGCCGGAACGGGTCTTGCCAATCAAAGCGGCCCAGATCGGGGGCGTCTTTGGCCTTTAGGGTGGGGCGATCGGTCATGCGGAACCTCCATAAGATTTGCGCCCTTATTGCATATATATGCCAAATCCCCTAACGAGGGCTTCACATCAAATCATGAGGAAAACTCATATGATTTCGCGCCGCTATCTGCCTTCGATGCCCTCGCTTTTGGCGTTGGAGGCGGTGGATCGCACCGGCTCGGCCTCGGCGGCTGCGGCCGAGTTGAACCTGACCCAAGGCGCCATTTCGCGGCAGTTGCAGGCCTTTGAGGCGCAGATTGGTGTGGCGCTGATCCAACGCGAAAACCATCGGTTGCGGCTGACCCCTGCGGCGCAAGACTATTGCCGCGAGATCCGCCGCGCCTTGCAAGCGCTGTCGCAGGCTTCGCTGACGCTGCGGGCCAATCCTGAAGGCGGGGCGCTCAACTTGGCAATTCTGCCTGCCTTTGGCATGCATTGGCTGGCGCCACGGCTGGCCGATTTCGCCGCCCGCCACCCCGAGGTGACGGTGAACCTGTCAACCCGCCTGCGCCCGTTTGACTTTGCCAACTCGCATTTCGACGCGGCAATCCATTATGGGCGGCAAGATTGGCCGGGGGCGGCCTATTTGCCGCTGCTGCAAGAGGATCTGATCGCGGTGGCATCGCCTGCGCTGCTTAAGGCACCCTTGCAGCGCGCTGATGATATAATCTCATATCCCTTGCTGCAATTGGAAAGCCGCACGGGGGATTGGGGCCGCTGGCTGGCCCATCACGGCCAGCCGCATCAGCGCCCTGCTGCGATGTTGTTTGACCAATTCGCCACCATGACCCAAGCCGCCATCCACGGGCTGGGGGCCGCCCTGATCCCACGGTTCTTGATTGAACCCGACCTTGCCTCGGGCCGGCTGGTGCCTGCCTTTGGCCCTGCGATACAATCCTTGGGCAGCTATTACCTTGTCTGGCCAAAAGACCGCCCCGAGCGCAGCCCGCTGACCTCGTTTCGCAGCTGGCTGGGCGGGCAAATCGCCGCCTAATCCCGCTTGCAAAGCGCTGCCCTGCGCGCCAGCATGCAGCCAGATCGGAGGCCCCCATGCAGCCCACCACCCTTGGCGATGTGTCGTTTTGGTATGCCGATATCGGTCTGCCGCAAAGCCGGCGTCCGGCGCTGCGGGCCGATGCGCAGGTCGATGTGGCGATTATTGGCGCGGGCTATACCGGGCTTTGGACCGCCTATTATCTGAAAAAGGCGCAGCCCGATCTGCGGGTGGCGATTGTCGAGAAAGACTTTGCTGGCTTTGGCGCTTCGGGGCGCAATGGCGGCTGGTGCATGGGCACCTTTGCCTGGAACCACGAGGCCTATGCGCGCGCAACCTCTCGCGCTGCGGTGTTGCAGATGGTGCAAGAGTTAGAGGCGACGGTCCCCGAGATTGCCCGCGTCTGTCAGGCCGAGGGCATCGACGCCGATATGCTGCCCACCGAAGAGATGATGGTTGCCACCAATCCTGCGCAACTGGCGCGGATGAAGGCCGAGATCGCGCATCGCAGCCATTGGGGCGATGGCCACCGCATCCGCGAGCTGACGCAGGCCGAGGTCGCCCAACGCATCAGCCTGCCCAATGCGCTGGGGGCGATGGTGGTGTCGGGCATGGCGCGGATCCAGCCTGCAAAGCTGGTGCGCGGCTTGGCGCTGGCGGTCGAGCGTTTGGGGGTGACGATCTATGAGGACAGCGCGGCGCTGTCTTATGACGAGGGCGAAATCGTCACAGCGCAGGGCCGCCTGATGGCGCCGATCATCCTGCGCTGCACCGAAGGCTTTACCGCCGCAATCGCCGCGCATAAACGCGATTGGCTGCCGCTGAACTCGGCCCAGATCGCCACCGTGCCGCTGCCGCCCGAGGTTTGGGCAAAGATCGGCTGGCAGGGGCACGAGCTGATCGGCGATATGAACAACGCTTATTGCTATTGCCAGCGCACGCGCGAGGGGCGCATCACGGTGGGCGCGCGCGGGGTGCCCTATAAATTCGGCTCTAAGATTGACCGCAACGGCAGGCCGGATGCCGAGACCGTTCGGCGGCTGACGGCGGTGCTGCGCCAGCATTTCCCCGCCGCTGCCGATTACGGCATTGATCACGCTTGGTGCGGGGTGATTGGGGTGCCGCGCGATTGGTGCGCGACGGTGGGGCTTGACCCTGCCACCGGGCTTGGCTGGGCGGGGGGCTATGTTGGGGTGGGGGTATCGACCTCTAACCTTGCGGGGCAAACCTTGGCTGATCTGGCGCTGGGCAAGACCACGCGGCGCACTGGCCTGCCTTGGGTGAACCGCCGCGTGCGGCAATGGGAGCCAGAACCCCTGCGCTGGCTGGGGGTGCATCTGATGTATCGACTGCTGCATATCGCCGATGCGCGCGAAGCCCGGCTTGGCATTGCGCCCTCGCGCTTTGCGGCTTTTGGCAATTGGCTGACGGGGCGGCATTAACCGCCCCTGCCGATGTTGCTAGGCCAGATTGGCCTTAAAGAACGCAATCGTGCGGCCCCAAGCCAAGTCCGCCGCCGCCTCGTCATAGCGCGGGGTGGAATCGTTGTGAAAGCCGTGATTGACGCCTTCGTAGATATAGGCCTCATAGCGCGTGCCTGCGGCTTTGAGTGCCGCCTCATAGTCAGGCCAGCCCGCGTTCACCCGTTCGTCCAAAGCGGCGTAATGGATCAGCAGCGGCGCTTTGATCTTGGCGACATCGCCGGCCTCGGGTTGGCGGCCATAAAACGGCACCGCCCCGCCCAGATCGGGAAAGGCCACGGCCGCCGCATTGGCCACACCGCCGCCATAGCAAAATCCGGTGATGCCGACGCGGCCAGTGCTGGCCTCATGGGTCTTCATCCAGTCGATGGCGGCAAAAAAGTCGTTCATCAGCTTGACCGGATCGACCTTGGATTGCAGCTCGCGGCCGGCGTCGTCATTGCCGGGATAGCCGCCAAGCGAGGTCAGCCCGTCGGGGGCAAGCGCCACAAAGCCCGCCTTGGCCACCCGCCGCGCCACATCCTCGATATAGGGGTTCAGCCCGCGGTTTTCATGCACCACCACCACGGCGGGCACTTTGCCTTCCGCCTTGGCAGGGCGCACCAGATAGCCGCGCACCTCGCCATGACCATCGGGCGAGGGGTAGGTGACATAATCGGCAACAATATCAGGGTCGGTAAAGGACACCTGTTCGGCCAGCGCGTAATTGGGCTTCATCATCGCCAAAACGGCCGTGGCGGTCAGCCCGCCCAAAGTAAAGCGGCCGGCCTTTTCCAAAAATTCACGCTTTGAAATTTTGCCATGCGCGTAGAAATCATAAAGTTCGAGCAGGTCTGGGCTAAAGTCTTTCGCGGTCATGCGTGTCATCAAAGTCCTCCTTGCTAAATGAGACACTTAGGTAGGGTCTTTGGCGCGGATTACTGCTAACAGTTTTGTGAAGATTTCTAATTGTTTTAAATTGCTTGATATTTTGTTTTAAACTGACGCGGCTGCGCCTGTCTGCCCGCAGCGTGGTGGCTGTCACCGACCTGCGACCTGAGTCCTCTTCGCAACACCTATGCCGCTATATGCAGTATCTGCATTTCTGCTCTAGGCGAGGGCTGGGGAAAAGCGCTACAGTCTGTGGATAACTCGGGGAAACACTCGGGGTCTACGAGGCAGTAACAATAACAAGCAAGGAGGGAGCCGATGCGCTGCCCATTCTGCGGTAACGTTGACACACAAGTCAAAGACAGCCGTCCAGCGGAAGACCATGTGTCGATCCGCCGCCGTCGCTTTTGCCCCGCTTGCGGTGGCCGTTTTACCACCTATGAACGCGTGCAGCTGCGCGATCTTGTGGTGGTGAAATCCTCGGGCAAGCGCGAAGATTTCGACCGCACCAAACTGGAACGCTCGATCCGCATCGCGCTGCAAAAACGCCCGATTGATCCGGACCGCATTGATCAGATGATTTCTGGTATCGTGCGGCGTCTGGAAAGCCTTGGCGATACCGATATCTCGTCGAAAATCATTGGCGAGATCGTGATGGAATCCCTCGCGCGGATCGACACGGTGGCCTATGTGCGCTTTGCCAGCGTCTATAAAAACTTCCAAGCCGCTGATGATTTCGACCGCTTTGTCTCGGAATTGCGCCCGCCCTCGGCTGCGGATGAATAAATAAAAAAGCCCCGCAAAAGCGGGGCTTTTTTTATGGGGGCAGGGCTTACCAGCTGCCGGTATTGCCCATGCTGACCCAAGGCTCGGCAGGCTCTAGCGCCTCGCCCTTTTGCAACAGCTCGATCGAGATATTGTCGGGCGACCGCACAAAGGCCATATGGCCATCGCGCGGTGGGCGGTTGATCACCACACCATTGGCCGCCAGATGCGCACAAAGCGCATAGATATCTTCGACCTCATAGGCCAGATGCCCAAAGTGGCGCGCATCCGAAGGCAGGCCCGCGTCGCCATCCCAATTATAGGTCAGTTCGACAGGGCAATCTGGCTGGCTGGGTGGGGCCATGAAAATCAGCGTGAAACGGCCCTTTTCATTTTCATACCGCCGCGTTTCCTCCAGCCCCAATAGGCTGTAAAAGGCCATGGATTTTTCCAAATCCAAGACCCGAACCATGGTGTGCAAATAGCGAAGGCTCATCTTAATCTCCTTTTTTCTCAAACCTAGCAGCAAAAGCTGCGATGACCACCCATGGAATGCTGCGTTAAAAGCTGGATTTCAGGCTGATCCCGATTTGAGCATTGGCTGAATTGTAAAGATCGACGGTCGAGCTTGTCTGCGAGACCTCGGCATTCAGCACCGGCACAAAGCCATAGTATTCAAGCCCTTGCAGGCTTAGATCCGCCTGAATCGCGTGACTGTGGTCTTGTCGCGCGCCGGTGTGAACCCCTGCCACCCCGTAACGGCGCCACTCGGCCTCAAGCCCAAGGGTTAGGCCCAGTGTCGGCATGATCTTGCCAAAATCATAGCCGGCGCGGGTTAAGACCCCGTCATAGGCGCGCAAAACTGCCGCAGATTGGATCTGCGATAGCTCGGCACTCAGCCAAAGCGCACGCTTTTGGGGCAAGTGGCGCTGCCAAGTCCCGCGCAACCGCTGGCCATAGCTGGTCTGACCGCTTGGGCTATAGCGCACCCGCTCAAGCCCAAAGCCCGCCGAGACAAGATCGCGCCGCCCCATCGCCCAATCGCGCTCATAGCGCAGCGTGATGTGCTGGGCATAGGCTTCACCGCCCAGAAAGCTGTGGCTCAGATTGGCCGAGGCGCTGTGTGACCCGCCGGCCGTCGCCGCAGCCCAGCGATGTGTCAGCCCCAGCCCGATCTGGGCCGTGCCATAGTCGCGCCCCCGCGCCAAAGGGGCGGCGGCTTTGGCCTGCGCCGACAGGCGGGCTTGGCGGGCGAAGAGATCAAGGTTCAGGCTGGTGCTGGCCTGCGGGCTTTGCGCCAAACGATAGGACAGGGACAGCTTTTCAGTCAGCTCGATGCCCGAAAGCGCGCGCGCTGAAGGGGCAAGCACAAACACAAAGGGCAGGCCTTCAAAGCTGGTGGTGGCCTTGGACGAGCCATTGTTGACATTGTTTGACGGTGCGGCGGCAAAGGTCAAGCGCAGGCTTAAGGGATTGATTTGGCGTAGCTTTGCATGGTCTTGCGCAGCCAAAGCGTGGGTCTGCGGGCTTGGGGCCACTTGCCCCGCCCGCCGCAACCAAAAGCCCGCAGCGCCAAGCCGGTGGTCCAGCACCTGCCCCCGCGCGGTGACAACGGCGGCGGCAAACTGCTCTGCGGGGCTGCGCGCCAACTGCCAGGCCGCCTTGCCCGCCAGCGCCGCAGATCGGCCCTGTCCCAGCGCGCTCTGCGCCTGCGACATCAAGATCAGCACCTGCGCCTCTTTGGGGCGGGCCTGCGCCAAGGCGGCCAGAACCTGCTGTGCTGCTGCGGGTTGATTGGCGGCCAAAAGCTCTTGGGCAAAGACCAAGCCCTGTTCGGGGCTTAGGTGCTGCGGCGAGGCCTGTGCAGGGTTGGCCGCGATCCAGAGTGCGGCCATCACGCCGCAGCAAAGCCGTCGCATCGGTACGCCCTAAGGCGTTGTCGGCACCTGCGTGCCGACAAACACGCCGATTTCGCGGGCGGTGTAATCGGTGCGCAGTTGCAAATCGACAAAGCTGGATGTCGTCGCTACGGCATCTGTTGGCAACGGCGGGGCCAGCAGAACACTGGGCAGGGTCTCGCCGGCGTTCAGCATGTCTTGCAGCTGCGTTTGGCTGATGCTGTCCAAGCCAGAAGCCACGCCGTTCACGCCCGCAAGCGTGTAGTTTTGCACCTGATAGCGCACCGATTGCACATCGGCCGTGCCGGTGATCACGGTATAGCCGCCAATCTGTTCGCCGCTTGTGCCGCCCAAGATGCCGCTATAGGTGCCGCTTTCCCAAGCGGTGGTATCGGGTGCATAGCTCTCGGCGGTGCCGTTATCAAAGCTGCCCTCAGTGGTGCTAAAGCCCACTTCGGCCAAGATAACATCGGGTAGGGCGCGGCCCTGAGTGGCCGTGGTTGACGAAAAACGGTTCAAGGCGACCGGCAACACACTAAAGACGCGGGTCCGATTAAAGATCCGACCGGCGATATCGCCCTGCACCCCAGCCTTCGGATCAAAGTCCAGAACATCGACAATCAGGCGTAGATCCCCCGTCACCAGCTCAAGGCCCGTGCGGCCATCGAACACCCGCGTGGCGGCATATTTGCCGACATAGATATATTCGCCCCCTGCGGGCAGCCGAAAGCCTGTGCGGTTCACATTGGCGCCCGAATTGCCGTAGCCCAGCCAATTTGCGCCCGCAGCCGAGGTGGCCTGCATCGCCACCGTTGAAACGAAGACCGCATAATGCGGCATTTGCCCTGTCGTCTCGGTGCTGCGGCTTTTATAAGCCTTTGCGCCATTGGCGAAGGTCAGCACATTGTCATAAATCCCCTCTGGACCGTCAAAGGGCAGGTTGTTGATGACCAGTTTATCGCTGACACTGTCATAGGTCACGGCGTTCATCGTCAGACTGCGCGCTGGGTCCCAGGCGAATTTGCTATGTGAGGAGACATTGGGGTCAAGCGATAGGCTGGGCGTTTCCGCCGCTGTTGGGGCCGTAGGTATCACTGCAACCTTTTCCGGCGCAAAGGGGCTGCCGCCGCCGCATCCTGCAAGGCCGCCCACCATTGTCAAAACCAATGCTACCCGCGCCATAAAGTCCCCTTGAATCACTTATTTTTATACGAAAGAGATAATAATATCTCTAAAGATATTTTCTTATACCTGAGCAAGATTTGCTGGAAAGTCAAAACCTTTCCCTTGTTACCCCTGTAAAGCGCTGCGCCATGGCTTGATGGCAACGCCCCGCAGCTTGTGGTTTCGTAATGCCTTTCCCCAAGATATAGTCACGGGCGACTCATACCCGCGAAAGGCCGCTCCCATGTCCCTGACCCCTGACCAGATCGCCGAAATCGAAGCCGCCCGCGCCAATCCGCGCCCGACCCTGCGCGCGGTCTCTGAAGGCATGGAGGCGCATCTTTATCGCGCGCATCAGGTGCTTGATCACGGCCTTGTCCGCGTCATCGACTATATGGGCGACGACAGCGCCATCGTCCAAGCCGCCCGCGTGTCGTACGGCGCTGGCACCAAACATGTGCAAAACGACGAAGGCCTGATCCGCTATCTGATGCGGCACTGGCATTCGACCCCGTTCGAGATGTGCGAGATCAAGCTGCACATCAAACTGCCGGTCTTTGTTGCGCGCCAGTGGATCCGCCACCGCACCGCCAACGTCAACGAATATTCTGCCCGCTACTCGATCCTCGACCGCGAGTTCTACATCCCCGAGCCCAGCCAATTGGCCGCGCAATCGGTCATCAACAACCAAGGCCGCGGCGAAGTGCTGCAAGGCGAGGAAGCCGCCCGCGTGCTGGAAATCCTGAAATCCGACGCCGCGCGCTCTTATGACAACTACGAGGCGATGCTAAGCCAAGAGGGCCAAGCAGGCCTTGCCCGCGAACTTGCCCGCATGAACCTGCCGATGAACATCTATACCCAGTGGTATTGGAAGACCGACCTGCACAACCTCTTCCACTTCCTGCGCCTGCGCGCCGATGCGCATGCGCAATACGAAATCAGGGTCTACGCCGAACAAATGGCCCGCATCACCGCCGATTGGGTGCCCTTGGCCTATGCGGCCTTCGAGGACTACCGCATGGGCGGCGTGACCTTGAGCGGTAAGGCGATTGAGGTGTTGAAGCGCAGGCTTGCGGGGCAGGTGGTCGAGCAGGAGACCAGCGGCATGAGCAAGGGCGAGTGGCGGGAGTTTATGGAGGTTTGGGGGTGAGGCGTGGCCCCAGCTCTGCTGGTGAGACAACGCCCGCGCAACCCTGCGCGGGCTGTCGCTCTTCGTTATGAGATTGAAGTAGCGTAGGGTGGGGTTCTACCCCACCACTTAATTCATCCAAACCACGGTGGGGTAAAACCCCACCCTACATCAAATCTGTATAGCCATCGCGGTGCCAGGATGAAAACGGCCAATCGCGGGGATGCTCAACCAAACCGTGCTTCACCGGATTGATCCAACAATACCTAAGATGCGCTCGGTAATCCGCCTCGTCACGAATGTGGTGTTCCCAAAAGCGCCGCTGCCAGATCTTCCCGTCTTGCTTGGCAACTTTCGAGGCTGACCGTAGGGTGGGGTTCCACCCCACCGCTTCGTTGCCATCTTTCAAAAAACCACCCGTATTGGTGGGGTGGAACCCCACCCTACCGGCGACCGCTCTGGTAAATCTCGCCTTGATCGCGCCCATCTTGGTCGAAAAATCGCTATCCGTCTGGGGCAATGTCCAAACGCAATGCATGTGGTCGGGCAGCACAACCCAAGCATCAATTGCAAAAGGCCGCTCGGCCCGTGTGGCCCGCACCGCCTGCCGCAGCGCCTCGATCTCGCGCGTCAGAATATCTGTTCCGCGCGTCGCCAAGGTCACCGTGAAGAACACGGTCGCACCGCGCTGTTTTGGGCGAATGTAATTTGACATAAATACCACCTAACCTAGGGATGGTTAAAGAATGGTTTCGGGCAGATTAAATTTAGGTTGATCGTCCAATCTGCCACCTCGGCCAGATTTGCCCAAAGCAAATCTGATCGCGCCCGGCCCGCGCAGGCACTCACGCCACTTTCTTTTTCTGCAAAATAACCTAAGTTGATGCCAAACGGAGGCCACCGATGCAAACCCTGACGCTCTACCTTGCCACCACAGCGATTTTCCTGATCCTTGACGCCGTGATGCTGACCCTGCACATGCAGCCGCTGTTTCAACGCCATCTCGGGGCGGCCCTGCTTGACAGCCCGCGCGCGGCCCCCGCGGCGGCCTTCTACCTCGCCTATATCGCGGGGCTTTTGTATCTGGTCTCACTGCCCGCGCTGAAATCTGGTGCGCCCCTGCTGCTGCCCGCCGCCGTGCTGGGCGCAATGGCCTATGGCACCTATGAATTCACCAGCTATGCGATTATGAAGGACTGGTCCCCAGTCATGGTCGCCACCGACGTGATCTGGGGCACCGTGCTGACCGCCACCTCGGCCTGGGGCGGCGTTGCCCTGACCCGTTTGTTCTTCAAAGGCTGACCATGATCCTCTACGGCATCCCCACCTGCGACACCTGCAAAAAAGCCATCAAAGCCTTGCAAGCTGCTGGCCATGAGGTGACATTCCGCGATGTGCGCGCAGAGCCTTTGTCCGAGGCCGAGATCGACAAGATCGTGCAGGAATTTGGCGATTTGGCGGTGAACAAACAATCCACCACCTACCGCGCCTTTAACGACTATCTTAAAGTCTCTGACCCCGAGGCTCAAATCGCAGCCCAACCGGCCGTGATGAAACGCCCAGTGATCGAGGCCGACGGCCGCTGGTTCCTTGGCTGGGACGATAAGGTGCAAACCGCCCTGCTGTGAAAACGGCCCCCGCGGGGGCCGCCTTCGAATGCCTTACAACAGACGCAGATCGCCCGCAGATTCCTTGCCGTCACGGCCGGACTGCAATTCGTATCCGATCTTTTGGTTGTCGTTCAGAGCTTTCAACCCAGCCCGCTCGACTGCCGAGATATGGACAAATACGTCCTTCCCGCCATTGTCGGGCGCAATAAAGCCATAGCCCTTGGTGCTGTTAAACCACTTAACGGTGCCGGTAGGCATGCCGCATCTCCCATCTCGACCCTCCCGAGGCGACATTGCCACGGGCCGTGCAGCATTCCTTCAGGGCCTTGATCGGCGGTCAGAAAGTCTGTCTTCACATCTTAAATCATGCCAAACCTTAAGTGAAAATCAAGAGCAGAGATGAGAATGCGCAAGGCTGGGTTGACTTTAGGTCAAATTGGCAGCGTTTTGGCCATGATTATCGGCTTTTTGAGGGCCAAATTGCCTCGCTGCATGCAGAGAATCAGCCAGACATTGCCTGCCTTGCCGCGATTTCTCCGCTTTCTTCGCCCTCCTTTGCGCGTTTCAAGCTTTGTGCTGCCTATTGGTTTGGCCAAAACCTGCGCAG
Source organism: uncultured Pseudorhodobacter sp. (assembly GCA_913062925.1). Classification (GTDB taxonomy): domain Bacteria; phylum Pseudomonadota; class Alphaproteobacteria; order Rhodobacterales; family Rhodobacteraceae; genus Cypionkella. Next base: position 5,035 of record CAJXWJ010000029.1, on the reverse strand, counting down.
CATCCGGTCCGTTGACAGCGGTCCTGCGCCCTTGAACACCAAAATCGCCAGCAACAGCAGCCACAGCGCGCGTTGATCCAAAATCAGCGCGTCCGAACTGCGATCAAACCAAGCGCCAATCGTCGTGCTATCTGCCATATGACCAAAAACATCTGTCAGGCTTTGCACCAGCACAAAGCCAATCATCCCCAAAGCCGCCAACCGCGTCAGCAGCCCAATCAGCAATAGCAGCGGCAAAATCACCTCTGCCCAAGCCCCCGCCAGCGCCACCAGATGCAGCGGCAGGGCCAAGGCGCTGGCATCATAGCCCACCGCCTCTAGACTTTGCGGAAAGATCTGCGCAAAGGCGCCCGTCGAAAGCTGAAACGGATTGCCTGCGAATTTCGTCGCCGCCGAGGCCCAGAAATATCCTGCCAAGACAGCGGCAAAAACCCCGCGCGCCAGCGTCGGCAAGACCCAGTCGCCGCTGCGGCTCAATGCCTGAAATAGCGCTCTCATCCTGACACTCCCACAAGGGCGTCGGCGGCAATCAACAGCGCCAAAACCTGCCCCAAGTCCAATTCTTGCCCTGCCTGAGCAAGCGCCAGATGCAAGGGCGCGCCCCGCTCCAGCGCCGCCACAAAGCCATAGGCCTCTGGGGACAAGACCTGTGGCTTGGGGTCGAAATCCTTGCGCGCAATCATCACATGCTCGGCGCGCATCTGCGACGGTGGCGGCCCAAACCCCAAAGCCGCCGCCCAGATCGAGCCGATGGGCCAGTCCGAGCGCAACAGCCGCAGGCTTGGCGCCAAGCGAAACCGCGCCTGCAACAGCTGCGCCTCGCTCATCTGTGTCAACTGCGCCGCTGGCAGAGCTGTCGCATCCGCCGCGTGATAACTCTCGCGCAAAGCCTGTTCCAAGCATGCCACATCGGCCAAATACCCCAGCCCCTGCGCGGGCGCAAAACCAGCAATAAAATCGGCAAATTCCGCGCCATACAGCATCATGATCCGGCCTCGCGGCGGATGCTCGCGCAAAAAGCGCAGCGCCATGGCGCGAAAAAACGCGGGCCCAACCAAGGCCAGAACCGCCGGAAATCCTGTCTCCAAAGCCGCCCCCAAGCCTTGGGTGACGCTGTTGCGATAGATATTGAAGCGCCTTTGTGCGGGCCTGCCCGCAGGGTCAACCACCCCCAAAGGCAGGGGCAAATCCGGATCTAACAGCGCTGCGGCAAATGCGGCTTGGTTCATGATGCGGCCATGACCGCGCCCGCCCGCGCCGCCTCTGCTTGCAACACTGCCCAGTCAGGCACATCTGCGTCCCATTCGATCAACACCGGCCTTGGTCCGGCCTGCGCCACAACTTGCGCAAAAAGCTGCCAAACCGGATCGGCGATCGCAGCGGCATGGCTGTCAATCAATAGCACCGCGCTCTGGTCGTCCTGGTCCTGGCCATGCCCGCCCAAATGAATCTCCCCCACCGCCGCCAGCGGAAAATCCGCAAGATAGGCCGCGGCCTCAAAGCCCTGGTTTACCGCCGAGACATAGACATTGTTCACATCCAGCAGCAACCCGCAGCCTGTCCGCTGCACCACTGCACGCAAAAACGCCACCTCACTCAGGCTTGTTTCGGCAAAACCCAGATAGCTCGAGGGGTTTTCCAACAGCATCTGCCGCCGCAAAACCTCCTGCACGCGGTCGATATGATCACAAACTCGTGCAAGCGTCGCCTCGGTATAGGGCAGCGGCAACAGATCGTTCAGATAGTGACCGTCATGGCTCGACCAAGCCAAATGCTCGGAAAAACAGGCAGGCTCCAGCCAATCACACAATGCCTTCAGCCGCGCCAAATGCGCCTCATCCAAAGCCGCCTCGCCGCCAATCGACAAGCCCACCCCATGCAACGAGATCGCAAAGCGCTCGGCCAGATGCCGCAGTTGCGCAAGCGGCCGCCCGCCGGCGCCCATATAGTTCTCTGCATGTACCTCAAGCCATTCAACCGCCCCCGCATCGGCCAAAATCGCCGCAAAATGCTGCGGCTTATAGCCCACACCGGGCCGCAGCGGCAAAGCTTTGCTCTGATCCAACATCGCGCGTTCCTTTCATCTTGGCACAAATATCCCGCAGGGGGTTTGGGGGGGCGCGCAGCCCCCCCAAGTCAGATCACATCTTTGGCAGGTCGCGCTCGACCGCTGCCATGCTGCCCATCCGCATGCTGCCGTCCTCCAGCTTTGGCAACTCCATGGTCAGGCAGCTGCCCGCCGGCACCAACTTCCAGGCATTGCCTTGATAATCGATTTTCGAAGTCCCAGCGCAGGTGGTGCCAGCCCCTGCCGCGCAGTCATTCTGGCCCGCCAAAGCGACGCCAAAGCATTTCTCCATATCGGCCGCAGCCGCGGTGGTGGCATGCGCGGCAAAAGCCGCAGCAAGTGCGCCGGCAACAGCAAAGGTTTTCAGAGGTGCAGACATGTTATGTTCCCTTGTTTGATTATGTCGGTTTCGACAGGGTCAAACCTAGGCGGTGGGCAGGCTCACGGGCCAATCACGCCCCTGTGCATGACGCCTCTGTGAGCCGGATGCTTTGCCCTGTGATCGCAACCCATAGCAAAAGGGCGCCGGAATGCTCCGACGCCCTCGCTTGATTTTACAGAGATTTTCTTAGCCGTGGCTTGGGGGAAGTGCCGCAAATCCAAATTCGGCAATTGCCTGATCCAGCGTGATTGTTTCAGTGCGATTGTCGCCCAAGCGGCGGACTGAAACAGTTCTGTCCTCGACCTCTTTCATGCCAATCGCCAAGATCACGGGAACTTTGCCCACCGAATGCTCGCGTACCTTATAGTTGATCTTCTCATTGCGGGTGTCGGTTTCTGCCCGCACCCCGGCTTTGATCAGCGCATTGGTGACCTCATGCACAAAGGGGTCGGCATCCGAGACGATCGAGGCCACAACCACCTGACGCGGTGCCAGCCAGAACGGCAGTTTGCCGGCATAGTTTTCAATCAGAATGCCGATAAAGCGTTCAAAGGATCCCAAGATCGCGCGGTGCAGCATCACTGGGCGATGTTTTGCACCATCTTCGCCGACGAATTCGGCATCCAAGCGGTTGGGCAGGTTAAAGTCGGCTTGGAAGGTGCCGCACTGCCATTCGCGCCCAATCGCGTCGGTCAGTTTGAAGTCAAGCTTTGGCCCGTAGAACGCGCCGTCACCTTCATTCACCTGATAGGGCAGGCCAAGCATCTCGATCGCCGCGCGCAACGCGTTTTCGGCCTTGTCCCAAACCTCATCCGACCCGACGCGCACATCTGGGCGGGTCGACAGTTTGATGTCAAATTTCTCAAAGCCCAAGTCTTTGTAAACGCTTGACAGCAGTGCGATGAAATCGGCGCATTCCTGTTCGATCTGGTCTTCGGTGCAGAAGATATGCGCATCGTCCTGCACAAAGCCGCGCACCCGCATCAGCCCGTGCATCGAGCCCGAGGATTCGTAGCGGTGGCAGGATCCAAACTCGGCCAGCCGCAACGGCAGGTCGCGGTAGGACTTCAGGCCTTGGTTAAAGATCTGCACATGGCAGGGGCAGTTCATTGGCTTCAGCGCGTTGATGCGCTTTTCCTTGGCACCGTCTTCGTCAACTTCGACGATGAACATATTCTCGCGGTAAGCCTCCCAATGGCCGGATTTCTCCCACAGCACGCGGTCAACCACTTGTGGTGTCTTGATTTCCTTATAGCCCGCAGATTTCTGCCGGCCGCGCATGTAATCCTCCAACTGGCGATAGATCGTCCAGCCGTTGGGGTGCCAAAACACCATGCCCGGCGCTTCGTCTTGAATGTGGAACAGGTCCATCTCGCGGCCAAGCTTGCGGTGGTCGCGCTTGGCGGCCTCTTCCAGCATCAGCATATGCGCTTTCAGATCGTCGCGGTTCTTGAAGGCCAGCCCGTAGATGCGCTGCAACATCGGCCGCGTCGCATCGCCCAGCCAATAGGCTCCGGCCACATGCGTCAGCTTGAAGGCATCGGCGGGCACTTGGCCGGTATGGGCCAGATGCGGGCCACGGCACATATCTTGCCAATCGCCGTGCCAATACATCCGCAGATCCTCGCCCTCGGGGATGCGGTTGATCAGCTCCAGCTTGAAGGGCTCGTTGCGCTCTTGGTAATAGGCAATGGCGCGGGCGCGGTCCCAGACTTCGGTTTTCACCGGATCGCGGGCGTTGATGATCTGCTTCATCTTGGCTTCAATCGCGCCCAGATCTTCGGGGGTGAAGGGCTCTGCGCGGTCAAAGTCGTAAAACCAGCCGTAATCGCGCACCGGGCCAATGGTCACTTTCACATCTGGCCAGATCTCTTGCACCGCGCGCGCCATGATATGGGCGCAGTCGTGACGGATCAGCTCGAGCGCGACTTCGTCATCGGCCAGCGTGTGAATGGCGATCATGGCATCCGACAGGATCGGCCATTGCAGATCGACATGCGCACCATTGACCGAGGCTGAAATCGCCTTCTTTGCCAGACCGGGCGCAATCGAGGCCGCAACCTCGGCAGCGGTCACGCCAGCTGCATAGTCACGCTTATTGCCATCGGGGAAAGTCAGGGAAATCTGGGACATATCGTCCTCCTCGTCGTTTTGGCGCCTACGAAACGCCCGGTTGCGGGTTATGTGATGGGGTTTTGCCTCTGGGCCGTGGCCTTGTCAACTCTGCCGCGCTAGACTGGTGGCGATATTTCGAAAGGCGCGCGCATGTTTGATCAGATCACCACCCCAGAAGGCCGCCGCATTGCCTATGATTTCACCGCAGGGCAGGGGCCTTGCGTGGTGTTTTTGGGCGGCTTTAAATCGGATATGACCGGCACCAAGGCGGTTTACCTAAAGGCCTGGGCCAAGGCGCAGGGTCGCGCGTTTTTGCGGCTGGATTATTCCGGCCATGGCGCGTCAGAGGGCGCGTTCCTAGACGGTGCGATTGGCGATTGGTTTGAAGACGCGCTTGCGGTGATCACGGGGGTGGCCAAAGGCCCGCTGATCCTTGTGGGCTCGTCGATGGGGGGCTGGATTGCGCTGTT
>CAJXWJ010000028.1 GCA_913062925.1 uncultured Pseudorhodobacter sp. | reverse complement strand
TGATGCTGCTGGATCTGGGCCGCAATGATGTTGGCCGGGTGGCAAAGGTCGGCACAGTGCATCCGACCGAGAAGTTCATCATCGAACGCTATAGCCATGTGATGCATATCGTCTCGAATGTGGTGGGCGAGCTTGCTGATGGCGAAGACGCGCTGTCGGCGCTGCTGGCGGGCCTGCCTGCGGGCACGGTTTCGGGGGCGCCAAAGGTGCGCGCGATGGAGATCATCGACGAGCTAGAACCCGAAAAGCGCGGCGTCTATGGCGGCGGTGTCGGCTATTTCGCCTGCAACGGCGAGATGGACTTTTGCATCGCGCTGCGCACGGCGGTGTTGAAAGATGCCCAGCTTTACATTCAAGCCGGCGGCGGCGTGGTCTATGACAGCGACCCCGAGGCCGAGTATCAAGAGACCGTCAACAAATCCTTTGCCCTGCGCCGCGCGGCCGAGGATGCGGGGCTGTTTTCCACCCGCGGCAACCGCTAGGGCTTAATCCAGCCAAAGCCCCTCTGCATCATAGCCACCGCGGCGGATGTGCTTGGGGTCATTCACCTCTGGGAAGCGGTCGGCCCAATCGCGAAAGCGGTCATTGCTTACCACCTGCACGCCATATTTGCGTGCGGTTTCAAGCACTACAGGATCGGCGGGTGTGGATTTATCAACCACGCGTACGCGGTCTTGAGGCAAATCCAAAAGCGCGGCAAAGCTGGCCTCGTCTTGGAATTTGCCCGTAACCAAATGGCCCGCATTGGCATCAAACACCACGCCAGGCAAAAAGCCACGCGCCTCAAGCCTGCGCAGCACCTCGATCAGCGTTGCGATCTGAGGGGTATTCTCACGCCAAAACAACACATTCGAGCCATCCACCACAATCAGATTGCGCGGCGGCACAAAACGGGCAAGCAGGCTCTTGATCCAGGCCCAGAAACTAAGCAGCATCGCTGGCCCTGCCATCACCAAAAGCTCGGGCGATTGCGCGACCCAAGCAGCAAAGACCCCCAAGCCCGAGATCACCAGCAAGGTCAGCGGCAACGACATCGTGGTGCCGCGCTACTTGGTCAGAACCGCTGAGATCGGCGCCAGCGCCACCGAAGCCCCGCGCCCCTCGACGGCCCATTCCATCAGCGCAGTGATGGTCTCGAGGTTGGTCGAGCCCAGCACCACCACCCGCCCCTCTTGCGCGGCCTTAAACGCCGCGCGGTCCAGATAGCGTCGGATCAGCGGCGCGGACTCGCTCTGCGCGTCCAACTCGCGGAAGATCATCGCCGATGGCAGGCCTTCGCGGCGCGCCACTTGATCGGCCGGATTAAGCCCGCGATCATAGGTCAAAAGGCCACGGCCCATGGCTTTGACCACGGCAACCACCTGCGTCGAGAGGCTGCGGTCATCTTGAAAGCCGTTGGTCTCAAGATCCATAACCACAACCGTCTGCGGCAACACGGCATCATTGATCTGAAAGCTTTGTTCGAGGTCGGCAGGGCTGGCCCCTTGAGGAATGCCGCTGGCCAGCATCACCACCTCTTGCCCGCCAGCGCGATAGATCTTCTCGGCATCCGAAGCGGTGGGGTCCATCGGGTTTAGCACAAAGCTGATTGGAAAGGGCAAGGCGGCAAGGGCTGCACGGTCAAGATCCGCCGCACCGCTGTCTTTCAGCACCACCGCAAACAGCGGCTTGCCTGCGGCATTGGTAAAGGGGCGGGCAAATTTCACCAAGGGCATGTCCGCTGCGGGGTCTGGCGCATCGGTCTGCGCCGCAGGGGCGGCAGCAATGCTGGGCAGGCGGCCAAGGGTGACGCCGTCAACCGTCTTGGGCAGCTCGGCCACAGGCGACAAGCGCTCGGGCACAGTGGGTTTCGGGCTTGCAGGCGCGGGAACAGGCGCGGCGGGTGTTGGCGTGGCGGGCGTTGGCGCAGTTAAAGCCGGAGCCAACAGCGCATCCTCGACCGGCAGGGGCGCGGGGGCCGCATCGGCTTTGGGGGCCTGATCTGTATCACTCAGCTTTGGCAGAGCTGCGGGTTCGCTGGGCACTGATGCAGGCGGTGTCAGCAGGGCAATTTGCGGCGCAGCCACGGCAGGAGCAGGCTGCACCGGCACCACAGGCGCAAGGCTGACCACGGCCGGAGGTGTCGGGCTGGGCTCTGGCGTGGGCGCGGGCGTGCTGGGTTGCGCAGTCTTAGCTTTAGGCAGCGGCTGCGTGGCTGGCGCGATTGCTGTGCTGGCAGGGGCAGGCGCTGGCACGGCAGGCGCTGGAATAGGCTCGGCGACCTGCTGCGGCGCATTGGTCTGTGGCATCGGCGCAAGTTGCGAGATAACCCCAAGCCCAATCCCCGCCACAACGCCCCCAACGACGATCCCTTTGACAAAGTTCTGGATCACCCTCACCTCCACCCAAAATTATACCGCACTGGATTAAACCGCCCTGCATGAAACGGATCTGCCTTAAACCGCGCTGGCCCGCCACGCCGCTTTGGCGGTGCCTCTGACTATACACTGGCTCTTTCAAGAGGGAAAGTAACCGCGCTTTCACAGCCAGTCCAAGCTGCGTGCCGCAGGCATCCCGCAAGCTGTGCAGCACAAGCGGTTCAGTGAATTTCGCAACTTTAGCATGAATATTATTCCTAAGATTTTTTAAATTATACTTTAGAGGTAAAACCTTTAACCCCGGCTGCATTAAACTAACCTTCTGTGACCTGAGTAATTTGTTGCGATATTGGAGCTTTATTTGTCCGGCGGCCTGACCACTACAGACCAGCAGCGTCTTATCCCTATCCATGACTTTGTGTTTCGCGATTTTGAAAGATCGCGGATCATGCGCATTCGGGATCTGCTTGCTGAAAAGCCTGTGTTCTTTTCGATGGCCTATCTGGCCGTGGTCTTTTTCTGGACCGCGATGATGAGCTATAGCGCGGCCAAGCTGGGCGACCCCTCACCCGCCCTGAACCTGACGCCCCATATCGCGCATTTTACGATGATTATTGGGATTTTGCTTTATCCAAAGCGGCTGCTGTGGGTGCCGGTGGTCGCCTTTGCGCTGGTCTATCTGATTCCGTTTTCCATCCCCGCCAGTGACAACAATCTGAACTGGTTTCAGATTGCTGCCATGACGCCGCAGATCATCGCGTTGAAATTTCTTTCTATTTTAATTGCAGGCGCGTTGGTGGGCTTTTCTGCCCGCTTATTTTGCACGCTGATCGAGGATCGGATCTCGCCCTATGTCGCCGATCTTTTGACGGTGCTTGGGGTCTTTGCGGCTTTTTTGGTGTCTTCCTTTGTGCAGTTGGCGCTGGATTGGCAGTTTGCACAGCATTTGTCGCCCCAAGCACAGCTTGATCTAGGATTTTGCGCCGATTTTCTGCATCTGGGAACCGAGCGGATCCTGCGCGGCGGCGCGGTGGTCTCGGGCTTTTTGCTGGCGATTTTAGAAATTTCAAGCCGCGCAGCTTTGCGTCGCGCTATCTTTTTGTCGCCGGTGTTTCCGCTGCTGGCGCTGCTGCAAAGCAATGGCTTTGCCCTTTACGCCCCGCTGGATGCGGCGATCCTGTCCTTGCTTATGGTGGTGGTGCTGCCGGTGCCGCTGGCGATTGGCAGCTGCATCGTGGGGGTGCCGATGTATTCGGCGCTGACCGGGAATTTCGTCAAAAGCACGCACCTTCATGACGCAAGCGCTGATATGCTTGAACATTATTCGATCATGATCATGCTGCTGACGGTTTTGGTGCCGACCCTGCGCGCCTATATTCAGCACGATCTGCGCCACCGCATGGCGTCTTTGCGCAGGCTGTCGATGGTGCGTGACTTCGCTGATACGGGGCTTTTGTCGTTCAATCTGGATCATCACCGCTTTCGCGCCGATGCCAGCACCCAGCGCATTTTTACCCTGCCGGCAGAGGGAAATGCCAATCTTTTCATCGACCTCTTTGAAGGCGAGCACCGCAAGAATATTGCCAACGCCTTGAAAACAAATCGATGTGGCAGCGTGACTTTACTGCTGTCACGCAAATCGGCTACCTCGGAGGGTGGCGATCAGGTGCTGCGGATCTATCTTTGGTATGAAACCGCCCCCAGTGGCGAGCAGGTCGCTTATGGGCTTGCGCTGGATGTCAGCGCCGAACACGACCAAGAGCGTGCCTTGCAAGAAACTCTGGGCGAGCTGTCCTCGCGGCAAGAGCGGCAGCGGCAATTGTTCTCGATCATCTCGCATGAATTGCGCACGCCTGCTTCGGTGATTTCGATGCTGGTGCATGATATTGAGCATGGCAACCTTAAGGAATCTAGCCTGCGGCAGCTGCGCGACGCCACCGGTCAACTGATGTCAACGCTGGCCGATATGCGCCAAACCGTGAACCCCACCCAGAACCTGCCGATCACCAAAGTGAACTTTGCACCGGCGGAACTGGCTGAATCAATTCGCAATATGTTCGAGCCACAGGCGCAAGAGCATGGCATGCAGATCCGGCTCAACCTTTGTGACAGCGCAAGGCTGCTGCGCAACAACGATCAAATGCGCATCCGGCAGGCGCTGACCAATCTTGTGCGCAATGCCATCATCCATTCCAAGGGCACGCAGATTATCATCGGTTTTGGCATGACGGAAGGCCCCGAGCAAACCAGCGTCTGGACGGTGCAAGACGACGGAATAGGCATTGCGCCGCAAGATGTTACGCGCTTGTTCCAGCCCTTTGAGCGCGGCTTGCAAGACCCGCGCAGCCAGGCTGATGGCAGCGGGCTGGGGCTGTTTATCGCCAAATCTTCGGCCGAGGCTTTGGGCGGCAGCCTGACCTATTTCGCCCCTACCGAAGGTGGCGCGGGCTATCGGATGCAACTGCCCGATCCGATTGTCTTGCAGACGCTGCAAAAGCAAAGCGTGGCGCCAAAGGACAACAGCGCGGCACGCTTCCCCGAGCTTTATGTTCTGCTCGCCGAAGACAATCAGCTGGTCGCCGAGGTGACAAGCGCGCTTTTGGCGAAGTTTGTCGGCCGGATCGAAGTCGCCGGCAATGGCCGCCTGGCACTTGAAATGATGTGCGCCGATCCTCCCGATGTGCTGATCACTGACCTGTTTATGCCCGAAATTGATGGTGACGACTTGGTACGCCAAATTCGTGGGCTGGGGATGACCCTGCCAATTGTCGGGGCGACGGCAGCGGTGGTGGGGGATGATGTCGAACGCTTTCGCGCCGCTGGCGCTGATCTGGTAATGTCAAAACCGCTCGATTTCAGAGAGTTGCGCAATATCCTAAGCAAGATCGTGCCAAAGTCAGCATCCGTCAAAACCGCCGGAAACCGTTAAACTGTGGCGCGTTCAACTGGCTTGCAACTGGGGCTCCGGCTGTTTGAACGGCACAATCTTGGGGTCGCCCAGCACCGACGCCACGCCATCGACCTCGACCGTGCGCAAAAAGAACAGCCAAGCCTCCTCGTCGGTGCGGAAGTGACGGCTCCACTTACGATCCGCCCGTGCGCCTGATTGGGTGATCAACTGCCATGGCCCCTGCGGCGTCATCCGCAGAATGCGCACATCAATCGATACCGCCTCTTTCACGTACATCCCCCCCAAGGCAGAGACATCCGCTGTGGCCAGCCCTGCTTGGGCAAGGGGCTTTTCTGCCAGCAGCGGTTTGCTGGCTTTGCGCGTGGCCAGAACCCCAACAGCGGCCCAATAGCTTAACATAAACAAAGCGGTAAAGACCACCAAAGCCAGCAGCGCCAGCAGAGGGCTGTTCCAAAACACCACGCCCAAAACCGCAGGCGCCGCAAAAAATGGCATCAGCGCCAGCGTCGCAAGCGGATTCAAATCTGGGTCAGAGTGCCGCTTGCCGGTCAACCGCGCCAGCAAACGGATCATGATATGATGAAAATGCATCCGATCAGGTTGATTGATCGCTTTTTTCAGCATCCAACGCCGCATGATCGAAAAGGCAGTATCGGCCACCGGCCAAAACAACACCAAAAGCATCGCAAGCGGCGAGAGCTGCGGGTTGCGCGCCATCAGCACAATGCCCAGCCAAGCCAGCGCATGGCCAATCGCATAGGCCCCCGCATCGCCCATGAAAATCTTTGCAAAGGGCCAGTTCAGCAAGAAAAACCCAAGCAGCGCCGCACAAAGCACCAAGCCGGTAAATTGAACATCAACATCGCCAGTTTGCATCGCGATCACCACAATCGCACTAGAGGCCACCATCGCGTAGCTTGACGAGAGCCCGTTCAGCCCATCAATCAAATTCATCGCATGGCAGGTGCCCGACGACCAGATCAGCGTCACAAGCACCGGCAGCAGCAAAAAGCCAAACACAGGATCCAGCTGTGGCAACAGACTTGGTACGAACTCGGCGGTCAAACCCATCGCAACCGCGGCCGAGATCATCGCCGCCAAAAGCCGCGCTCGCGGCGAGACATTGCGACAGATATCTTCTTTCAGACCCGCCACAAAGATCACAAGCCCAGCCAGCATCGCCAGCAACAGGTCGGTCTCGATATTGGCTCGGTTTAAAAACAGCACCACGGCAAAGGACAGCAGCACTGCCGCGCCACCAATGCGCGGCGTAGGCTTCGAATGCAGGGCCTGCTGGGCCGCCGTATCCGCCAACATATGACTGTCAGACAGATACGGCAGCTTAAACCGAACCAACAGCGCACACACCACGAAACTTATTAAAGTTGCACAGCCCCCCCACAGAACTGAAGCACCCATCAACATTACAACCTCAACTACTTAATACACTCACCCAACAGGACGCTTCGCAAAGTAAGAGGAAAATCGGACAGAGGCAGAACCCGCCGATCCAACGATGCCGGTTAAACATCGGTTAATCTATATCCCATTGCAACAAACAATGTACACTTTAGAGAATTTTAACCACTTTAGTATAAGTTTTCGCAGGCGGCCGAGCCTTAGGGGCGACGGCCGTCAAGCCGGCCACAACCTAAAGGCGATCAGATGACAAAAAATGTGCAGACTTACCGCCGACTCACTCTGCCGCGCCGGAAATCGCGAGGGTGAGATCACGGCTACGCTCGCGGTGCAGCATCGTGGCGCGGGTTCTGGCCTGCTTTTTATCATCAATCAGCTGACAAAGCCGCATCACCGCATAACAGCCGCGGGGCAGACCGGCTTGCAACAGGCGGGTCGCCAGACTGCGCAGTCTTTGGTCGCTGCGCGCAATCAGATCGTCTTCCAGACTCAGCCAAAGCTCGACCTGCCCCGGATCGCCTTGCCGACCACAGCGGCCGGCAAGCTGCAAATCCAAGCGCGGACTTTCGTGCAATTCGGTAAGGATCACATGCAGCCCACCGCTGGCCTTGGTCTGGGCGCTGATGCGAATATCGGTGCCGCGCCCAGCCATATTGGTGGCCACCGTCACACAGCCCGCCTGCCCTGCCGCGCCAATGATCTCTGCCTCACGTTCGCCGCTATGGGCGTTCAGCACCAGATGCGGCTGTTCGGCCAGATGCGCAGAGACCTGCTCCGAGGCGAAAACCGTGCGCGTGCCGACCAATATCGCCGCCCCGCCCGCGCGAAGCGCGCCGACGCGGGCTGCAACCGCCATCCAGCGCGCTTGAGAGGTCGCGAAAATCTGTGCCTGGGGCCAAAGCCGAAGATCAGGCTTGCGCCCCGGAATCCGGCGCACATGCAGACCATAGACATTCCACAACTCGGCCGCCGCAGGGCTCGCTGTCGCCGTCATGCCGCACAGGCGTTGATAGCGACGAAAAAACGTCTGAAGCGTGATCCGCCCAATGGTGCGCACCGGCAGGGTCAGCGCCAGCCCCTCTTTCAGCTCGATCATCTGATGCAGCCCATCCGACCAAGACCGATCCGGCATTGGGCGGCCGGTGCTTTCGTCAATCACAACCACCTTGCCGTCTTGCAGCAGGTAGTCGCGGTCGCGCGAAAACACATGCAGCGCGTTCAGGGCCTGCAAGACCGCGTGATCTCGGATCGCGGCAACCCGCATTGGGCCGTTTTGGGCGATTGGATGACGCTCGAGCCACTGCCGCCCCTCGGCCGTGATATAGGCCATGCGGCGGCGCGCCAAAATCTGATAGCCGCGGGTGGCGGGCATCTCTTGTGCCACCGCCATCGCGCGGCGTAGATCCTCGACCGTGACGCCACCCATATTGGCCGAGCCTTCAGACAAAATGAACGGCATGCAGGCCTGATCCAGCAGCACCGAATCCGCCTCGTCGATGATCGCGCAGGGCAGCCCCTGCATGGTGAAATCGCCCGATTTTCGCCCGCGAGAGGTGAGACGCGCCGCCCAAGAGCGTCTGCGCCGATCGGCCCCCTCGGCCAGCAAACCATCGCGTAAATAGTCAAAAACGATCTGTTTGGCGGTGCCGAAAACGATATCGCAGCCATAGGCAGTGCGTCGGGTGGTTGGGTCTTGCCCCTCTTCGACCAGCCCCGCCCGTAGCCCCAGCGCGGCAAATATCGGCAAAAACGTCTCGTGGTCGCGGCGGGCCAGATAGTCATTTACCGTAAACAGATGCACCCGCACCCCGCCCAAAGCATAGGTGGCCGCTGCAAGCGCTGCGGTCAGCGATTTGCCCTCGCCGGTGCGCATCTCGGCAATATGACCGGTCAGATTTGCCCAAGCCGCCAAAAGCTGCACCTCGAAGGGCCGCTGTCCGATGTGCTGAGAGGATAATTCTCCAATCAATGCAAAGGCTTGACCCACGACAACCGGATCTGCGCGCCTGCCCCGAAACATCTTGCGCAAGCGCAGCCGCATCGCCGGCAGCGCCTGCACCAGCTCGGCCGGCGCTTTGCCCGCAAGCTTTTGCGCCGCAGCCTGCGTCTGCACCACCACCGGATGGCCCAGCCGAAGCGGGCGCACCCGTGCCGCCAGCGCCGCAAAGGGGGCCAAAACCCCACGCGCGGCACTATCAAAGGCCGAAGGCTCCACAGTTTCGCGCTCGGGATATTCATCCCAAAGCGGCAGCGTCAAACCTGTTGCGCTCGGCCTCATGTCTTCATCTGCCGCAAGAAGGTCTGCCGCAGCCAGCGCATCACCCGATACCCAATCGGCTCGGTGCCATGATCGAAATGCACCAAAACCCGCTCGCCAATCAGCGTTGGCGGCAACTTAGCGTCAGGCGACAGATCAAACTGAAACAGGCTATCAACCGAATGCCCCCGCTGCGGGTCAGAGGGGTCAGCTAAAATATCACCACCCCCCACGGTTGAAAGCGCAGGCGACGGCAGCAGAAACGAGCCTTCGGGCACAAAGGCCGAAACATGCGCCGGAATGCGCAGATTTTGATCGCGCAGCAGCCGGATATCAACCGCCTTCAGCCTGCCGCGCACCAATTCCGCCGCATCTTGCCCCAAGGCCACCCGAATGGTCAGGCCCGCATTGCTCCAAACATAGCCCAATTCGTCGCCCTGATGCACAAAGCGCCCTGGCAGATCGACCCGCTCGGGGATCCAAACCTGCCCAGCCCGCGGGGCCCGAATGATCAGATTGCTCTGCGTTTTTTTCAAATTATCAACGGCTTGCGTGGCGAAGATAATCTGCTCTTCCAAGATTTTAGACTGCACTTTGTCTTGGAAAGTCACGGCCAAAGCTTCTAGGCGCAATTGCTCAAGCGTGGATTGTGCCAAAGTAATCCTGCCTTTTAAGATTGGATCAGCCAATTGCAAGACCGCTTGGCCCTGCACAGCGGTCTTGCCGCCAAAGAGCTGCACATTTTCAATAAATCCATCCGCCTCGCTGCGCAAAATACTTGCAGGAGGGCCAACCAAAACTCCGTAAGTCACTGTCGAATAGGCCGCAGGATAAAGCAAAAGCCAAAAGCCAAGCGCCAGTAACATCCCAAGAGTGGTGAAAATCGCCTTGCCGCGCTGAAGATCTAAGACAGGCGAGACAGCTAAAAACCGAATGGCTTTGCCAACAGGAACAACAAGGGTGTTAAACAGGCTCCAAATCGCCAAAAACACCCCAAAGATTAAAAAGCGTCCAGCGATCAGCAGAACAATCGCCAGCATGACGGTCATACGATATAAAAACGACAGCACGGCATAGGAAAACATCCAGATCCGCTCCATCGTGCTATTTGATGGGTCTTCGCCACCTTGAACATTCAGCGCAAATTTTTGGAACAGATACCAAAAAAAGCTATTGGCCCGCTGCGATAAATTCGGAATTTCAAGCAGATCGGCCATGACATAATAGCCATCAAACCGCAGCAATGGATTGCCGTTAAACAACAGCGTCGAGACGCTGCCGATCAACATCACATTATAGGCAAAAGCCCGTGCAAGTCCGGGTTCGGCGTTTAGCCAAAAGATCAAGGCAATTGCCGATAACGTCAGCTCGACCAAAATGCCCGCCGCCCCCACCGCTGCACGCTGCCATTTTGACTCGAAAGCTGAAGATTGCGAGGCATCAACATAGGGCACGGGAATAAACAGCAAAAACATCAAACCAACCTCGCGGACCTCGCCGCCCCAGCGTTTGGTGGTATAGGCATGGCCCAATTCATGTAGAATTTTGACCAATGGATAGGTAATCATCACCAGCGCAATATTTGACGCAGCCAGCACCCGTTCGACCGAATTTTGGGTCAACTCCGGCCAATGCATCACCGCCAAAACAAGCGAGATCATCATAAAGGCCACCCAAATAAAGACGCCAAGCTTGGAGAAGATCGGAGCGACAATCCAATAGGTAGCATTTAAAAAACGGTCGGGATCAAAGATTGGGATCCGCAGGGCAAGCGGATTTGAAAAGAGCGCCAAAACTTTGCGCCGCTTTTCACGCTTTGCTCGCCGCGACAACTCGGAAATGCTCGAGCGCGCACCGCCGGTTATAATATCGGCTTGATATAATTGACTTAACAATTGGATCAAATCGCCTTGGCTGGGCGGTGCATCAACAAAGCGCTCGCAGGCCTCTTCCCATAGGGTTTGCAGGCTGCGCTTGCCGTCCATACGTTCGAAAACATAATGGCCTTGGGGGGTTAGACGGCTGAACTTGCCGGACTGATGATCTTGCAACACAAACCAAATCTGGCCACGGAAGACTTGCCGGCGCAGGCTAACATGACGGCGCTTGCGTGGGGCAAGATCGGCCACACGATACCAATCCGCAGAAATAAAACCTTGTGCCATCTTAGATCAACCAACGTGACCAAAGCGTGCTGCGCAGCCAATTCACGATCGGACGAAACCAAATATCACCCAATCGACGGCTTTCAACCTCGACACGCGCGACCCCCTGCATGCCATGGCGCAGAGGCGCGGCCGAACCCAATAGTCTTGCAGAAACGCTAAAACGTGTCTGCCCCTGCCCGTAATGTGCGACGGGTAGAATATCTTCAATAACCAATGGAAAGGTTTCAGAGGGCAGCGCCGTTAGTCTTAGCGAAGCATTTTGACCTCCGCGAATATCGTCGATTTGTCGCTCGTTTACGGTCAGCGCAATGCGAAAATCGCCTGCCGGAGCAATCGTCATCAAAGGTTGCCCCCGCGTTACCGAAGCGCCGACCGCATGTGTCAAATCGCCCTGAATAACGATGCCATCAAAAGGCGCGCGCAATTGGGCGCGCTCGAGTTGATTGTCGATCAGCGCAATTTGAGCATCAGCCTGTGCCACGCGTGATTGGCTAATCGCCATTTGCGAGCGATCTCGACTTGCCAAAGCGCGATCAAATTCCAATTGATCTTGGCTGCGCTGCGTCGTCAGTCGCAAGCGCTGCAAAGCCAAATCGCGGTCATCAAGGCGTAAAAGAACCTCGCCCTTTGCGACATGATTGCCTTCGCGCGCGTTCACCTGAGCGATAAACCCGTCAAAACTTGCCGAAAGAATGCGCTGCTCGGACCCTTCCACGGTCGCGTCGGCAGGCACTGCATAGGTTTGTTGAATGCCAATCAAAGCAACAAGACTCAGAATAGCGGCCAAAGTCAGAGTTTTGGCTAGAAAATATCCAGGCCCCAAGATGTTTTTAAACTGCTGCTTGCCAGAGGCCAAAAGCTTAAATCCGATCCAACGGTTGTTCAGCCGCATCTCGTCCAAAATCGGATCCATCACTGCGACCAAAGACATCAGGATTTCAATCTCATCATTTGAAAAGGCTTTGTGGCTTGGGCGTTCAAACACAAAAGCGCCGCGATCATCGGGATCGTTTAAAAACGGCACGGTTAAAATTACAGTTCCATTTGCGTCCGCCGAAAGGCTTTGATGCGCGCGTAAAATATTGGCATCGTTTGGATCAAGCGGTGGCCACATCAGCGGAGTTTCCTGATCCACCGCCTCTTCGATCACATAGCGAATATGGCGCACATCGCGCAGATTGCGTGAAAACTGCGCAGAGTTGGAAATCGCAAGAATATGGCCACGATTGCGGCGCATCTCGCCAATCGAGACCCGATCGCAATCAAAGGTTGCGGCAAGATTGGTCACCGCGGCCTCGCAAGCCGCGAGAAAATCGCCGCATTGCGCCACCAAGGCCACCACTGTCAGAGCGGCTTCGGCGGTGTCATAAAGACGGAGCTTTTCCTCGGCTCGCCGCGCCAAAAAGCCCGCAACCAGCCAGCCGCTGCCCATGTGCAGGGTCTGGGTAAAGCGGGTAAAGGCGGCTTTATCGGCAAATTCGGCCTCGACCACGACCATGGCCGCGACCTCGGCTTCAACCATCACGGGCAGGCAGAGATAGGTTTGCTCGGAGTTGGGCCCGGCCTGCCCCGGCAGCGCGCCGCTGACCACAAGGGTTTGGCGCGCCCGTGCCTCGACCACAGAGGGCAGAAGCGCTGGCCGCAGCAAGCGCCCCTGCGGCGCGGCACCAAGCGTTCGCACCGCGTCTTCGGCCTCAAAGCCCGCGACACCGACAAAGCCCAGCGATACCGCAGCGTCCCCGACAAATCGGGCAAACATGCTCTCGCACCATTCGGCAAACACCTGCTCCGAGGCGCGAGGGGCTGCGGGCTGCACCAGGCTTGCAGCTTGCTGCGGGCTTGCCGCTTCACTCTGTAACATTGTCATAGCAACCCCTTGTGAAGGGCGAGGCCCTTACCAGCTAAAGCTTTGAAAACGGCGATTTCCCGCCGCTTTGGTGTTATCTTGCCCGCATCAATGCCAAGCGCTGCGCAAAGGTCAGCGGTGCAGAGGCCACCACCACCACCACGGGAGGGGTCACAACCACGGGAGCGACCACAGGCGCAGGGGTTGGGGTCGCCGCAGGCGCGGCCGCTGCCCGCATCTGAGCCAATTGCTCGGCAAAGGAGAGCGGGGCCGCGACGGTTGCCGCAGGGGCCACCACCACCGGTGGCGTTACCACAACCGGCGTTGCGGGCGCTGTCACCACGGGGGCTGCAACCGGCGTTGTCACCACCGCAGGCGTCGATGGTGCCGCAGCGGCTGCCCGCATCTGTGCCAATTGCTCGGCAAAGGAGAGCGGGGCCGCGACGGTTGCCGCAGGGGCCACCACCACCGGTGGCGTTACCACAACCGGCGTTGCGGGCGCCGCGACGGGGGTGACAGGTGGTGTCACCACCGCAGGCGTCGATGACGCCGCGGCTGCGGCCCGCATCTGTGCCAATTGCTCGGCAAAGCTAAGGGGCGCGGTTGAAACCGCTGCGGGTGGGGTGACAACCGGCGGCACGCTAACCACGGGGGCCACCACGGCCGGAGCGGTCAGGGCGGCTGCCGCATTTGCGCGCATCTGTGCCAATTGCTCGGCAAAGGTCAGCGCAACTGGTGCTGTCTCGGGCGGGGTCACGGCAGGTGGCGTCACGACTGGCGGCGTTCCGGTGGCCGGATCGGTTGGCGTGCTGCCTCCCGAGCCAGTGCCAATCGGCGCGAAAGTCTCGCTGCCCACCATCCAGAAGCCCCCCTTGTCGTCCAGATAGGCAAAGGTGGCGCCAGCGCTATTGGCCAGATCAACAAGTTTTGTGGCCCCAGCCGTCACAGTGCGGCCGCTGGCTTGCAGCGATTTGAATTGACCGCTCGTGCTGTCGTAAAGATAGGTTGGCAAGCCCGCAGCCTTGGCCGAAGCCGCGGCCAAGCCGACCGAAACCGGCGTGTTGGCAGCGCCGTTCGCCCCCGGCGCAAGCCGGCTATAGCCTGCGTGCAAGGCCGTCATATTGCCATTTACCGCCGTCTTCAGCAGCGAGGCCCCTGCCGTATTGACCGCCGGCTGCAAAGCCAAGGCCGTGCCAAAGGCCGCATCATAGACTGTGGCTCGAACCACCATGTCTTGGGCGCTGCCCGCAATCAGATAGCTGATCCGCGACACCGCTGCCGTGGCGTTTTCCAGCACCTCGACCGAGCGGATCAGCACTGCCCGCGTGGTCCCCGAAACCGAGGCCGCTTGGGTCAGATAGCCATCCGCATCACGCAGCCGCAGGATCGTGGCATTGCCACCAAGGATGACATTGCCTTCGCGGGCAAAGCCATTGGCATCAGCGGCACCGCTCACCCCTGCCGATTGGCCCGATGCGCCAAAGATCACATCTGCGCCAGCGTCATTCGCCGCCGCAAAAGCAGGCAGGCCAGAGCCCGAGCCAGAAGCCGACACGACCACCAATCCGCCAAACAGATCTGACGAACCGCCAATCAGATCATCCTGCCCGCCATTGCCGAACAAGACGTCATTGCCAGCACCACCTTCGATGTAATCGGCGCCATCAGACCCAAGACCGGCTGCATCCTGCCGAGAGGCTTTCACCGCCAGCAGTGCATCCGAAGCCGCCTCTGGCTTGCCCAAAGAGCCGTAAAGGTAATCAAGAGCCCCTGGGCTGCTGCGCTCGAGCAAAACCTCGCCTCCCGCTGCGGTCATCGCGGCAGAGCCTGTCCACTGTCCGCCTGCGGCCACAAATTGTGCATAGGCCTCGGCTCCGGTCCAAGCGCCAACGCCCATCCCTTGCATGGCATCAAGAACGCCGTCGCCATTAAGATCAAGGCCGCCATCGCCTTGGATCACATCAGCCCCCGATTGGCCAAACAGGCTGTCATTGCCAGCACCGCCCGCAAGGTAATCATCGCCAAAGCTGGCGCTGCTGACCTGAGGTGCGGTGTAAAGCGTCACAACACGATCCGCCGCGATCGCGCCTGGCGCGCTTTGCCCAGCCGTGCCCACGACCCCGTTGACCAAGCTGCGCAGCAAGATATTGCCCGAAGCCTTACGCAAAACCGAGCCGCTGTCGCCCAAGATCACATCATCGCCCGCACCGCCATCGATGATGTCGCGCCCGTCGGCCGAAGCCGTGGCCAGGCTGGTCAGGCTTGATCCCGCTGGCAAGAAATGCCCGCCGATCAGATCATCATTGCCGCCGCCGCCAAAGATCACATCATCGCCTTGGCCGCCCACGATCAGATCATCGCCGCTGCCGCCACGGATGGTATCGCCGCCGCCGCCCTCGTTTGCCGCCGTAAAGGCCGAGGCGAGCGTCATATGCGCGTTCGCCGTCAGATAGGCAGCGCTGTCGATGCTGCCAGAAAGGCGGGCCGCATCGCCAAAGATCAGATTGCTGCCGGCTGCCACCGAAATCGTATCGCGCCCTGCGCCACCGATCACGATGTCATTGCCAAGACCTGCTTCCAGCACATCATCGCCGCCAATCGCCGCCGAGATCACCTCGATCAGGCTTGGTTGCGCCTTGCCGGTGGCGGCAGTCTCGAATTGGATGCTGCCCAGATCGCCCAGCAGAATGCTTGCGCCCAAAGCAGAGGCCGCCCGCAAGATGTCAGCGCCTTCGCCGCCAATCGCATAGCCGCCGCCCAGACCCAATGTGATCTGATCGGCCTGCCCCGCAGCCCCCGCAAGTGTCGAGGTGATTGCCGAAAGCGTCATCGGCAAAGCCCCCGCGATGGGCTGTGTCGCGGTTCCAGTCATCAGACCTTCATCGCCGATCACTGCCGCAGGGCCCGCACCTGCAATCAACGTATCTGCGCCCGCGCCACCCAGCATCAGCACAGCCCCCGGCCCCGAGATAATCGAATCCGCAGCCCCTTGGCCGTTAAAGGTGGTCTCGATGCGCAGCGCTATGCCCGTCACCGCATCAAAGACCATGCTGGCATTGTCGCCAAACAAGATCGCGCCCAAGCTATTACCGCTGCGCAGGGTATCGGCGCCAAAGCCGCCAACCACAATGGCCGAACCTGCACCTGTGGTGATAAGATCATCGCCGCCTTCGCTGCCAAAAGTGCTGGTGATATTGGTGATCACGCTGGTCAGCGCGCCTGCGGCCGCAGCAGCCGTGCTGCCCTGCACAAGACCCATATCGCCAAGCACAATATTCGCGCCCTCGGCCAAGGTGATGCGATCCGCGCCACCGCCCCCCAGCACGATATTCGCGCCATTCGCCGCAACGATGGTATCCGCACCATCGGCTGTATTGCGCTGCGACAAGATGCTGATCAGGGTCGCAACATTGCCCTGTGCGGCAAAGCCAAGCTCACCGCCATCGCCAAGGACCACGTTATCGCCTGCGCCCGCATCCAGACTGTCATCTCCAATGCCGCCCAGCAAAATATCGCTGCCGCTGCCCGAGATCAGCTGATCAGCTGCGCCAAAGCTGCCGCCGGTCGAGGTGATCTTGGCCAGCAAACGCGCGCCCCCGCTGCCCAGCGTAAAGCGGATATCCGCAGAATCGCCGATCAACACATCCTGTCCGGAATTGGCCGCCAAGCCGCTGACCGCGCCATAAAGCGTGTCGCTGCCCATGCCGCCGATCACAATGTCATCGCCCGCGCCGCCACTCAACATATCGCCGCCGCCCAGCCCCAGATCAGACGAATTCACCGCCCCCAGCGCCCAGACCCTGCCCAGCATCAAGCCGCCTGTTAGCGCCTCGAGGCTGACCAGATCGCCGGCCAGAATGTCATTGCCCGCATCGCCCGAAATCGTATCCGCACCTGGGGTCCGTGTATCGCCCGCAAGAGTGATGGGGCTGGAAAGACGGCTGCCAATCACGCTGACAAGATGTGTGGCAAGATCAATCGAAAGCCCCGCATCGCCGATCAAAATATCATCGCCTGCCCCGCCCGACAGATTGTCAGAACCCGATCCGCCAAGGATCAGATCGCGGCCAGCGCTGCCGATGATCGTATCGGCTCCGACGCCGCCATCAACCGCAATAGCGCTGCTTAGCCCCCCCGAAGCCGCCAGCGCTGAGAGATCAATCGTGTCGCCAAATTTGTCAGCACCCTTGGTGGCATCAAAAGCCCGGCCCGTGTCCGAGGCTTTCAGCAGCGTGCCAGAATAGCGCAGGCCCGCCGTATCGGCATCGCCAAACAGCGCAAGCCCTGCGCCATCGGCAAAGGCCGAGACCATCAGACGGTCCGCCCCCGCCCCACCGTAGATCAGCGTCAGGCCCGCAAGCGCTGTCGCATCCGCAGTGGTCTTGCTCACAGCAATGTCAAAGCGGTCATTGCCTTGGCCCAGCAGAACCTCGGTGGTCTCAAAGCCACTGATCGCCACGCCCAAGCTGTCGCTGGCCCCGATGCCGATATCCAGCTTACCCTCTGCCATGCCCAAGCCCGACACCAGCGTGCGCTGGCGTCCATCACTCGAGACCACCGAAGACATCGCGCCAAGCGTCGCAGTCAAAGTCGCATCGCTGAACAAAACGATGCGGTCATTGCTGGCGGCTTCGTCATAAACCGAGGTCAGCGCAGAGATCGTGGCATAGCTTTCGCTGGCCAAAGTCGAGGCCGAGCGATAGCTCAGAGTGCTGATCCGCCCGCCGTCCACACTAAGCGCGCCCAGCATCGCCGTCAGATCATGCGCGCCGGTGTCAAAGTCTTTCAACAGGCCAACGGCTGCGGTTTTGGTTTTGCTGGCAGCGGCCGCCCAATCTGCGGTGCTGATAGCCGCCGTGGCTGCAAATTTTGGCGCCGAGCCAAAGCTGAAGCCACCGCCCGAGGCGACTGAGACCACCGCTTGTATCACATCTCCCGCAATCGCGACGTAATCGCTGCCGCCATCTCCGATGATATTGGTCAAAGTGCCCGCCGCCGTCGATTGCACCACAATCGAGTCATCACCTTCACGCCCGTCAATCTGGATGAAGTCTTCAGTGCCCGAAAGCTTGATGATCAACCCAAGCCCCCAGATGCCATCTTGGGCGCTGACAATGGCGTCAGCGGCTTCGGTGCCCATGACAGACAGAGTGTCGATCCCGCTGCCACCGACCACTTCGATCAGCCCATGCGCCTGATAGGCGCTAGCGGCTTCGGGGAGGCCCGAAATCCGCATCGCGGCCAGGGTAAAGCGGTCATTGCCCGCCCCGCCTTCCAGCCGCAAGGCCGCCGCATTGGCATAGACCAGCGTCGCGTCATCGCCCGCACCGCCCCGCAACAACAGGGCATAGCTTGCGCCATTGCTCAGATAGCCGCGCGTGGTCTTGACCGTCTCGATAGGGTCAACCACCGTGCTAAAGAAGCCGCCGCCTACCTCGGGTTGGCTGCCGTAAAGCTGGCCGATGAGGAAGACATCCGCGCCATCGCCGCCGTCAAAGACCGCAATCGCACTGGTGTCATCCGAGACGAACAGATCCGCACCCGCAAGCCCAGACACCAAAAGACCCGCGTCCATGCTGTTGTCATAGCTGATCCGCTCGATCGCGCTGTCGCGCCCTGCGGCGTTGCTTAAGGTTTGCGAAGCTGTGGCGTGCAGCAAGGCCACATAGCCTGCCCGCGACAAGAACACATCGTCTTGCGCCGTGCCCAGCACCGTTAGCGCATCGGCACCAGAGCTGACCAAACCGCTGTCAAAGACCCGAATATCATAGCCGATTCCGATACCGGCACCCGAACCAAAGGTCTGAACCGTCACACGATCCGCACCGTTTTGACCATCAATCGACAGGCTGTCACCGCTGGCTTGCGTCGGCAGACGCAGGATGTCGATCTGGTCATCGCCATCGCCGCCCAGAACCACGGTTTTGCCGCCCAGCTTGCCCAAATCCTGCATCAGCAGATAATCGGCACCCGCGCCAAGGTTCAGGGTGCTGGTCGTCGCACTAAGCTTTGAGGCCAAAAGCTTGACCACATCATCGCCCGCCCCCGCCGCTAAAGACAAGGCTCCGCTGACCGTGACCACATCCTCTTGCAAGATCACAAGATCAGCGCCCGCATCAGTCAAGATCGACATATCGCCGCTGGTCTCCAGCGTGCTGCCCGTGATCAGCACAACATCCGCCCCCGAAGACAGCGACAAAGTCGTGCCGCCCTTGCCCGATTTCAGACGGGTCGCGCTGATCGTTACAGCCGAGGCCCCCGCGCCAATATCCAGCAACCGCAGCGCCATCGCCGCCGTCAACGAGCCCGCAATCACCAAAGTATCAAGCGCGCCATCAAAGGCACCAAGGTCGATTATCACATCGCCGGTCGTGCTGGTAATCGAGCCACTTGCTGGCAGGGTGACACGATCGCTGCCGCCACCCGATTGAACGGCAGCTTGGGCCTTGGCCAGAATGCCGCTGTTAAGGGTGATGACATCGGCGCCATTGCCGGTGGAAATCAGGAAGGCATTCCCTGCCGTCGCCTGTTTTTGCAAAGTCAGCCGCAGATTTCCTGCCCCAGCCGAGATCAGGCTGATGTCCTGCGCGGCAGTCACGGTGTCGTTCAAGGCGACAATCGCAGTGCCGGACGCAAGGGTGCCAAGATTGACCAGCACCGAGCCTTCGACAGCCTCTAACATTTTGTTAAAGGTAACGATATCCGCGCCACCGCTGCTTGCCACTGTCAAAGCGGTGCCCGCCTTCAGCTTGCCGTCAAAGGTCAGCTCATCGGCGCCAGAGGCAAGGCTTACCAAGATAAAGCTGCCCGCCGTGACATCGCCGATCAGGTGAATAAGCGCGCCGGTGCTGCCTGTGTTGGTCAGCGTAAAGCTGGTCGCGGCCTTGATTGCGCCGGTGACCGTCAAGCTGTCAAAGCTTGGCATAAAGCTAAAGCCGCCCGCCGCGCCATCGCCCAGATCAAAACGGATCGAGCCTCCGGTGCTGGTCAGATTGCCCGGCAGGGTGACGGTGTCGCCCCCCGCGCCTGTCGCAATCAGCATCGCAGCCCCTGCGGTCAGATCGCCCGCAATCTGAATGGTATCCGCGCCATCAGCCAAGCGCAGCGTCATCGCCCCCCCCGAAACCAAGCCGCCATTCACATCCACCAGCACGGCGGTTGTGCCACTGGCCTGCACCAGCATCTCGGCACCCGAGATCAGGCTGCCGCGGGTGATCTGCAAGATCTGCCGTGCGGTCTCGCCGGTGCCCAGATCGATGAAAAGCGCGCCAGAGGTCGCCGTGACGCTGCGCGCCACCGTGATGCTATCCGAGCCTGCTCCTGTGCTGACAGAAATATTGCGCCCTGCGGTCATTAGGGTGCCCAAGGTGATCTGATCCTCGCCCAGATCGGTGGCGATCAAGATGTCACGCCCTGCGACCACATCGCTTGAAACCGCGATGCTGACCTTGGCAATGCCCGAGGCCCGCAGCGTGATATCGCTGCCCGCCGCGATACCGCCATTGGCAATTTTCAAGGATTGAGTGGCGCGCAAAGGCCCGTCGCCCAGATCTATTGCCACATTGCCCATGCTGGCGATCACGCCCTTGTTCAGCGCGATGTTATCGGCGCCCATGCCAGTTTGCAGTCGCAACGAGCCCTGCGCCCGCCACAGACCGCTGGCGCTGACCGTATCGGCTCCGCCGCCGGTCCAAATGTCGATATTGGTGCCCGCCGTCAGGGTGCCCGCATCAGACAGGCTGATGCTGGTGGTACCGCTGCCCAAACTGCCCTCCGAGACCGCCTGCCACAGGCTGGTGTCGGAATAGCTGGTAAAGCCCAGATCCAAGCCACGGCTGCGCCCGCCGATATAGCGGTAGACCGCCGCCTCGCCCTGGGTCATCACGCTGACCAGATCGCCCGTCGATGGCGTCGCTGTTTGGCTGACGCCGCTGATGACGCTCCACTCGGTTTGCGGCAGATTGTAGATGCGGATCGCCGCAGCGGCCGTGATCGAGCCAAAGACCGAAAGGCTGTTTTGTGCATCAGCATCCGTGCCCAGATCAATCGTGACATCGCCGATCAGCGACTGCCAGCGCGCGCTGTCCCAATAGGCCAGCGTCGCAAGATCCAGCATCTGATTGGCCGGACCGACATAGCGGTAAACCCCTGCCACGCCATTTGTCGTCAAGGTCAGCAGATCGCCTTGCAGCGGCACGATCAACAATGTGCTGCCGGTGGTACCAGTCCATTTCGTGACCGGCAAAGCCCCGCCCGCGGTTGCGGTGATCTTGCCAATAACACTGACCTGATCGCTGCCCACGCCAGTGGTAATCAGCACCGATTGGCCCAAAAGATCGGCGGTCGAGGTGATTTTGTCGTCGCCAAGTCCGGTGATCAGGCTCAGTTTACCGCCCGCGGCAATCGCGCCGTGGAAGGTGAATTCGGCAATCGCGGTGCCAAGGCTCATGATGGTGGTATCGGCCCCCGAGACCACAAGCCCCGTGGTCAAGCTGACGCTCTGCTTGCCGCCAAGTTTGCTGTCGGCAAGATCAATCAAGATATCGCCAAGCGTCGCGCTGATTGCCGCCTGAGCGGTAAGGGTGTCGTTGCCGCCTCCGGTTTGGATATGAACATTGCGCCCCCCCGTCAAAGCGCCCGAGGCCGAGATCACCAAAGTGGCTATGCCATGCAGGCGGCCATTGGTATCGGTCTGCGCCCAAAGCAGCACATCGGTGTAATCGGTCAGACCGACATCCATCTGCACTGTCTGCGTGCCAAGCGCGCGGTAAAGCCGCGCGTCAGAGCCGGTGCTAACCCGCACCACATCGCCCAAAGCCAGCGTGACGCTTTGCGAGACACCCAGCGTTGCCGCGTGATCGGCCTGTGCCAGGTTCAACACAATCAAATCGCGTGCGGCCGAAAGCGGCGCCAAGACGGTCAGTGTGTTCAGCGCATCGGCATCGGTGCCCAGATCCAGCATCAGATCACCTGTGGTGGTGGTAATCGCGCCCGAGACCGAGACCGTGTCATCGCCCGCATTGGCCAAAAGCCGCCAGCTGCCAGTGGTTTGCACGGCCGAAGAGCTGATCGTATCAGCCCCCGAACCGGTCACAAACAGAGCCTCGCCCCCAACCGTGAACTGGCCGGTCAGCGCCAGAGAGACCGCCGTTGCCCCGTCAGCCAAAACCGACAAAGATCCGCCAGCCGTCACGCCTTTTGCGCCCAATTGCAGCACCTGCGCGGTGCCCGTCACCCCATTGGCCAGATCAATAAAGATATCGCCCGTGGTCGCCGTGATAGCCCCCAGATCAATCAAGCTGTCACTGCCGCCGCCGGTGCGGATCACCAGATCGCGCCCTGCGGTCAGGCTCGAGGCCGCCGTCATTGCCAAAACCGCGCGCCCAAGCCCGCTGGTGTTGGTATTGGTAGCGCTCCAAACCGAGGTATCGGCATAATTGGCCGTGCCCAGATTGATCGCAGCCGAACCAAGCGGGACATAGCGGTACAAAGTGACACGGGTGCCGTCTTGGACCCGTACCAGCGCATTAACGCCAACTGTCACCGTTTGTGCCACGCCAACAACAGCCGTCCAGGTCGCAGCAGGCATCTTATAGATCAGCAGATCGCGCGCGGCCGCCAAAGCACCGCTGATCGACACATTGTCCAATGCATCGGCATCGCTGCCCAGATCCAGCACGGTATCGCCCGAAGTTGCAGCCAGCCGCCCCGTCAGGGTCAGCGTGTCATTGCCCGCGCCCAGAAGCAGCGCAACGCCCGCGCCCTGCACGGTCGAATTGATCGCAACGCTGTCGCCGACCACGCCCGTGGTCAGCACAAAATCGCCCTGCGCGGTCAGCAAACCATCGATCACCACGCTCGAGCTTTTCGTCGCACTGGTGCTGATATGGGTGTAGCCCGTCGAGTGCAGGGTGCCTGTCAGGGTGACATCGCCGCCTTGGCTGTCCAGCGAGCCATAGTCGGTGACAATCACCAGATTTTGCCCCGTCTGAATGCTTGCTCCTGCCGACAGGACAAAGTTATCGCCCGCCAAGAAGGTCGCAGTGCCACTGGCCGAAATCGAAATCCCCGCATTGATCGTGATATTATCGCGGTCGTCGGTGGCGCTTTCATTGGCGATATAGCTCAGATCGCCAATCACAACCACATCCGAAGACACCGTGATCGGGCTATGGGCCTGCACAATCGCATCGCCGCCCGCATACATGCCCACGCCAACGCCGGTAAAGGCCGAGACCGCAAGCGCGCCATCGTTGAACAGATAGGTGTTGCCGGTGGTCGAGCGGCCCTGCAAAGCGCCGATGGTGGTATAGATGTTCTTGTCGCGCAGGCCGATGTCTTTTTGCGCCACAAGATAAGCGCGTCCACCGGTGATATTGGTCACCCCCTGAAGAGCCGCGTTCAAAATGCTGCCGCTTAGCGCTGTGATAAAGGCGGTATAGCCCGCCGAGGTGCCAACCTGATTCAAGCGAATGTCGCCGGTATTGGCGTTCAGATAGGTGCTGTCATAGCTGACCGTGTTCAGCACGCCAACCGAGCCCAACATATTGATGTCGATCTCATTGCCCGCAGCCCCGATAAAGCCAAGCGTCTGGATCGCCACCAGCGAAATATCCACGCCGGTGATATCGGTGCCCGCATTCGACGAGGTGACCGCAAGATTGGCGCTATAGGGATTGGTGACATCGGCAATATCCACAGCATCAAAGATCGAAGTGGTGGCCTCAAGCCGCACAGTGCCGCCCGCATAGACGTTGCGCAGCCACATATCGCCGGTCTGCACCAGATAAACGTTCTGCCCCGCGGTTGCCGTCACCAAACCGCGCACCACCGTACCGCCGTCATAGACCGCCTGAATGTCCAGATCGTTGGACTGCGACCCAATCGAGCCGCTGGCTTGCAGCTGGATGTTATAGGCTTGGATATTGACGAAATCAGAATTGATCGCATCGACAATATTGCCCGCTACCGCAAGCAAATCGACGTTGCCGGTCGAAGAATAGATTGTCGCCACCCGCATATCGCCCAGGGTTTCGCCGATCCAGATATCATTTTGCGCCCGTGCGGTCAGCTGCGCATTGGCCGAGGTTAGGTTGATCCAAAGCCGGTTTGCATCGACCCCTGTGCCGATCGAGCCATAGCCCGCCTCCAGCACAAGATCGCCGCCCGCCACAATATTGGCCAGCGTCGAAGACCCGCTGTGCCCATACAAAGACCCCGCCGATTTGATGATCGCCGTGCCCGCGACATTAATATCCAGCAGATGCATATTCGACCGCGAGCCGACAAAAGCATTGCCATTTGCGGTGATCGCAAGCGTGCTGTCCAAGGTGACGTTCAGATCTTCACGCTTCAGAATCTCAAGCCATTTCACGGCGCCAATCTGCGACATCGGGTCCATGGCCACGGCCGCCACGCTGACCGATTGCAGCCGCTCGTCGGCAGAAAGTGACAACAGCCCCGCGCCGGTCTCGATGATGATATCGGCCCCGCCATTGCTGATGCTGCCGATCCGGTAGAAATTGCCATTGCCGGTGGCGTTGAGCGTCAGGCCAATGACCTCGATGTAATCGCCCACCGCAAAAGTGCTGCTCCAGCTGCCGCCATCGGTGCGGTGCATGGTCGAGGTAGTCAGGTTGAAATCAACCGTTGCTGCGATCACATTGGTCAGCAGGAAGGTCACATCCTTGCTTTCCGCCGCCGCCAACAAGATCCGCTCGTCATTGGTCATGGTGCCGGTAAAGTCGATAAGCGTCTTGCTGCCAGCATAGCCCACGCCGCCCGAAGCGGTGATCTTCAGCGTGCCTGCGGTGATATTGGCGTCTTCAATGCTGGTCTGGGTCGAGGTGACAGGCTTCAACAAGCCCGCAGAAAAGCCAAACAACAGCTCGTCCGCCGTCCAGATCTTGATCGACCCCGTCACCTGCGCGATTTCAGCCGCCGTCAGGGCGACCGAATAGCTGCTGTCATAGGCCGCAGTCAGGCTGCCATAGGTGGCGTTGAGACTGCGCAGCTGTTCAGTGCGCGACAGCATCAAGGTTTGAATTTGCAGATCGACCGCGGCCTTTTCATCCACCGAAGCCGTGACCCAAGTCACCCCCGCAGGCAAATACGACGCCCGCAACGAGGCAATCTCTTCGTCCGAAGTCACCATGACAGCCGAGGCATTGCTCAAAATATCGGCGAAATGCGGCTCGCCTTGCAGGCTGCGCCACTTCCAATAGGTCTGATATTCGCGGGTGCGGGCCGCAGACAGGCTGTCAAGCGTATCTTGAACCTTCGTATTCGCGCCGGTGTCGGCGGTCAGTTGCAGATCGGTCCAAACCGTCGCCAAAAGCTGATCGGTGGTGCGCGTGTCCACAACTTGAATGTTGTTGCCGTCCAAAACCGAGCCAGAGTCGACGATCAACACCACATCTTTGCCTGGCGAACTGATCGAGAAAATACTCAGATCGCCGGAAATTTCGCGCAAAGCCACCGTGCCGGCCGCCGTGACGGTCAAGGTATCGGTCGGCTGCGCGCCGGTATCAATCCGCAAGGGGATCAAAGCGCTGCCAATGCCGCCGCCCTGCGCATCAAGCACAATCGAGCTGCCCGCGATCAAGCTGGAACTGGTGGCAATAATCGATTTTTTCGCTGTGATATTAATGCTTTCGCGCGATTGCAGCGTGGATCCGCCATAGGCAACATTGCGCACTGTGCTGATGGTTCCAACGATCAAATCCCCCGCAACCGCCGCCAGATTGATCGCGCCCGGCGCCGTGGCATTCAACACAGCCCCCGGCAAAGTGCTGGCAAGCTTGACCTGCAACGGTGCGGTCTGCGCGCCAATCGCCCCGCCGGCCGTCAGAGTGATGATCTTGCCGCCCACCGCCGCCGACTGCCCTGCCGCCTCGGTGGCCGAGGTGGTGATGCTGCCTGTGGTGACAAGACTTGTCGTGCCGGTTTGGTTGTTCAGATTGCCCGCAATCAGAATATTGGCCGCACCAGCATTGACCGAAATATTACCCGTCGCATTAAACAAAAAGTTAATGCCAATAGGGCGATCAGCCAGAATGCTTTGTTGATAAGTTGTGGTGGTGCCAGAGGTCCGCTCATATTTGTAATGATAGGTCTTTTTACCGTACCATGTCTTGCTGACACTATAACCCTGCGACAACCAGCCCGAGTCAGAGGTGGTCACCGTCGAACTGGAATAGGTATAATTCACGCCCGGATTAGAACTGGCCTGATAACTGTAACCAGCAAGTGCATTGGCATCTTTATAGAAATATTGCGAGCCTTCGACCAATTCCGCGCTCAACTGCATTGAATCGGTGACGTTCAAGACCGGACTGGTGCCCAGGTTGATGAAGAGCCAACCGCTCTTCGAAAACTTAGAGATATCAGTGGTCTGCGTTTTTACCGCGATGCTCCAGCCATAGCGGAAGTTCGCCATTGGAGAATACTGAACCGAATTAACAGCCCCGCCAGTGTAGGTATAGGTCGAGACCGGCACATCGACAAATGTCGTGACTTGCTTGAGCACATTGCCGGAAATTTGCTTGGTGTAGGTCGTGGTTTCAGACTTGGTTTTATCATGCAGAATGATCTTGCCGTCGCCGACCGTGTCGGCGTCAATACCATCGATCTGAATGGTCATCCCTGCAATTGCAGACATATTATTGGTAACGGTGATCTGCGGATAGCCGGCATAGGCGGTGATCTGCCCGTTTTGCGTATTCATAATCGCGCCGGTCAATTCGATATAACCGCCGTATGGATTTACAGCTTTGGTGATCAGAATATTACGCACCCGATCATAGACCACGGTGAAATCATCATTCGCGATCAACTTGCCATTGGCATCTTTGGCGCTTGTTGTCAGCTTGATGTTGGTAAAGTTGTTACCACTTTTCTGAGCCCGAATAATTTGGCTATACTCGTCGGCATTCAACTCAAGCGTATAAGAGTTCTGACCCGATTGGATCAACCCGTTTACATCAATAAACTCTGCTTCAATAACGACGCGCTTTGCTGAAATCGAAGGCGTTGTCGAAGCTGGCGTGGCGTAATACGCCGCAAGCCCTGCACTGGAGGCTTGATTAATCCCCTCAGACCCTGTCAAAGCGCCGGTCAAAAACGCGGCATAGGGATCACCACCCACTTGCTGGATCATGACACCAGAAATATTAACTGATGCATCGGCATGAATAAAAATAACAGCGGCGTTCACTGCCGCCTTCAAAGTAATCGAGCCACCCTGCGAATGGTTGTTAATCGTCACACTCGAGGTACGCGCATTAATATCCCCCTGGACCAGAACTGATTGAGGAGGGGGGATCACGCCGGTCGTCTGGTCAATCAATTCATTAATATTGACCACATCAATAAGAATTGTTGGCGTCGCTGCGGCGTGATCAACGCTATTCGCAGTGATGTTGAAACGCGCAGACAAAACGCTGTCTTTTGTGCCAATATTCGTTGTGGTGTCGTTGTTTAGATTAACTTTGCGCAGGTTTTCGCCTTGGATCCAATCCAAACCATCCGCGACCGTAGTCGCAGCTCCAGTCACATCCGTGATGTCTGTTCCGTTGAAATAGATCCCGCCATTGGTGTTTGGAATATATATCCCGTTAAATGTCAAATTAGCCGAGCTCTTTGAATTAATCACGATCGAGGCATTTTTAGGAACATCGAATGTGCCTGTTCCTGACAATTGGTCAGAAAAGATCTTAACCTGACCAGCCTGTGCGCTGATCGGAGCAAAAGTTACCGTCTCGACCTCTGGAATAATCGGGACGATTTCGCTGCCTATCAATTCCGCAAGACCAAGCGTTAGAAGATCTTGCTTAATGCGTGCGATCTGGGTGGAGTAAAACGCCACGACCTGCGCATCATTTGGATAATCGTTTATTTTCTGCTGCGCCAAAGCAATCGCATCAAATTGCGAGGTCTGAAGCGTGCCGGTGCTATCGGTAAAGCTGATATCGCTGGGTGGTTTGTTCGGATCTGCAATTGTTTGCACTGACAGCATCTGCTGTTTCAGACCATTCGCATCCAACACCGGATTGCCCGCATCATCAACGATATAGACCGCTTGACCCAAGGAATCGACAACCGGCGCCACCACTGAAATCAGCGTCAATGCCTTATTTCTTTTTGCACCGGTTTTGATCAAGCCATCGTTTATCACGCTGCCTTCGATCACGGCACGCGTCGCCCCCGCACCAGAGCCAATCGAGCCGCCACTTAGGGCCGCAACCCAGCTGGTGGTTTTCGCAACACCGACAACACTGGCAATCGAAAATCCATCCGCATGCAAATAGATATTCGCATAGCTTTCCGTCGTCGCATTGGCGTCAATTTTGATCAGGTTATAGGCCTGATATAGAACATGGGTTTTAAGATCAGAGACCGGAATTGGCGAGCTGCCCGCAAAGTTATCAACATGAACGTCAAACATGTTTATGTTGTATTCCAGCTCGCGGTTGGTCCCGACCGAGGCGTAGAAATCCCCCGTCGCACGGCTGTAAGAGCCAGAGCTGAACTCGATCTTATAGTTTGGCGTGACATCAATCGTGCCCGCGCCAATGGCAACCGTGACACCGCCCAAAGTCTCGGTCGAGGATTGCAGCGTGACGGTATAAAGTCCGTTCACTTCCAACTCGATTTCACCTTCGGAGGTCAGCTGTGCATTTGACCCCACGACAATCGAGGCACTGAGGGCTTTGCCGTTGAATTCAACATCCGCCCCCGAGCCTGCAAGTGCCCCATGCGTTACCAGTTTCGCGTTTTCGGTATAGGTAATTTTTGTGAAGACGGTGGCGCGCAAAATACCCGTGGTATCGGTGGTATGCACGATGCTGGAAGTGCCAAAGCGGACATTGGTAGAAAAATCAATTGCGGTGTAGATGTCCGACTTGGTCGCGGCCGCAATCCCGCCAGCCTTGCCGTCGATACGGCCCGAACCGGTTAACGTATTGCCAACATCAATTAAAATCGAACCGGCGGTCAGATTTGTCCAATCACCAATGATAACGTCAACCGCCGCGTAGATTATATGCGTGATCGCTGCACCCGCACCGGCAAGGGCTCCGCCTGCGCTGGTTGCGATTGTTGCGACAGGGTCCGCCACATGGCCGGCGCTGACCGAAAACACGCCCGAGAGGTTCAGCGTGCTGGCATTTGTTGCATTCGCCGCATCGGCAATCCCTGCCAAGACATTGGCGTGGATCGTGCTGTTGACCACAGCCGCCGCCCCCGCCGCAAGGCCGTAAGCTCCGGCGTTGACATAGCCGTCGGTATGGTCGGTGCTGACCGCAAAAATCGCAAGGTCGGTGCCAGTGATATGTGTCGACTGACCGATCAAAGCGCTGGTCACCGAGGTAGACACAGCATTGGCCACCGCCGCACCAATTCCGATCAGACCACCCGCCGCAGCATTTGCCACAACGCGTTGATTTGCGATCGAAGTTGCTGCAAATTTCGCGGCCCCCGTCAGCGAGATCACAGCCCCCCCCTCGGCCACAGTGGCCGAAACGGTCGAGGCATTCGAGGCCAACGACACCGTCGATTGCACACCCAGCAAGATGCCGCCGCCCGAAGCATAGGTCTCGACATTGGCAAGATCAGCGCCGTTCAGCCCCGCCTCTTCTGCGGTCACTGTCAGGCTGCCCAAAACAAGACGAGCGCTTGCGCCCCCCACCGAACCCGTCACCCGTTGCGCGGTGGTGACAGTGGCGACACTTGCCCCAATGCCTGCGGTGGTGCCAACCGTCATGCCCTCGACAACTGCCGATTGCGAGATGCCGTCATAGGCCGCAACCAAGAGTGCGGCGGCGGTGATATCTGCGTCAAACACGCGCGCAGTGATCACGCCGTTCGAGGTGACTACGGCCGTGCCGCCACCGCCGGCAATGGCGATAAAGCCGGCAGCGATGCTGAGGGCATCGACGCGGGTTTTCAGCGATTGCAGCGCCGTGGCCGTTACAGTCACACCGCTTAGAGCTTGAATATTTGCCGCAGCGCCGATGATTTCAGCCAGAATCGTGCTGGAGTTTGTCATCACAGCAGAGGCACCGCCGCCCGAAAGCGCCATGCCGCCATAGGCCGCCGAAACCGCAGCCGCACTCGAGGTGACATCCACCGTCATCGTCTCAAGCGCCTGCACCGTTACGCTGTCGGCAAGCACGCTTGCGCCATCAATGCGGGCAATGACGGCGTTTTGCAGCGTTGCAGAGGCCAGCGAAATCGCCAGCGCCATCGAATTGCCAATGCCGTAGCTGGCAGCAACCGAGCCTGCCGCCACATGCGAGATCAGGGTTGCAGTGTCTGTGGCCGAGATCAAAACTGCGCCAGCAGAGGCAGTGATCGAGCCGCCCGTGACCAAGGCAGAGACGCTATAGCCAATGGTATTGTCAACCGCAGCACCACTTCCAGCCGCAGAATTGGCCGACAGGCCTTCGGCCAGCGCCACGGCGATGCTTGCCACGGTCGCTTCAATCCGGCTCGACATGCTGGCTGCAAAGCTGACATCCCCCGCAGCCGTCAGAACTGCGCCGTTTGACAGCGCAAAGACCCCGTCCTGCGCCGTGCTGCCGATGGTGTTCTTGGCAAGCGAGGCTCCGATCGAGGTTGCCGCGCCAACAACGCCGCCGCCAAGCGAGACCGCAGCCGAGATCACAGTCGAAAGAATCGTCGCGCTGCTTTCGGCGGTAAAGTCGATATCAGCCGCCGCATAAAGCGTCATATGATCGGCCAGCACCGTCGTCGCGGTGTGGATGGTGTTTTCCGAGGCAGCCCCTGCGCCACTGATCGCCACGCCGATGATCCCAACCGAGGCAGCCAAAGCCGCAGCCGAAGCAACCGAGCGGATCTCGGCTTCATCGCGCGCCGAAACCGAAATACCGCCGCTTTGGGTGGTCACAGAGCCAAAAGCCCCGCTTGCCGCATTGCGCGAGATTTCCGCCGTGGTGCTACTGCTGATCCGGTTTTCAGCAAGCGTCACTGCCACCGAACCCGAGAGCGACAGACCGCCGCCCGCAAGGCTCATCGCAACCGCGCCCGCATTGGCGTCAATCGACGAAAGATTGGTCGCGCTTAGGCTCACCGAGGCCAGCGTCAGCCCCGTCGCCGAACCGCGAATGGCCGCAAGGCTGTCAGAGGCGATAAGGTTAAGCGCCTCGACCCCAGAGCCAGAGCGCGCCAAACCCACAATTCCGCCCGCAACCGCCATCGAGCCTGCAAAAACATTGGCAGTGATCGCTTGGCTGCTGGCAGCCGTCACCGTCAGCGCGCCAAGACCGGTGCTGGCCGAGGTGGTGTTCTCGACAATGGCCGAGGTCA
Organism: uncultured Pseudorhodobacter sp.; assembly: GCA_913062925.1. Taxonomy (GTDB): domain Bacteria; phylum Pseudomonadota; class Alphaproteobacteria; order Rhodobacterales; family Rhodobacteraceae; genus Cypionkella. The sequence continues at coordinate 10,453 of CAJXWJ010000028.1, read as the reverse complement.
AGCCGCGACCTGCGACCCGATTTGCCCGCATGTCATAGCCGATATAGTTACGCGAAATCGCGGCCCCGATCGAAACGCCAACCCCCGCAAGACCAAGCCCCGCCGCCATCGAAGTCGCCAGCACCGAGGCGTTGATCGCAGCGCTATTGACCGCCTGCACCGTGATGCTCCCCGCAGCCAGCAGCTGCGCGCCGCTGATCTTGGCCGAGGTGTTCGAGGTCACAGCATTGACCGCCGAAGCCCCCGCGCCTGAAAGCGCAACGCCGACCAATCCCCCTGCCGCCGCCACCGAAGAGGCCGAAGCCGTCGCAGTGATCGTGCTGCGCGTGGCCAACAAAGACCCCGAGATCAGTTCGATGCTCCACTGCCGCCCACTGGTATCAACAACCGACCATTTCTCGCCCGCGCGCACAACCGCAACGCGCAGAGTTCCGCTCACCGTCTCGCCCGCCGTTTGCAGTGCCAGTTTCAGCGCCGCCAGCATCGCCGCATCACTTGTCTTGTCGCTGGTCTCAAGCGCACTGCCGTTGCTGGTCAGATCGGCCGTGGCGGCATCGGTCAAAGACGCGGCCAAGCTGCCTGACAGGGCAAAGCTTGGCACCGCAAGGCCGGTAAAGGCGCGCAGGATAACGGCCGAAGCACCGCCGCTGATGCTCAGAACTGTTCCTGACACCAAGGCCGAGACATCATTGTCCACGCGGTTGTCAGCAATCGACACACCGATAGAGACCGAGACCCCCACAACCGCCAAAGAGGCCGCCAGAGACACCGCCTGCACATTGGCGATGATGGTGCTTGCGTCCAGCGCTTCGACCGTCAGCGCCTGCGCGGTGACACTGCCGCCGCTGATCGAGGCCAAGATCGCCGTGGCGATGATGTTGTCCACCGAAGCGCCCGCGCCTGACAGGCCAATGCCGACGCCGCCGCCCGCAATCGCCGCCGAGCCCGCAAAGATCTGCGCCGAGATCGCCTGCGTGCTTTGTGCCCGTACCAAAACCGCACCGCCTGCGGTGATTGCGCTTGCAAGCACCGTGGCCGAAACCGAAGCCGGATCGCGCGACAGGCTGATTTCCTGCCAAGCATCTGGGTTGGCGTAATCCATCGCCGACAGATCAAGCGCCGCAGCGCCAGCCGCCCCAAGGGCCGCCGTGCCCACATATTGGAACACTTGACCGCGACGGCTGCCTTCGGTGATTTCCACCGTATCGCCATTGGTCAAAATTGAGGGATTGGCGCGGTTGGTGGCATAGGTTGGCGACAGGCTGCTTGGCGCGACGTTTTGATAGCCGATGCTGTTGCGCGCGCTCGAAGAGCCAATCGACATGCCAATACCCAAAGCACCCGCCCCCAGCGAGGCTGCCGCCGAAAGCACATTGGCGCTGATCGTGCCAGTGCTGGTGGCGATCACAGAGACAGCTCCGCTGGCGATCAGGGTCATGGTGTCGATGCTGGCAGCAACGCCGTTGCGAATGCTGTTTTCAGAACTTGCGCCAGCTCCGCTAAAAGCGCCGCCGCCAAAGCCGACCGCCACCGCAAGCGAGGCCGCCGAAGCGGTCGAGTGGATCGTGGCGCTGTCGGTGGCCGTGACGGAAATCGCGCCCGCACTGGCTTTGACCACGCCCGCCACACCACTTGCAGCGTTGCGGCTGATCTGGGCCAAGGTTGTGCCTGCGATGCTGTTCTTTGCAATCGTGGCGGCAATCGAAATTGCGCCTGCCACTTGGCCAAAGGCCGCACTCAGCGCAACGGCTCCGGCCTTGGAGTCGATGGCCGAGGCATTGCTGGCCAAAACGCTGATCGATGCGCCGTCAAGATTGCTCAAAGATCCGCGGATCGCAGCAAGGCTGTCGGAGGCAATGGTATTGACCGCCTCGACGCCAGAGCCCGAAAGCGCAAGCCCGACCACACCGCCTGCAAGCGCAGCAGTGCCAGCAAAGACTTCAGAATTGATCGCTTGGTTCGAAGCTGCGCTGACCGTGATCACCGCGCCGCCGCCCGTCGCTTGGGTGTTTTCCAAAATGGCCGAGGTCAGGCCGCGGCCCGTCATCCGTGATCCATGCAGATCATAGCCGATATAGTTGCGCGAAATCGCGGCCCCAATCGCCACGCCAAGGCCCGCCATGCCCACGCCAACCGCCAGCGATGTCGCCATCACCGAGGCATCAATCGAGGCTTTATTGGCAGCATCAACCAGAAGGCTTTGCGCCGAGGTTATCGTCGCGCCCGTGATCTTGGCACTGGTGTTTGACGTCACAGCATTGACCGCCGAAGCCCCTGCCCCCGAGACGCCCGCCGCCACCATGCCGCCCGCAAAAGCCACCGAAGCCGCTGAAGATGTCGCGGTGATCGTGGTACGACTGGCGCGAAGACTGCCCGAAATCAGCTCGATCGTCCAATGGCGACCGGCTTGATCAACGACCGACCACTTCAACGCATCGCGCACAACCGCCACGCGCAAGCTGCCCGAAACAACCTCGCCCGAGCCTTGCAGCGCCAGCTTCAGCGCCGCCAAAAGCCCCGCATCTGCCAGCGCATCCGCCGCATCAACCACCGTGCCCGCGTCATTGGTTGCGGTCTGCGCGGCATCGGTCAAACCGTCGGCACTTATTCCGTTCAGGGTAAAGCTGGGGCTGTCCAGACCTGTAAGAGCTTGCACAACAACCGCCCCTGTGCCGCCCGAAAGGGTCAGCACAGCGCCCGAAACCAAGGCCACCACATCATTATCGACACGGTTCGAAGCAATCGACACGCCAATTGACATCGCCCCTGCAACCTGACCCACCGCCGCTGCAATCGAGACCGCCTGCGCCGAAGCGGTGATAAGGCTTTGGTCTTTTGCAAGCACAGTCAGAGACTTGGCCGTGATCGAACCGCCTAGCACGCTGGCCTCGATGGCCGAGGCGATCACGTTCTCGACCGAAACGCCCGCGCCAGACAGGCCGATGCCCACCTGACCACCCGCAATCGCTGCCGATCCGGCGAAGACGCTTGCCTCGATGCTTTGCCGACTTTGCGCAGTGACGCTCACGCCATTTACCGCCGTCACCGTGCTGGCCGAAATCAGCGCCGAAACCGAGGCTGGGCTGCGCTGCAACGAGATTTCGCTCCAAGCGTCAAGATTGCCGTAATCCTGTGCGTTCAGATCAAGACCGCCCGCATCGGTCAGCGGCGCTGTGCCGCGATAGACAAAGACTTGGCCAGCGCGAAGACCCTTGGTGATCTCGACACTCTGGCCCGCCGCAATCGAAACCGGACGCGAGACGCCAGCCGCATAGGTGGCGTTCAGGCTGGAGGGGTCGATGGCCGCAAAGCCGATCTGGTTGCGCGCAACCGCCACCCCGATCGAGGCGCCAATGCCGGTTTGGCCCACTGCAACCGCAGCCGAAGCTGCAAGCACAGTGGCTTTGATTGCACTGCTCGAGGTCGCGGTAACAGTGACATTGTCATTTGCGGTGACGGTCGAACTGGTCAGCTCGGCCACAGCGCCTGCGCTGATCAGATTGACCGCCGAGGCCCCTGCCCCAGAAATTGCGATGCCAGTCTGGCCAAAGCCTGCGGCCAAAGACGCCGCCTGCGCCGAGGCGGTGATAACCGCTTGGGTCTGCGCGCTGATACCGATGCTGCCACTGGTGGCGCGGGCAAAGCGGCTGACACCTGTCAGCCCTGCATAGGTGGTGCCGGCAATGCTGTTGTAAACATCCGAAGCCCCAATCGAGACGCCCGCCGCGGTCGAGCCCGCCGCAAAGGCAACCGAGGCCGCCCCGCCCCAAGCGTTGATGATCGAATTGTCATTGGCGCTGACGATGATGCTGCTGCCCGAAATCGCGGGCGTGGCACCGCTGGCCAGATTGCCCGAGATAAAGGCGCGGGTATCGACGTTGATGCGGTTTGCCACACCGACGCCAGATCCCGAAATTGCAAAGGCGGTCGAGCCTGCGGCAATCGCAACCGAGCCCGAGAAGGCGGTGGCGTCAATAGATTGCGCCGTCACAGCGCTGACGCTGATCGCGCCGCTTGTCACCACATCCGAGCCCGCAATCTGCGCGCTGACCGAAACCGCGCCGCCGCCGATACCTGCGATGGTGTTATGCACCACTGCCACACCAAGCGAGGCACCAACCCCTGTCGAGCCGATGCCAACCGCCGCCGAAGCTGCCAAAACCGAGGCGTTGATCGCGCCCTTATTGGTTGCAGAGACGGTGACCGTCCCACCTGCCGCCAAACGGCTGTTCAGCACCCGCGCCGCTGCGCCGCTGCCAATGGTGTTAAAGGAAAACGCGCCTGCCCCAGAAACCGCAACACCCTGTTGTCCCAGCGCTACGCTGATGGAGGCCGCTTGGGCAACCGCATTGATGGTCTTGGCTGTCACCACCAAAGCGCCGTTGACGATGTCCATCGAGAAGGCCCGCCCGATCTCATCGATCAACAGCCAGCCAGTGCCAGTTGTTGATTTAGACAATTTCAGTGTGCCCGCGGCAAAGCTGTTGGTCAACAGCTCGGCCGGTGGCAGCTTGGCGTTGATCGCGCTGACAAGCGCCGCCATCGTCGCGGTATCAGCCGCCAGATCCACCGGATCAAGGCTGACCACCCCGTTGACATCAACCAGTTTGGCTTCGGTTGCGCTGTCCAATGCCGCAGCCGTCAGCCCGCCCAAAAGTGCCGAATAACTGGGCGGTGGCGCGATATCGGCGGTGACACTGACCGCGCCTGTGATGGTGGATTGGCTGATCGAAGCCATCTCGGCCAAAACCGATGTGTTCACCTCATTCACCGAAACCGCTACACCGATCGAGACCGCCGTTGCGGTCTGCCCAAGCGCCGCCGCAATCGACACCGCCTTGACGTTCGAGGTGATAATCGCACTGTCGCGCGCCACAACCGAGACACTGGCGGCGGTCAAATTGCTAAGGCCCGAGATATGCGCATCCGCACCGCCCAGAATGCTGTTCTTGGCCGCGCTGCCGCCACCTGCCAAAGCCAAGCCGGTCTTGCCGCCAGCCAGTGCAAGCACCGTCACCGCCACTCTGGCGATGATGCTTTCGCTTGCTATCGCCAAGACATCTACCGCTCCGCCAGCCACCAGACTGCCGTTTTCAATCGCCGCCGTGGTGCCGCCAAGACCTGCAACCAGATCTACGCGCTGCCACAATCGGGTGTCGTTGTAGTCTTGCACCGAAAGGTCAAAGCCGCCGGCCTGCGTGGCCGTTGCGCCTACAAACGCGAAGTCGGCACCAGCTTGCGGCCCATCGGTGACATGCACCACTTTGCCCGCGATTAAGGTCACAGGCAGGCTGGCGCTGGTGTAATCCGCGGCTTGGCTGCTGGTCTGATAGCCGATTTCATTAAAGGCCATGGCCATGCCAAGACCAACAGCCGCCGAGGTATTGCCCGAAATCGCAACCGTGGCCGCCAGCGTCTCGACCGAAGCCAAGATCACCGCGCCGTCTTCAGCCGTCACGCCAACGTGGCCGCCGACCGTGATGTGGGTGTCAGAGATTTTGGCCGTGGTGCTGCCAGTGATACGGTTGACGACAATCGCGCCGCCACCCGAAATCGAGGTCGCCTTGGCGCTGGCGCTGATCGCCACCCCCACGGAAGAGGCCCCACCGATTGCGTTGATCACCGCAGTGCGGCGCGCCAAGATGTCAAGCGTGGTCGCCGCGCGCAAGGCTGTTACGCCCGAGACAAGCGCCTGGGCGTTTGACAAAATCTCATTGCGGGCAAAAGTTGCCGCCACCGAGACCGAACTTGCCTGCTGCGAGCCAACCGCCACCGCAATCGAGGCCGCTTTCACCTTGGCATTGACATGGGTTGTATCCAGCGCGGTGACCGCAAGGCTGCCGGCACTGCTTTGCACGCCCAAAGACAGCACGCCTGACGCTTGGGTAATCTGGGCCAAAGTGCCACTGGCCACGCGGTTCATCGCCGCAACGGCTGCAACCGAGGTGCTGGCATTCTCGCCCGTGGCCCCCACCGCAATCGCCACCGCCGAATTGGTGATCGTTGCGTCAATCGCCGCGTTCGAGTTGGCGGTCACGGCGATATCGCCTGCCACCAGCACTTGGGAATCCACCACCTGCGCCCGCGCAAAGGCCGCATCAACACCCGTCAGGGTTGTGCCAAAGAACAGATCAATGGTGTTGAACAAAAAGTTCTGTGGCTTGAACCCAACCGAGTTAAAGGCCAGAGACACCCCGATGGCCACTGTATTGCCGCCGCCGCCAAAGGCTTGGGTGATGGTGTCAATATCGGCCAGAACGCTGCCGGTTGACAGCGCGCGCACCGAAAACGCGCCCAAAGCCGTGACTTTGCTAAAGCTAACTTCGGCCAGAGCCTGGGTCAGCACCACATTGGTCGCCATATTGACGTTAATCGCCATGACCTCACTGCCGCCGGCAATTGCCGAGCCGCCCTTGGCCAGCACATCACCTACGTTATGCACCAAAAGCGCCGAGGTATTGGTCGCCAAGACATCAACCTTGCCGCCCGCAGCAAGAATGGCATAGCTGACCCGCGCTGTGGTCTCGCCACGCACATCGTTCATCGAGACCATGCCGCCCACCGCAGACGCATCGGATTCGGTGGCGTTCAGGCTGATAAAGGGCGGGATCATCGTCAGAATGCTGGCGGTTGGCAACTTGAGCCATTGCGCAGTCTTGAAATCAACCGCTGACAGATCAATCAGATTTGGCGTGTAGCGCTGCGCATCGGTGTCGTGAACGTAAAGGTAAAGATCACCATCCGAAAGCCCGCCATTCTTGCCAGCGGTCTTATCGACTGTCGATCCGATCCGCACAATATCGCCAAAACGCAAATCTTGGTCGCCAGAAAAGTTGGTATAGGTGTAGTTTTTCAGTGCAGATTCCAGCAGGGCAATTGCCATGCTAAAGCCGAAGTCATTGGTAACTGTGGTCTTTTGCTCGAGAAAGTTGAACGAGGTGATGCGCGAGCCATTGGTGGCCGAGACGATGATATTGCCGCCGGTGGTGACATAGCTCGACAGCGCCGCCAAGCTGGCCTGTGCCCCGTCGATCAACGCATAGCCCGCGCCCGAGACCTTGTTCAAAGACAGCATCGCGCCCATCACGCTGCCGCTTGCGCCGGTCAAAGCGCCCGCGCTGCTGATGGCTTGGTTCGAGCTGTTGGCGGTGATCGAGGCGTCATTCACAGCCGTCACCATCAGCGCGCCATCAGCGTCCACCGTCGTGCGTGTCAGGCTGGCGGTGGCGTTGACGGGGCTTTCGCCGTTCAGCGCGCTGGAAACGGCAGGATCGCCCAGCAAAGTATCAATTGCGTTAAAGAAGATATTCGACGGCTTCCAGCCAACCGAGTTGAAGGCCAGCACCAAGGTCTGGGCCTCGTCGCCGGTTGCGGTGGTAAAGCCGGTATCGGCGGTCATCTGGGCCAGATTGGTGGCCTCGACCGTCACCAAACCGGTGCCACGCGCCGTCAAAGCGGCATCAATCGCCGATGCCCGCGCGCCGCCTTGCAGGACATTGGTCACCGCAGCCCCGCCGCGCGCAGCCGTGGTACCGCCCTCGGTCGGTGCCGCCTTGCTGCCCCCGATGGCCGGACCGCCCGAAGCGGTCAAGGAGGCGTCAACCGTGGCCTCCATCGTCGCGGCAAGATCGGCCCGCAGGGTGATGTCACCCGCCAACGCAATCAAGCTTGCATCTTGCACCCGCGCCTCGACGTCAGAGGACAGCATGTTCATCACCACAATCAGCCCCGTCGCCGCCGCATCGCTTGGCGAAACATTGTAGCCGGTTGGAACCATATGCGAGCCGAAGTCTTCTTGCCAAAGATCCAGATTGTCATAAATCGTCGCCGTACCCAGATCGACCGAAACCCCATCGGTTGGCGTGCCCAGATAGCGGTAGATCTTGGTCGAAGCGCCATTCACAAAGCGCACCAGATCGCCAAAGGCCAGATCAACCAATTGCACGCTGCCAGCGACAGCCGCCCAATCGGTGCGGGTCAGATTGTTCAGCGCGGTTTGCAGCACCGCAGCGCCGCCGTCATTGGTGGTGGTAGAGCTGGAAACCATCAGGGAATTCGAGCGGAAAATCTGCCGGTCAGCTGCGGTCACCGAAATCGAGCCTGTGGCGGTTACACTGTTTGACGCAGCGCCAGTGGTATTGCTGATATAAGCGCTGGTGCCGCCTGCAACCTTGTTCGAGGCCAGCACAAGGCTGGTGGCTTTGCCGCTTGCCCCCGTGATCGCGCCCGCAGCCGAGGTGACAGTATTGGCAACCGTGGCATTCAGCCGTGTCAGCGACACCGCATCGACACTGACATTTGCGCCCGCCACGACATTGGAATCGACAATCCGCGCCAAAGCGCCTGCGCCCGGCACCCCCAGCAAAGACGACAGCAAAGGATCGCCCAGCAACGTGTCCAGCGCATTCAGCAAGCTACCGCTCGAGACATCCCAGCCAATGCTGTTAAAGGCCAACATGCCGCCAATGGCCGTATCGCCGGTCGAGGTGTTCGAGTTCAGCGTCGCATCCAGCACAGTTGCCTGATCGGCGTGCAGCAGCACGCTGCCACCAGCGGTAATGGCCGATGTCAAAATCTGCGCAGTCGCTGCGTTTTGCAAAATATTGCTGACGATCTGACCACTATAAGCAATCGACGAGCCCGACCCCCAAGCGCTGCCGCCCGAAGAGATCACCACCGCCTCTAGCGTAGCCAGCAAGATCGCCGTGGCTTTGGCATCTACCACAACATCCAGCCCCGCTTGGGCCGTAACATTTTCAAGGCTGGCAAGAACATTGCCCGAAACCTCATTGGTGACGATAATGCCGCCAACCGCCATCGAATTGCTGGCCGCCATATTGCCGACATCGGGGAACAACGAGGCCGGATCAATATCGCCATTGGCGCGCGCCCAGACTGCGGTGTTCAGCAAATTCGCCTCGGTCAGCGTGCCAAAATCAAGGCTTCTGCCGGTCAGCGCCACATATTTATAGATCGAACCGGCACCAACCGTGCCCAAGCCCGCATCGACATAGACCATATCGCCATAGCTGACGTCTTGGGTGCCCGATTTGGTGGTAAAGCTATAGGTTGATGACAAAATATTTGTCAGCAGCTGTTTGAAATCATTCATATTATTTGAAATGATCGACTGCGACGACAGCGATGACTTACTGATCAAGTTGGCGCTGTCCTCCGCCTGCACCTGAAGAGAGCCATGGCTTGCAACCAGCGCGCGCCCCGCGGTGGTTGAAGAGATCCAGGCCTGTGTGTCACTTGCCACCCGATTGGTCGCCAATATCCCTGCGCCCGAAGCCCCGTTGGCACCGTATTTGGTCGGATCAGCCGCCTTAGAGGCCGAGGCCCGATCCAACAAAACCGAGCCATTTTGCTTGCTGACATCAACTTCGTTGCCGACAATTGCCGTCAGCATATTGACCCGCGACATCTCCAAAGCGCTGCCCACAAGCGCGACGCGCCAGCTTTGCCCGCCTTCGTCTTGCAGATACCACAGCTCGGTTGGCACCAGTTCAACAAAGCTTAGGCTGCCGGTAAAGGCGAGACCCTGCTGGGTCAAAACGCTTGCCACCGCGCCAAGGATGGCCTGCGCTTTGACCTCATCGCGGCTGCCCTCGGCATCAAAAAGCGTGTCGCTGATCGCCTGCGCGTCCAATGCCGGATCAAGACTGGCCAGATTGCCGATCACGATCTCTTTGGACATGGCTTGCACCAAAACCGAGCCATAAGCCACGGTGGCGCTGTCTTCGATATGGGCCAAGGCCCCCACGGGGGTCTTATTGCTGAGAAGGCTGGTTCCAAGCAAAGCATCGGTGGCGGCAAAGAAGATATTCGCCGGATCATACCCCACCGCGTTAAAGGCGACGATCACGCTCGCCCCTGTGCCCGAGACCGAACCGCTTGCGGTCATCTTCGTCTCGACCACGGCCGAGACGATGCTGAGATTGGTCGCGGTGACACTGACATCGCCACCCGAACTGGTAATGCTGGAATTTAGGATCATCGCATCGGCTTTGCCCAACAGCGTATTTGTGGCGATAATGCCGCCCGCAGCACTGCCCGAGGTGCTGATGTCGCTGGCCTCAAGCGCTTGCATGGTGGCGCGCATAATCGCAGCCACCGTCACCGCGCCAACCGAGACAACAAGGCTGTTGTTGATGATCTGGGCCAGCGCGCCGCCTTCAGAACGGGTGCGGTCGATCATGCCATAGGCGGTGGTGCTGCCGGTGCCGGTATAGCCCGGCACCATTTCGGCAACGCTCCGGCCAATGCCGGCAGGGATCAGGTTTTCCGGGGTGACTTCTTTCCAAAGGCCCAAATTACTGAAATCGACCAGCGCCAAATTAACGCCCGCCGCCGATTTCCCCATGAACTGGAACCGCTTGCCAACATCGGCAGCGCTATAGTTCGAGCCAACATAAACGATGTCGCCATAAGACAGCCCATGTGTGCCCGA
>CAJXWJ010000027.1 GCA_913062925.1 uncultured Pseudorhodobacter sp. | reverse complement strand
CAAATATAAAAAAAGTACCTAATTTTTATATATGAATTCCGCCTTATTTATAAATGCAACCGGTGGCGGCTCACGACATATAAATAGAAAATACTCGAAATTTATCAACGATGCCAATTCAGTTTCGGATATTAGGCTCCGCTGAAAACCCACACTGCGCTGAGAGATCAACCTTGGAACCGTAACGCGCCAAGGTCAGCAGATCAGCCTGTTTATTCTCTTTAAGCGACCCAAAAATGCACGGCTAAAATTTCTTGACCAACAGCAGAAATTTCGGATCCAGCCAGCAAAAAATCAGCAGTGAATATTGTTCACGCCATGCTTTGCTCGCGTTGCCGAGGAGGTTAATCCGCCCGCAAGCAAGCAATTCAAACCTCTTTTCGACACCCTAAGGGCGATCTTGAGTATACTTTAAATAATTATATATAAAAAATTATATAAATAAATGAAAATTAATCCGCTAACCAAATGCATGGTACTGAAGCCATCATTGTAATAAAAGCTCGATCTCAACAGCTTGAGGGAATCCAAGATGCAACTTTCGCATTTCATTCTACCGATAACCATTGCGCTCGGTGCGTGCGCGCCTCAACACAACCTCGAGCTGATTGATAAAAAACTTTCCGAAAGATTACACGAAACAAAGCCGCAACCTGCTGTTCAAGGTGTAGCGGCCCGCTTAGAGGATAGTTTTAAAGCGAATTTAAAAAATGCAGTCCTGCAAAATCAACGCTTCTTAGCTGCGCAGGCTGCAGAAAAAGCTGCATTCGCACAATTAGACGTCGCCAAAAGCAACACGCGTCCACAAATCTCATCAAATGCAACGGGCGGCAGACTCTTTGAAGGAAGCCCCATTAATGCACAAACAAATGGCGTTGCCGCGGACATCATGATCACGCAACTGGTCTATGATGGCGGCGCTTCTCTCGCTGCAATTGACAGCGCCACTGCATCCGCTCTTTCTGCCCGCGCTGCGGCCCAAGAGACTGGCAACGCCGTGGCGCTCGAAGCCGTGCGCGCATGGGGCGATGTTTGGGTTGCGCAACAGCAGCTGAGTGCAATTACGTCGCGATCGAATGCCATTCAAACCCTGTTCAATCAAATAGAACAAATGACCAGCAGTGGAATGATCGACACAGCGACACGCGATGGGGCACACCTTACTTTACTAGATATCCGGATGGAAGAAACCAACCTGAGGAGCGCAAAAGCAGAGGCAGAAAGCCGGTTCCAAAGATATTTTAACATAATTCCTGCAAGAGGATTAAAGCAACCGATGCTTTTAGCTGATGAAGAGGTTGTTAAAAAAGCAGGCAGTGATATTTCGCAGGTGCCGAGCCTGCGACGGGCAGCCGCGGATCTAGTCTCCGCAGAAGCAAACGTTTCACAGGCGCGTGCGCAACTCAAGCCATCGGTCAATCTAAACACCGGTGTAACTTCGCCGATGAAAGCAACCGACAGTACCGATACCCGAATTGGGCTGCAACTTCGTTATACCTTTAGTGACGGGGGGCGCCGCAAATCACAACTGGCTGCGGCGATTGCGCATCAAGAATCGATGAAGGCTCAGCTTGCAGATGCCCAAACAGAAGCAAAAGCAACACTTCATAGCACGCTGGCAAAGCTAACTGCCTTATCGGAGGCGGCTAAAATCAATGAAGAAAAACTCTCCACCGCGATTGCTGAAGCAGCCGCCGCCGAGTCGCAAATCGCGCTAGGTCAAGCGACTCTTAATCAATTGATTGATGCCGAAATTAAGCAATATCGCGCATATGAGCAACAGCTCAAGACTGAAGCGGGTCGCGTATTGGTTCAAGCAACTCTTCTAGCTGGAACCGGCGATTTGATTAAAATAATCGATGTGGCTCGATAGATATCCATCTATTGAGCCGTGTTTAAAAATAAACATTTCAATCATCGCGAGCGCACGGCAATGAAACAGACTGTTATAGAAGCTTCAGATCCAGCATTAGAATTCAGCCCTGACATTGAAGTAACGCCACAACTGAGCGCCACTCTTGCCAAAGCAATGCAGCATATTCTGAAGATGAAGGGCGCGAATTACTCTGAAGCAGCCATTCGGGATCTGCCAGGAATTTCATCCGACTTTTTTGGCCCAGCAGAAGCAGTATCTGCGTTGCGGACGTTAGGATATGACGCGGCATTCGGCAACATCGATATTAGAGATATTACGCAGGGGCAATGTCCCTTAATTAGCTTTGATCATGCCGGCAATGCTGTAGCCATCCTTGAAATTAATGATGCAAGTAAAGCTAAGGTTCAGTTTTTCGGTGCCGACACACGAGATGCGGATATCATAACGGGCGATTTGAGCGAACTTCTATTACCGTATGCTATCATCATGAGACCCCAACCAAGTGGCGTGAAGCTTAGAACTCGTGAGAATTGGTTCTGGAGCTCAATTATTGAAGGAAAGTGGCTTTATATACAGGTCATTTTGGCAGCAATGATTACAAACCTATTGGGGCTTTCAACTTCACTTTTTTCGATGGTTGTTTATGATCGCGTGGTCCCCAATAACGCTACTGAATCTCTGATTGCTTTAACCGTTGGAATGATGATCCTCTTAGGCTTTGATTTCATTATCAAATCACTGAGGGCGCAATTCATTGACAGAGCGGGTAAAGGTGCCGATCTGAGGATGTCGAACTTGATTTTTGACAAAATCTTGACGATGCGCCTTGATACGCGACAACAAAAATCAGGCGCGCTGGCTTCAATCGTACGGGAATTCGACACCCTTCGAGAGTTTTTTACATCTGCAACGCTCGTCGCCGTTGTGGACCTTCCGTTTATCTTCTTATTCATTTGGGTCATTTCTTTAATTGCAGGACCGCTTGCGCTTATTCCCCTGATTGCTGTCCCGTTAGTGCTATTTATTGGACTGGTGATTCAGCCTGTTTTGCGGAATTTGGCATCAGACAACTTGGAAACGTCGATGTCAAAACAGGCGGTTTTAGTTGAAACGCTGAACGGCCTGGAAACCGTGCAAGCGACTGGCTCTGGCCGGCTGATGCGGAAACGGTTCGAGGACGCCGTTGCGAACCAAGCAGAGCTTGGATTTAAAAATCGGATAATTTCGCAATTCGCCGTAAACTCGGCGGTGTCAATTCAGCAGCTGGCTCAGATAGGAACAATCTTTTTCGGGGTTTTCCTAATACAATCGAACACGATTACCTCAGGTGCCATGATCGCAGCTTCGATCCTTGGTGGGCGTACCCTCGCACCGCTCACACAGCTTGCATCCGCTCTTTCCCGTGCAAATGGGGCTCGCCAAGCTTACCGAGCTATTGATGCGTTGATGAAAGAAACCAGCGGCAGCGATGGGAAGGAAGTAGGCAACCGTCTGAGTCGCCCGCATCTTAACGGCGAGATTGAATTAAAGAATGTGAGCTACAGCTTCCCGGGAGCAAGTGCGCCGATTATTAGAAACTTGTCGCTTAAAATACCGGCTGGTCAGCATGTGGCCATCTTGGGAAAAATGGGATCCGGGAAGTCAACGCTTGCGAGACTGGTAGCTGGTCTTTTACAGCCCACAGAAGGATCTATATCCATCGATGGGGTTGATATGCGCCAAATCGATAAGTCTGACCTGCGGCGGAATTTAGGCGTCATGCTTCAGGAAACATGGCTATTTTCTGGAAGTCTTCGCGAAAATATCCAGATGGGGTATTATGAGTATGACGACAGCCATATTTTGAATATCGCAAAAGTTGCTGGGGTAGATGACTTCGCATCGAACCACCCACAAGGCTATGATCTGATGCTCCGAGAGCGTGGTGAAGGTCTTTCTGGCGGCCAGAGGCAGACGATCAATTTAGCACGCGCAATTTTGCATAATCCTAATGTGCTTGTTTTGGATGAACCGACGAGCGCTATGGATACGGCGACAGAGCGCGCGGTTTTAGACCGCCTTGGGAATTGGCTGGCCGGTCGCACGCTATTGTCAGTCACGCATCGGAATACGGTTTTGGCACTTTGTGATCGTGTTTTGGTGATTGATAAAGGTACTGTCATTGCCGACACGACGCCCGATCGGCTCAAGTCGAACTAAGGAAAAAAACAGTGGCAAATGTGAACTTTAAAAAGCTCTCGAATGAGTTGTCCGGAACTCAAAGCCTTTCCAACTCGGCAATTCTGTTTGCAGTTGGATTGCTGATAGTGACCTTTATCACTTGGGCATCTTTTACCGAACTTGATAATGTGACGCGTGGTCAGGGAAAGATCGTTTCCTCGGTTCAAAACCAGTTGGTGCAAGCTGGTGAAGGTGGCGTTATCTTGAAACGCAATGTGTCCGAAAATACCGAAGTCAAAAAGGGGGATATCCTTTTTGAGATTGATCCTGTCGATTCCGCAAGCGAACTGAATAGGCTTGTTGAACGCCACGCCACGCTTGAATTAAAGCAAGCCCGTCTGCGCGCGGAAATTGACGGCGGCGATTTTATCGTGACCAGCGATTTGGCGGCCAGTAGCCCAAGCGTTGCGGCCTCGGAGCAAAGCCTGTTTGTGGCTCGGCGGAATGAGTTGACGGGTTCGCTTGCAGTTCTTGATCAACAACGCAATCAACGGCTTCAAGATTTGAAAGGTGCAGAGGTTCAAAGCGGAAGTACCGACCGCAAACTGGGTCTTATTGAGAAAGAGATTGCGGTTTTAGAGCCAATGGTTCGGCAAAAGATCGCGCCTGAAACACGGCTTTTGGAACTTCAGCGCGAATTGGAAACTTCACGCGGGCAATTTGAAGCGGCAGCGGTCGCAATTGATCAGGCGAAAGCTGGTATTGCCGCCATCGACAGTGAAATCGCCAATCGGACGCAGGCCTATAGGCTGCAAGCGATGTCTGAACTGAGCGACGTTGTTTCTTCGATTTCTGAGCTTAATGAGGCCCTGCCGTTGCTGCGCGAACGTGTCAGCCGCACCGTTATTCGTGCGCCAATGGATGGGATCATCTATCGCTTAAATTACCGCACCCCAGGCGGTTATGTCAAAACAGGCGACGTTGTTTTAGAACTTGTGCCAACGGGCGAAGGGCTGATGATTGCAGCCGATATTGCGCCAAAAGATATCTCGAATATCCAACCAGGCGACGATGTGCGCATTCGGCTTTCGGCCTATGATTCCTCGCGCTACGGTTCGGTAGAGGGGCGGGTGTCGCGTATCAGCGCCGACGCAAGTTCAAATGACAAGAATGGCGCTAGTTATTACCAAGTTGATATCGCGATTCAGAGCGATAATCAGGGTGCTATTACGCTAAATGATGGCACAGAGGTGGTGTTAAAACCTGGCATGACGGCGACGGTCGATGTGCTTTCAGGCAAGCGGACGATCTTGGCATATTTCTGGCAGCCTATTGCAAAGGTAAAAGAGCTGGCTTTGCGCGACTGATTGGCCTTTGCTGACAGGGACCGGGCGCCAATTTGGCCGCTGCGAACTGGCCTTGGCGCAAAAACTGGACTAGCTGTTGCAAGATCGCTGCCGATAGCGGGTGGCATTGCGCGCCTTGGTTTGTACCAGCGCTTTGGGACAGTGAAGGAACCAGATATGACCAAGCCAGCCACCGCACGCGTGGACCAGCTGCTGTCCTCGATGGGCTACGGCTCGCGTAAGGATATGGCGCGGATGGCAAAGGCCGGCGGCATTAGCTTGGACGGTGGAGATCTGCTCGATGTCAGCCAGCGCATCGCGGTCACGCCCGATTTGCCGCGCCGGATGCAGATTGACGGGGCAGCGCTCGATCCGGTGGCGGGGCTGGTAATTCTTTTGCACAAACCTTTGGGCATGACCTGCTCGCACAAAGAACAGGGCCCATTGGTCTATGACATCCTGCCAGACCGCTGGCGGCGGCGCGATCCGGCGATTTCGACCATTGGCCGCTTGGACAAGCAGACCTCGGGGCTTTTGCTTCTGACCGATGACGGCGCGCTCTTGCACCGTGTCATCAGCCCCAAGCGGCATGTGAAAAAGACCTATCGTGCCAAGCTGGACCGCCCACTTTCAGGCCAAGAGGCGGCGCTGTTTGCGGCAGGGGAACTGCTGCTGGAGGGCGAGGATAAGCCACTGGCGCCAGCCGAGCTGGAGGTGATCTCGGACACCGAAGCGCTGCTGCATGTGACAGAGGGGCGCTATCATCAGGTGCGACGCATGTTTGCGGCCACTGGCAACCATGTGGTCTCGCTGCACCGTGAAGCCTTAGGCGGCCTTGCTCTGCCCGAGACGCTGGCTCCCGGCCAATGGAAGCTGCTGGATGCTGAAGAGATCGCCTCGATCTTTCTCTAAGGCCTCTCGCTTTTGGTCATCTGTGCCAAGCGCAGCGCGAGCTTGCCTTTGCAAACCCTATCTTGGTGAGGCGCGCGCGGAAGATGAGGGCTAGGCAGGCGGGCGCAGATACTTGGGCGAGCGTGATTGTAGATCCGCAATCGGATGCCCCCCCCTCTGCCGCCTGATCGCGGAGAGCTGGACGGAAAAGCCAACCGCGGGTCAGGCGGTTGGCTTGGTTTTGGGGCAGCAAAGCGGCTGATTTATCCGATGATGCCGACAAAGGTTTGCGAAGGCCGCATCACGGCGGCGGTCTTGGCGGGGTCGGCGTGATAATAGCCGCCCAGATCCACAGGCTTGCCTTCGTTTGCCGTCAACTCGGCCAAGATCTTCGCCTCGTTTTGCGCCAAGGCCGCAGCAATAGGCGCGAAATGCGCGGCAAGACCCGCGTCTTCGGTCTGCGCAGCCATCGCCGCCGCCCAAGCCCAGGCAAAGTAGAAATGGCTGGTGCGATTGTCGGTCTGGCCGACCTTGGCTTTGGGCGAATGGTCATTGTCCAAGATCGCTTGGGTGGCCGCATCCACGGCTTTGCCCAAGATCAGCGCCTTTGCATTGCCCGAAAGCTCTGCCTGAAACTTCAGGCTTTCGCCCAGCGCGCAGAACTCGCCCAGACTGTCCCAGCGCAGATGGTTTTCCTGCACCAATTGCTGCACATGCTTGGGCGCAGAGCCGCCAGCTCCGGTTTCAAACATGCCACCCCCCTGCATCAGTTTGACAATCGACAGCATCTTGGCCGAGGTGCCCAGTTCTAGGATCGGGAACAGATCGGTCAGATAATCGCGCAGCACGTTGCCAGTGACAGCAATCGAGGTTTCCCCCCGCCGAATGGTTTCCAGCGACAGCCGTGTCGCCTCGCGCGGGGCAAGGATCTGGAACTTATCGGCCACACCCGCCGCCGCCAGCAGCGGTTTGACATAGGCGATCAGCTCCGCATCATGCGCGCGCGCCGCATCCAGCCAGAAAATCGCCTGACAGTTTTCCGCCTTTTGCCGGGCAATCGCCAGATGCACCCAATCTTCGATCGGCGCTTTGCGCGCCGAGGCCGAGCGCCAGATGTCGCCTGCCTCGACCTTATGGCTGTGCAGCACCTCGCCATTGGCCAGCACCATCCGCACGGTGCCGGCATGCGGCACTTCAAAGGTGGTGGGGTGGCTGCCGTATTCTTCGGCCTTTTGCGCCATCAGCCCGACGTTTTGCACCGTGCCAGCGGTGGCCGGATCCAGCGCGCCGGTTTCCTTGAAATAGCGGATCGCCTCGTCATAAACCACGGCGTAAGAGCTGTCAGGAATGACGCAATTGGTATCGGCCGCGCGGCCATCCGGGCCCCAGCCCTTGCCGCCTGCACGGATCAGTGCGGGCATCGAGGCGTCGATGATCACATCAGACGGCACATGCAGGTTGGTGATGCCCTTATCGGAATTCACCATATAAAGCGGCGGGCGGCTGGCAAGCGTGGCGTCAATCGCCGCCAAAATCTCGCTTGCCTGCGGCAGCTCGGCAATCCGCTCCAGCATCGCGCCAAGCCCTGCGTTTGCGCTGATGCCAGCCGCATCAAACACCGCGCCATAGCTGTCAAACACTGGTGCCAGATAAGCGCGCACCGCATGGCCAAACAAGATCGGGTCCGAGACCTTCATCATCGTGGCCTTCAGGTGCAACGAGAACAGCACGCCTTGGGCTTGGGTGGCCGCAATCTGCTGATCCAAAAACGCCCGCAGCGCGCGCGCCGACATAAAGGTTGCATCCACGACCGCACCGTCAGGGAATTTCACCCCATCTTTCAGCACAGAAACCGCGCCATCTTCGCCCAAAAGCTCAATGCGCACCGGCCCCGCCTGCGCTGCCGTCAGCGTGGCCGAGGTTTCATTGGCAAAGAAATCATCCGCCGCCATGGTCGACACATGGGTCTTGCTGTCTGCCGCCCAAGTGCCCATCGAATGCGGATGCGCCATCGCATAGTTTTTCACCGCAATCGCGGCGCGGCGGTCAGAGTTGCCCTCGCGCAGCACCGGATTGACCGCCGAACCCTTCAGCGCATCATAGCGGCGGCGCGCCTCTTTTTCGGCCTCGCTTTGCGGGTCTTCGGGGTAATCGGGCAGCGCATAGCCCTGCGATTGCAATTCCTTGACCGCCGCCACCAGCTGCGGCACCGAGGCCGAAACGTTTGGCAGCTTGATCACATTGGCACTGGGCTTCGTCACCAAAGCGCCCAGATCGGCCAGATCATCGGGCTGGCGCTGTTCGGGCGAAAGCCCCTCGGGGAAGGCCGCAATGATCCGGCCTGCAAGCGAGATATCGCGGGTGCCGACACTGACGCCCGCCGCCGCCGCAAAGGCCTGAATGATCGGCAACAGCGAGGCCGCCGCAAGCTGCGGCGCTTCGTCGACCGTGGTGTAAATGATGTCGGGCGTTGGGCGGTTGGTCATATCGGAACCTGTTCTTGTTTGGTTAGAGAAATCGGCCCCAAGCCGGGCCATCGGTCAGCTGCCAGCAGCGGCAACCCTTTGCGGTGAAGTTTACGCAAGAAGCGGCGCAGACGAAAGGTCTTGCGCGCAGATTGCGCCTAAACCACCGTCACCACCAGCGTGCCAAGGCCTGCAATGCTGGCCTCCATCACATCGCCAATGGCCACGGCCGCCACCCCCGCAGGGGTGCCCGCCATAATCACATCGCCCGCCTGCAATTCGAAATAGTGCGAAAGATAGGTGATGATTTCCGGCACCTTCCAGATCATCTGGTTCAAATCGCCGTCTTGGCGCAGCGTGCCATTGACCCGCAGCGCAATCTGCCCCGCAGTCAGGTGCCCAACCTCGGCCACAGGCCACAGCGGGCCAACCGGGCCTGAGCGTTCAAAGGCCTTGCCAATTTCCCAAGGCCTGCCCAGCTTTTTCGCCTCGCCCTGCAAATCGCGCCGCGTCATGTCCAAGGCGATGCCATAGCCCCAAACGTGATCCAGCGCCTTTGCTGGGTCGATGTTGCGCCCACCAGATTGCAGCGCGATCAGCAGTTCGACCTCGTGATGCACATCGCGGCTTTGCGCGGGATAGGGAAACTGACCCGAGGCATCCAAATTATCGGGGTTCTTTTGGAAAAAGAACGGCGGCTCGCGGTCGGGGTCATGGCCCATTTCCACCGCATGGGCGGCAAAATTGCGGCCAATGCAATAGACCCTGCGCAGCGGAAACGCCCTGCCGTCACGGGTGGGGATGTGCGGCGCGCGCGGGGCGGGGATCACAAGATCGGGCATAGCATACCTTTGTTATCGCAGGGGTCTTCAGTTCAAATCTTTCAACAGCCGCCCGTGCTGGCGCACTTGGGTCAGCACCTCATCAAAGCGGGTCAGGCCGCGGCCTTGCAGCATCGGCAACAGCTTTAAAAACGCATCCGCCGTGGCGATTGCATCGCCCAGCGCTGTGTGGCGGGCCTCCTCGGGAATGGTGATGCCAAGCCGATGGGTCAGCGCATCCAGCGTATGGGTTTCGTGCTGGCCCCAGATCACCGCCGACAACAGCACAGTGTCCAAGATCGGATTGTCAAAGCGCAGGCCAATCTGCCCCTCGATCCGGCGCAGAAACTGCATGTCAAAGGGCGCGTTATGCGCGATCAGCACCGCGCCCGCGGCAAAGTCATGCAAGCGGCGCGCCACCTCGGCCATCGGCGGCGCATCGGCAACCATCGCGTCGGTGATGCCATGCACCTTGGTCGAGGCGGCGGGAATTTTGCGCTGCGGATTGACCAGCATGTCAAACACTTCGGTCTTCAGCCTGCGCCCGTTGACGATGCGCACGGCGGCAATCTGCACCACCTCGTCGCCCTGATCGGGCAAAAGTCCGGTGGTTTCGCTGTCAAACACCACATAGGTCAGCGCATCCAGCCGCGCCTCGGCGACAGAGGCATTGCGCGCGCCCGACAACAGATCAAAGTCATAAACCACATCGCGCAGCACCGGATCAGGCCGCGCGGTTTCGCGCCGCGCCACCCGCAAGGGCAAACAAAGCGCGGCACCCTCTGCCGTGGTTTCGGGCCAGATGTCGGTGGCATGGGCGGCCAAGACCGCGCGGCCGCTGATTTCGGGCATGGCAGGGTCGATCGGCTGGGCCAGCCAAGCCTCCAGATCAGCCAGCGCCAGCACCTCGCCCTGCCAAGACAGCCGCAGCAGCGCGTCAGAGCCGTCTTCCTCGAGGCTAAGGTGAAACCGGCGCGCCGGCAGATTGCGCGCCAAAAGTGTGAGCAAACCAATCACCTCAAAGCCATTGCAATGCAAAAGCAAAGGCGCGGCTTTCTGGCTGAGCAAAACGCCACTGCCCGCCACCTGCGCCGCAACCCCGTCCAAAAGATCCGAGGCCCGCGTCAGCATCAGCGGCCAATCTTCGCCGCGACTTTGGTCGTGACGCTGCGAAAGCTCGGTCACCGCTTGGCCCAGCCGCGCCACCTCGCCCTGCAGCGCCTCGCGCAAATCAGGCGGCAAAGCGGGGTTGGGCAGCGCTTCGATCAGGGTGGCAAGATTGGCGGCAGGGCGGCCAAAGCGGTCAAACATCTCGACCAGCAAAGACTCGCGGCGGGCAGCGGCGTTCAGATCGGCGGTGACATCTTGCAGCGTCAAAACATAGCCCGCAGCCGCCCCCGCCTCGGGCTGCAACAGCCGCATTCGTGCCGCAAGCACCCGTGCCCCCGCCCGCGTGCTGCACAAAAGATCCGAGGCCGCATCGGCGTCGCCCGTGGCGCAAAGCCTGCCATAGGCATGCTGCAACGGCCCCGCGTGCAGATAGTCAAACAGGCTGCGCCCCAAACCCGCCGGCCCGATTGCCCGCAACAGCCCAACACCCAAGCCGTTGTAAAACACGATGCGATGATCGGCCGAACACAGCAAAACCCCCGCCGGCACATCGGCCAACAGCGCCCCAAGCCGCGCGTTTTCCCCCGACAGCCGCGCGGTTTCACGCGCCACCGCCTCGGCCAAGGCCGATCTGGTCTGCGCAAGGCTGTCACTTGCCGCCCGCGCCGCAGGGCCAAGATCGCCCAGATGCAGGGCTTGGCGCGCAGGCAAGGCGGCGGTCACATCGCCATGCACGCGGGCGCGCAGATCGCCCGCCAATTGGTCAATCGGCTTGGCAAAGCGCATGTCCAGCAGCAGCCAAACCCCTGCCATCAGCCCCAAGAGCGCAAAGCCTGAAACCACGCCCGCCTGCACAAAACCCGCCATCACACCGCTGCGCACCACAGCGGCCAGCGTCGCCCCCGCCTGCGCCAGATGATGATAGCCCAGCCACAACCCCGCCAAAAGCGCTGCCAGCGCCGCCAGCGCCAGCCCGACAAAGATCAGAAAAAGCTGTAGCCTGACCCGCATCTAGCCGCCTTGGCCCAGCAGGCGGCGCACCTCGTCGCGCAGCTCTTTCAGCTCGAAGGGTTTGGCGATAAAGCCATCCGCCCCCAAGGCAATACCCTTGCGCCGTTCAATCGCCGAGCCCCGCGCCGTCATCATCAGGATCTTTACATCCGACAGATTTGGGTCCAGCCGCATGCTTTGGCAGATTTCATAGCCCGAAATCTCGGGCAGCATCACATCCAGCAAAACCAGATCGGGGTGGGTTTCGCGGATGCGCGCCATCGCCTCGCCGCCATTGGCGATCCGGTCGGGCGCATAGCCCTCGCGCGTCATCAAAAAATCCAGCGCAAGGGCGATATTGTCTTCGTCCTCGATCACCAGAACCTTTGGCTTTTGCGCGGGGCTTGCCATGCTACTTGGCCTGACAGGCAGCAAGCTGCAGCGCATCGTCTGCGGCGGCCGGATACCACTCGGCCCCAGTCAGGGTGCCATCGGCGACAATCACAGCACCTTCGATCAGATCGGCGCGCAGGCCCTTGGCGCAATCCACCGCAATCGGCACGCGGCGGGTGGGCTGCCAGCGCTGCACCAGCACCACCTCGCCCTGACGGATCGCCGGATTTTCCAGCGAGGTCTTGGCGCTGACACCATCATAGGCGGCAAAGCGTTGGTGGATCGGGAACAGATAGGTCCAGGGCCGCCATGCCTGCTTGGTCTCGGGGGCCGATAGAATGATCACGCCCTGCGGCAGGGCACCGCTGGCGCGCGGATACCAGGTGTATTCATTCCAAACGGTAAAGCTTAGCATCCCCAGCCCAATCGCCGCCGGAATGGTCCAGCTGGGCAAGATGCCGCGGCTGACTTTTCGCACCATAAGCACAAGGCCCGCAAGCCCAGCGCCCGCGGCGATCATCCCGATAAAGTCCCAAAACATAAACCGTTTCCTTTAGGTTCTTGCACCGCGGGCTTGGCCCACAGCTGATTGCATGGTCCGCACGACCACAAAAGCATCGCGCAGATGCGCGCGTTCGAAATCCGAAAGATCAGAGGGCGCCATAAAGTTATCCGCCATCTTGCCCGCGCGGATCAGCCGCGCCTGATGGTCAAGTCGGGTCTGTGCGATCAGATCATAAGCATCCAGCAGATCGGCCCCGCCCGAGGTTGAAATCACCCCCGCATCGCCCGCCGCCAAGAGCCGCGCGCGGGTATTGGCCACCGCCGATTGCCCGATCAAGGCATAGACCCGCCCCAAATCGGTCAGCGGCACCACGCCGTTATGCTTCAGATCAATCTGGTTTTTATGCTCGCCCGACCGAAAGGTCGCAAAGCCGCGCAGCAGGCCCAAGGGCGGGGTATGGGTCAGCGAATTGGCGATCATATGGGCCACAAAGATCGAGTTCTCGGCCGCCTCGGCCAAGGTTTCCGCCTGCAAATCGCTGAACAAAGACACCGTCCCGCCAATCGGGCGCAGATCAAACATCACCGAGGCCAGCATCTGCGCCATTGGGTCAGGTGTGGCGATCCAGCGGCGGAAATAGCCGCGCCAAGTGCTGATGCGCGCGCACCATTTCGGATTGGTCGCCATCATCTCGCCGGGGCAATAGACATAGCCGCAGGCATGCAGACCGTCGCAGACATAAATCGCCAGCGCCGCGAAATAGGCCATATCGTCCTCGGTGGCGGCATCGTCGATGAACAGGCAGTTGTCCTGATCTGACACGCCGGTCTGCTCTTGGCGGCCCTGACTGCCACAGGCAAGCCAAAGATAGGGCACGGGCGCGGGGCCAAGGTTCGCCTCGGCCAAGGCCAAAAGCCGCCGCGTCACCGTATCGGCAATATCAGTGATCAGCCGTGTGGTGACCTGATGCGCGGTATTGCCGCCGACCAATTGCACCAAAAGCTGCGGGATCCGCGCAGTGACCGCCGCCATCTGCGCCACGCTTTGCGCTCCGGCCAGATCCCGCACCAATTGCGCCGAAGAGGTCGCCTGAAACCGCGTGATATCGGTTTGGGTGATCATGCCGATCAACCGTCCCGCCTCGACCACCGGCAGATGGCCGATGCGACGCTCCAGCATCAGGTTCAGCACATCCGCGCCCAAAGCCTCGGGCGGCAGGCTGATCGGCGTGCCGCTCATCACCGCGCGCACCGGCGTGCTGGCGGGCAGACCGGCGGCCAAAACCTTGCCAGTCAGATCGCGGGTGGTGACCAGCCCGATAAAGGCCCCAGCCTCGACCACGCCCAGACAGGAAATCTTGCCATCGCGCATCCGGGCGGCGGCCGATTGCACCGTATCTTCGGGCCCGCAGCTTTGCGGATCGCCGGTCATCAGATCGCCCACCGTCTGCATCGCAAGATCGGTGTTGCGCCGATCCCCGGCGCGGCCACGGGTGAAAAACCGCTGAAACGGCGGCGCGCTTTGCATCAGGGCGTGAAATTCAGCCGCCGGCAGATGCAGCAGCACGCAGTCTTCAAGCGCCAGCGCCGTGGTCGCGGCCAGACCGTCGCGCATCAGCCCGCGCTCGCCAAAAGAGTTGCGCGGCCCCAGCAAAGACACCAAGCCGCCCGAGGCATCCTGCACCTCGACCGAGCCGGTTTTGATCAGATAAATCCCGTCCAGCGGCGCGCCAAAATGGTAAATCTCGGCGCCTGCCTGCACTTCACTGCGGCGGAAGGAATGGGCGACACGCACCAACTCGTCCTGCGGCAGGCTGTCATAAGGATGCACGCTTTGCAGAAAACCGATGATCGCTGAACTGGTTTCCAAAGCGGCCTCCCCAACAGGAAAGCGCGCCCCCGAAGGGACGCGCCATTGATTTTAGTGCGACTGAGCTTTGCCAGCACCGCGTGGAATGCGGATGCCTTCGACCAGATCTTGGATCGCTTGTGGCGGTGCTGCGGTTGCCCGCGACACAGCGAAAGCCACAGCAAAGTTGACCAGCGCGCCGACAGCCCCGAAGGAGGTCGACTTGATCGACAGCAGCAAAGGAGCCGCGTCGGTATAGCTGTTGGTATCTGGGATAAAGAACCAGCCCTTGTGCAAGAAGATATACACAACGGTGACCAACAGACCCGAAAGCATGCCCGCAACCGCGCCCACGTTGTTGATGCGCTTCGAGAAGATGCCCATCATCAGTGCAGGGAAGATCGAAGCCGCTGCCAGACCGAAGGCCAAAGCCACCGTCTGCGCCGCAAACCCAGGAGGGTTCAGACCCAGATAGGTTGCAACCGCAATCGCCACGCCCATCGACACACGCGCCGCCATCAGCTCGCCTTTTTCCGAGATGTTCGGGTTCAGCGAACCCTTGATCAAGTCATGCGAGATTGCCGAAGAAATTGCCAACAACAGGCCAGCAGCGGTCGACAAAGCAGCCGCAAGGCCACCAGCCGCAACCAAAGCCACAACCCAACCTGGAAGCTGTGCGATCTCAGGGTTCGCAAGAACCATGATGTCGTTGTTCACGGTCAGCTCGTTGCCAGCCCAGCCTTTTGCAGCTGCGGCAGCGTTGAAGTCTTCGTTCTTCGACTTGTCGTTATAGAACTCGATCAAGCCATCGCCGTTCTTGTCTTCGAACTTCAGCAGACCCGTGGTCTCCCAGTTCCTCATCCAATCTGGGCGGGCTTCATAAGCAATCGGGTCCGACTGCGTGCCGTTTGGATAGATGTTGCTGATCAGGTTCAAACGCGCCATTGCGCCCACAGCCGGAGCCACGGTGTAAAGCAATGCGATGAACACCAGCGCCCAGCCAGCAGATGCACGCGCATCAGCCACTTTTGGCACGGTGAAGAAGCGCACGATCACGTGTGGCAGGCCAGCAGTACCGATCATCAGCGACATGGTGAACAAGAACATGTTCAAAGTGGTGTCGCTGTGGCCGGTGTATTTGGCAAAGCCCAGCTCTTGCACAACTTGGTCCAGCTTTGCCAACAAAGGCATGCCGGATTCAATGTGGGTCGAGAACAGGCCCAAAGGTGGCAGCGCATTGCCCGTCAGCTGCAACGAGATAAACACAGCAGGAATGGTATATGCGAAGATCAGAACGACGTATTGTGCCACCTGCGTGTAGGTGATGCCCTTCATGCCGCCAAGAACAGCATAGAAGAACACAACGGCCGCGCCGATATAAAGGCCGGTCGATGCTTTCACTTCCAAGAAGCGCGAGAAAGCAACGCCAACGCCGGTCATCTGACCGATAACATAGGTCACCGAGGCCACAATCAGACAGATCACGGCAACAAGACGCGCCGACTGGCTGTAGAAACGGTCGCCGATGAATTCTGGCACGGTGAACTTGCCGAACTTACGCAGGTAAGGCGCAAGCAACATCGCAAGCAGAACGTAGCCGCCGGTCCAACCCATCAGATAGGCCGAGCTGTCATAGCCGCCAGCAGCAATGATACCCGCCATCGAGATGAAGGAAGCTGCCGACATCCAGTCAGCGCCGGTTGCCATACCGTTCAGAACGGGGTGAACCCCGCCGCCAGCGGTATAGAATTCAGATGTGGTGCCCGCACGGGCCCAGATCGCGATGCCGAAGTACAGTGCGAAAGTCGCACCGACAACAAGCAGATTGAGGGTAAACTGATCCATTATTTCTGCGCTCCCTTATTCTTCAACGCCGAATTCTTTGTCTACTTTGCCCATTTTCCACGCGTAGAAGAAAATCAGACCAAGAAAGACCAGAATCGAGCCTTGTTGAGCAAACCAGAAGCCGAGGTCAGTGCCCCCGACAGCGATACCCGACAGCATCGGGCGCAGCAGAATGCCAAAGCCGAAAGAACAAACGAACCAGATAACCAGACAAACGCTGATGATCTGCTTGTTCGCTGCCCAATAGGCGTTGGACGAGGTATTGTCCGCCATAGCATGTTACTCCCTGTGTTATATCCCTTCCCGCCACCCGATTGCTTGGATGACAGGCCTCCCGTTACGCCGAAACCCCTGCCACGATTGCGCCAAGGCCCTTGCGGATAGCTGCGATCTCTCCCATCGCATCGATCCGCTCTAGAACCCCTTTGCCTTCGTAATAGGCGATCAACGGTGCCGTCTGCGCATGATAGGCTTTCAGCCTCTCGCCCACAGTTTCGGCGTTATCGTCGGCCCGACGTTTAAAGTCGGTGCCGCCGCATTTATCGCAAACGCCCGCAGCTGTGGGGCGCTTGAATTCGTCATGGTAGCCTTCGCCACAGGCGCAGGTATAGCGGCCCGACACGCGCGCGACCATAGCGGCGTCATCGACCTCTAGGCTGATCGCAGCCGTCACCCGCAGGCCCGCATCCGCCAGCAGCACATCAAGCGCTGCGGCCTGCGCGCTGGTGCGGGGAAAGCCGTCCAGAATGATGCCATTGGCCACATCGGGCTGTGCCATCCGCTCGGCCAAAATCGCCAAAACGATCTCGTCCGAAACCAGACCGCCCGCAGCCATCACCGCGCGCGCCTGCGTCCCCGCAGCCGAGCCAGAGGCCACCGCCGCGCGCAGCATATCCCCGGTCGACAGCTGGATCAGACCAAAGTCTTCTTCCAGCATCCGCGCTTGGGTGCCTTTGCCAGCCCCCGGTGGGCCCAAAAGGATCAGAACAGCAGCCATGTCTCAGGCCTTGTTCATGCGGTTGGCGATCAGATCATCGACCACCGAAGGATCGGCCAGCGTCGAGGTATCGCCCAGCGCGCCAAAGTCATTCTCGGCAATCTTGCGCAAAATCCGGCGCATGATCTTGCCCGAGCGGGTTTTCGGCAGGCCGGGGGCCCATTGAATAAGATCTGGCTTGGCAATCGGGCCGATTTCGGTGCGCACCCAAGCTTCCAGCTCTTTGCGCAGCGCGTCCGAGGGCTCTTCGCCGCCCATCAGCGTGACATAGGCGTAAATCCCCTGCCCCTTGATGTCATGCGGATAGCCAACCACAGCAGATTCCGCGACCTTGGGGTGGGCGACCAGCGCGCTTTCGACCTCGGCCGTGCCCATGCGGTGACCCGAGACGTTGATCACATCGTCAACGCGGCCGGTGATCCAGTAATAGCCATCCTTATCGCGACGGCAGCCGTCACCGGTAAAGTAATAGCCGGGATATTGCGCGAAATAGGCTTCTTCAAACCGCGCATGATCGCCCCAAAGCGTGCGCATCTGCCCCGGCCAGCTGTCGGCGATGCATAGCACGCCATCAGCCACGGTTTCCGATTGCACAACGGCATTGGCCGGATCAAGGATCACCGGCTGCACGCCAAAGAACGGCAGCGTCGCCGACCCCGGCTTTTGCGGCACAGCGCCGGGCAGCGGCGTGATCAAATGACCGCCGGTTTCGGTCTGCCAGAAGGTATCGACAATCGGGCATTTGCCCTTGCCGACATGGGTGTTGTACCAGTTCCAAGCCTCGGGGTTGATCGGCTCGCCCACCGACCCCAGCAGCTTGAGGCTGGACAGGTCATGCTTGGCGGGCCATTCAGCGCCCATGCCCATCAGGCTGCGAATAGCCGTGGGGGCGGTGTAGAACTGCGACACCTTATGCTTGGCGCAAACCTCCCAGAAGCGGCCCGCGTCTGGATAGGTTGGCACACCTTCAAACATCACCGTCGTCGCCCCATTGGCCAGCGGACCATAGATGATATAGCTGTGCCCTGTCACCCAACCCACATCGGCAGTGCACCAGAACACATCGCCGTCATGGTAATCAAAGGTCATCTGCTGCGTCATCGCCGCATAAACCAGATAGCCGCCCGAGGTATGCACAACCCCCTTCGGCTTGCCGGTCGAACCCGAGGTGTAAAGGATAAACAGCGGATCTTCGGCACCCATCTCGACATAGGGGCAATAGGGCTTTGCCGCAGCCATTGCGGCCTTTACGTCAATGTCACGACCCTCGACCCAAGAGGTTTGATCGCCGGTGTGCTTGACCACCAGACATTTGACATGATCGTCACAATGCAACAGCGCCGCATCCGTATTGCTTTTCAGCGCGGTTTTCTTGCCACCACGCGGCGCGAAATCAGAGGTGATCACCACTTTGGCTTCGGAATCATTGATCCGGTTGGCCAAAGCATCCGGCGAAAAGCCCGCAAAAACGATCGAATGAATAGCCCCGATGCGCGCACAAGCCAGCATCGCATAGGCAGCCTCTGGGATCATCGGCAGATAGATCACCACCCGATCACCACGACCAACGCCCTGCTCTTTCAGCACATTCGCCATCCGCGAGGTGTTTTCCAACAGCTGCGCATAAGTAATGTGCAGCGCAGGCGTCGATGGGCTGTCTGGCTCCCAGATGATCGCGGTCTGGTTGGCGCGGGTCAGCATATGACGGTCAATGCAATTGGCCGAGACGTTCAGCGTGCCGTCTTCATACCATTTGATCGAGACTTCGCCGCGCTTAAAGCTGGTATTTTTGACCTTGGTGTAATCCTGGATCCAGTCAATCCGCTGGCCTTGCTCGGCCCAGAACGCCGTCGGGTCGTCGACAGAGGCCTGATACATCGCCGCATATTGCGCTGCATTCACATGCGCCTTGGCGATAAAATCATCTGAGGCTGTGTATTTCAGCTCTGCCTGAGCGTGATCCGACATGAAACTTTCCTTTTCCCAGTCGCGCAAATGCGCTTACCAAACGGCCTGCCAGCGTGGCAGGGCTCCCCCGTTTCTTTGGACCATGATAGCGCGATTGTAAAAATTTTGATAACTCTTTTTGCAGGCGTGATTATTTTGTCAATAAATTAACAAAGCTGATGGTGAACTTTGTAAAATTTATGAAAAGTGGTAATGAATTTATGCCCTGCAAAGCTGAAAGCCGCACCATGTCGCCGCATAAAGTGGCAAAGTCTATGCCCCAAGCGGGCTTTGGCCTGTGCGCGCGACTCAAACCGGCGCGCACAATGCGCTGATCAAGCCTTTGTGATTCGCGGTTGCGAATCAGCTGAATTCAGCTCTGCCAAAGAGTCCACAAAGCAGGCTTCGGGGGCGGCAAGCCCCGCCTGTTTCAGCGCCTTTGCCACCTCGGGGCGCGCGCCGATCAGATACAAGATTTCGTGCTTGCGTGCCATTTTCTGCGCCAAAAGCGCAAAGGAATGCGCACCGGTGCTGTCGATAAACGGCACATCGGTGAAATCCACCGCCAGCCCGCGCGGAGCCTCGGCCAGTTGATCCAAAGCCGCGCCAAGCCGTGCCGCCGCACCAAAGAAATAGGGGCCGTGCAGGCGGTGAACGGCCAAATCAGGGAACTGCGACAAAGGCTCGGTCACCACCGGCGCCTCGACCGAAGCCGCCTCTGACATGCGGTGAATGAACACCAATCCGCCCAGCGCAAAGCCTGCGACAATGCCTTCGGACAGATCGCGGAACACCACCAGACCAAAGGTCACCAAAAGTACCACCGCATCGGCGCGACTGGCGCGCAAACAATGCCAGAACTCGGCCTTCTCGGCCATGTTCCAAGCCACCACCGCCAACAGCCCCGCCAAGGCCGCCAAGGGGATATAGCCTGCCAAAGGCGCTGCAATAAGCATGAACAGCAGCACAAACACCGCGTGGATCATGCCCGAGACCGGCCCTTTCGACCCCGCCCGCACATTGGTTGCGGTGCGCGCAATCGTGCCCGTCACACAAATGCCGCCAAACAGCGCCGAGGCGATATTGGCCACGCCCTGCGCCAGCAACTCGGCATTCGGCCGGTGCCTGCGCCCCGACATACCATCGGCCACCACAGCCGACAGCAGCGATTCAATCGCACCCAGCAGGGTAAAGCTGACAGCCCAAGGCAGCGCCACCATCACCAGATCCATCGACAGCGGCGGCAGACTGGGCGCAGGCGGGCTGCGCGGCAAATCGCCAAAGCGCGAATAGATCGTCTCGACCGGCAGCTGCAACGCAAAACTCGCCAGCCCCGCCACCGCCACCGCAATCAGCATATTGGGCAGGCCGGGCGAAATCCGCTTGATGCCGACAATCAGCGCAATCGTGGCGATTGCCACCGCCGCCGCACTGGCGTTCAAACTGGCGCGCGCCTCCCACAGCGCTGCAAGTTTCGGCAAGATCGCCGCAGGCTCGCCCAGCAGCGAAAGCCCAAACAGATCTTTGATCTGGCTGGCAAAGATGATCACCGCAATGCCCGCAGTAAAGCCAAGCGTCACCGGATAGGGAATAAACCGCACATAGCTGCCCAACCGCAGCAGCGCCAAGACTGACAACATCGCGCCCGACAACAGCACCGCAAGCGTCAGCCCCGCCGCCCCCGTCTGCGTCACACAGGCCGCCACCAGCACGATAAACGCCCCCGCAGGCCCGCCGATCTGAAACCGCGATCCGCCCAGCAAAGACACGATAAAGCCGCCCACAATCGCGGTGAACAAGCCGCGCTCGGGCCCGACCCCGCTGGCAATCGCAATCGCCATCGACAAAGGCAGCGCCACAATCGCAACCGTCAGCCCCGCCACCACATCGGCGCGCAGCTGCCCCAGCCCGTAACCCTCTCGAAAGGTGGTGATCAGCTTGGGGGTGAATTCGCTGGCGGGTTGTCTGGGACTTGGGGTCATCATGCGTTCCTGTTAATATGGCCTACACAAACGCCTCTCAGGGGCATTCGTCAAGCAAGGCCATCATGTCCGCAACTTCTGCCCCACAGCGCCCCGACCCGGTTTCCGCCGCAGATGACGCCGCACGCGCCCAAGCCCGGGCGCTGCTGGCGGGCGCCAACCATGCCGCTTTGGCTTGGACCGACCCAGAGACGCTAACCCCGGGGATCAGCCGCATCGGCTTTGGCCTTGCGCCCGAGGGCGTGCCGCTG
The DNA here is from genome assembly GCA_913062925.1 of uncultured Pseudorhodobacter sp. Taxonomy (GTDB): domain Bacteria; phylum Pseudomonadota; class Alphaproteobacteria; order Rhodobacterales; family Rhodobacteraceae; genus Cypionkella. Next base: position 21,364 of record CAJXWJ010000027.1, on the reverse strand, counting down.
ACGCTGATCTCGGCACTGGCGCCGCATGTGGCGGCGCTGCGCGCGCATCCCAATTGCGCGGTGCTGCTGGGCGAGGTGGGCGCGCGCGGCGATGCCTTGACGCATCCGCGCCTGATGCTGCGCGCCCGCGCCGAGTTTATCGCAGCCAGCGACCCAAACCGGCCAGCGCTGCGGGCAGAATGGCTAAAGGGCCACCCGAAGGCAGCCCTTTACATAGATTTCGCCGATTTCAGCTTTGTGCGGCTGCACCCTGTCTCTGCACTTTTGAACGCGGGCTTTGCGCGCGCCTTTCAACTTAGCGCAGCCGATCTGCTTTAGGCCGGGTTATCGCAGCGGATCGTCGCCTGCACCCGCCCCTTCACCGCCACCGGCCATCTCAGATTGACGCTTTGCGCGCCGGTGCTTTGTTCCACCTCGCAATAGGGCGTCACCCATTGCACCGCCCCTGTTGCGGTTGTCAGCGCCCCCTCTGCCACGACAGAGACCAAATTGCGCGCCCGTCCGGCAAAGGGCAATTGCCCCGCCGTATCCACCGTCCAAATGGTCGAGGCCGTGCTTTGCACATGCTGGATATACAAAGGACTTAACGACCGCGTCACCACGCCGTTAAAGGTGTTTTCCTGAAAGTTGATGTTCTTGAATGAGGTAAAAGTCAGATTGGCATAGCTGGTGTCGACGCGGTCCACCCGATCAATATTGCCTTGGCGGGCCGAGAAAACATTGCTGGTGACATTCAGCCCGCTGATCGAATGCCCCGGCCCGCGCGGGGTGACAACAATATAGGAAAACCACGGCGCGCAATGCTGGCAGATAAAAATATTGCCGGTGATCGTCACCGCGCCAAAGGTGAATTCACTGGAAAAGTCGGGAAAGGCATCGTGTTCATTGCTTAGTTCAATAAAGCAATTGTCGATGTAATTTCCGGTGAAATAGGTCTTCGAATTGGGATAGGTCAGCACAACCCCCGCTTTGCGCAGGCCGACATCGGCGCCATCTCCTGCAAAGAAATGGTTGCCGACAAAGACGGTGTTTTGCCCCGCCACCACCGCAAAATGGGCAAAGCGCGAGGCCCGATTGTTGCGGATTTTAACGTCATTGGCATTGGTGTTGATCGCCACACTGCTGCGATCTTGCACCAAAAGCCCCTCCTCGCTGGAGTAGAACAAGCAGCGGTCAACATGCAAATCCTGACAGCCCGTGCCTTTCGAAGTAATCGCGCGGTCTTTCGGCTGGTTAAAGGCACAGTCATTCATCACCATGACCGAACCCCGATCGCCCAGAAACACCGCACTTGCCAAAGAGTTGCAGCTAAATTCGATATTATGCATCTCAAAGCGAGACATGACGTCAAAGCCCGAGAAATCCAGCATGTATTTAAAGCGGGTAAAGCTGTAACTGCGCGTCCCCGCCCCGCCCCACAGCGGTTGGCTTAGGGTCAGCGTATTGGTCGCGGTGTTTTTTGAGCGCACATAAACCTCGCGCCCCACCCCAGCGCCCGTCACCAAAGCCCCCACCGGTATCGTGCCGATATTGCTGACGCCGGTCAAATCATAGACATTGCTGGGCGCATAGGTGGCCGTCGCCGTCGCTGTGGTCAGCCCCCAAGCGGCACTTGCCAGCGCCACAAGCGTGCCGTTTGACATCACCCGGCGCTGGGTAAAGCTGCTCAGTCCCACCAAGGCGGCAATATCCAAAGGCTCGGTCAGCTCGATCCGCCGCCCGCCCAGATCCAGCATATTGTGATCGGTGAAATAAAACAGCGCTTGCAGGGCTTTTTTGAACCCCGTCAGCTCGGACCCAAAGGCGGCGGCATAGGTGTCCAGATCATAGTTGCGCGTGCAGGCCAGCCGCATCGCATCGGGCATGGAGATCACGCCTTCAAACTTGACCGGATTGTCAAAGGTCAGATGCGAGCCGATGTAATAGCTGCCCGGCGAGACGATCACGGTTTTGCCATTTGCGGCGGTATCTGCGGCCTCAAAGGCGGCGCGGTCGTCGCTGACCCCGTCACCAATTGCGCCATAATCGCGCACATCGACCCAGTTGAACATCTCGTCATGGAAAACCGAGGTGACATCCTCGATGGTGACATCTTCGATCCGCACGACGCCGCCCGTGGCGCCGGTCAGATCAATCCCAAAGTGGCCATAAACCGGCGCAACGCCCCAAGTCATATCAACCCCTGCGCGGTTGCCCGAGCCGATGATCGCCGAAATCGTCACCGGCTTGCCATAGCCGGTCAGTTGCACGCTGGGCCCCTGCTGCACCGCAGAGGCGACATTTGCCCCCGCCGAATTGCCCGCCCAGCCCGCAATCCGCACCGCAGGCAGTGCGCCGCTGATCGCTTTGATCCGCGTGGTGACGCGCAAATACATCCCCGGCAGATAGGGAATTTGCTGAAAACAGCGCAGCTTTTGCACCGAGGTGGTCTTCATCAGCTCAAGACAGCCGCCAAAATCCTGATCGGCAGGCACAAAGGCCGCCGTGGCAAAATCGTCATAGCTGCCCTGCCCCGACCTGCCATCTTCACGCGACCACAGATCCAAGCCCGCCACAAAGGGCGGCGGCATCAGAACCAAACCTTCGGTAATTGCCTTATTCATCGCGTGTCATGCCCCTTTTGCTTGTGCGCACCCCCACCACAGGCGGGCGGTCAAGTCCGAAAGGCTACAAAGAAGGCGTTAACGCAGGCTAAGATCGGCGTGCGCTGCGGCTAGGGGGTTAACCTTTGCGCCACAGTGGTCAGGTTTTTGAAAGCATAGGTAGCCAGAGCAGCGCGGAGCGTTTAGACTTTATTCACATGTGAGTGAGTGGGTTCATCGTAAGGCGCGTTATGACATTTTATAAAACAGTCTTTTGTTTTGCGCTTGGCGCGATAACCGCGCAGCCAGCCGTGGCAGAGACCCCCGCCTCTTTGTCGATGAATGGCGTCAGCGGCCTGATTGATATGCCCAGCGCAGAACAGCAAAGCGATGGCACCCTAAGCATCGCCCGCTCGGCCTTTGGACCAACGGCGCGTACCACACTTAGCTTTCAAATCACGCCACGGCTTTCGGGCAGCTTTCGCTACTCCAGCATCAAAAACTGGGGGTCCAGCACCGCCCCCAGCACGCTTTTCGACCGCAGCTTTGATCTGCGCTACCAACTGCTGACCGAGGGGCGCTATCTGCCGAATTTGACCATTGGCATGCAGGATTTTATCGGCACCGGCGTGTTTTCAGGCGAATATGTCGTTGCAACCAAATCCTTGGGCCCAAAGCTGAAGCTAACGGCGGGCCTCGGCTGGGGGCGCTTGGGCAGCTATAACGCAATCGGCGCGCCCTTTGGCGCGCGCTCCCTCGTCGCCGTGGGCTTGGGCGGCAATCTGCGCACAGGTGAATGGTTCAAGGGCGATGTCGCCCCCTTTGGCGGCATTGAATATGTCGTCAGCGATAAAATCAGCCTCAAGGCCGAATATTCCTCGGATATTTATCGGGTAGAATCCGGTCTGCGCAAAACCTTTGACCGCAAAACCCCAATCAACTTTGGTGCCGAATACCGCACAAAAACCGGTGCCAAACTGGGACTTTATTCGCTTTACGGTGACAAAATCGGCTTTACCCTCAGCTTTCAGCTGGATCCTTTTCGCAGCCCAACAGGCGGCCAAGCAGGGCCCGGCCCGCTGCCCGTGCGCCCCAGCAGCGCCGCCCAAGGCTGGAGTGATGCGACCGTCGTCACAGCGTTCGATCTGACGCGGCTGCGCGATCAGACCCAAGCGATTTTGGCCAAAGACGGCATCGTGATCGAGGCTTTGGCCGTCACCGCCACCACCGCCGAGATCCGCATCCGCAACAGCCAAATCGACAACGCGCCGCAAGCCATCGGCCGCAGCGCCCGCGCCTTGGCCACGGTGATGCCAGCCTCAGTGCGCAGTTTTGAAATTGTGCCGGTCAAGCAAGGCATTGGCTTGTCAAAGGTCGTCATCGCGCGCAGCGATCTGGAAGACCTGCAATTTGATGCTGACCAAGCCGCCCAAAGCCGCGCGCGCGCGCAAATTCTGCCTGCACTTGGACCAATGCCTGCCGAAGCGCTGCGGGGCCAAGGCCTATATCCAAAGCTGAACTACGGGCTTGCACCCTATGTGGCGACCTCGCTGTTTGACCCAAATGCCCCGTTGCAAGCCGACCTTGGACTGCGGTTTTCGGCGCGCTATGACATCGCACCGGGCCTGTTCCTTTCAGGGGCTCTCACCAAGAAACTGGCGGGCACTATCGACAGCAAACGCTTGTCCAATTCCATCGCACGCCACAAAGTCCGCAGCGATGCCGCCCTTTACGCCACCCAAGGCGACCCCGCGCTGGAAACCCTGACCCTGGCTTGGTACGCCAAACCCTCTGGCAGCCTTTATACCCGCGTCACGGCTGGCTATCTGGAAGCAATGTATGCAGGTCTCTCGACCGAGGTGCTATGGCAGCAGGTCAACAAACCCTATGCCTTGGGCCTAGAGCTGAACTACGTCAAACAGCGTGATTTCGATCAACGCTTTGGCCTGCAAAGCTATAGCAGCCTGAACGGCCATATCTCGGGCTATTATGATTTGCGCAATGGCTTTCAGGCGCAACTGGATGTCGGGCGCTATCTGGCGGGGGATGTTGGGGCTACGCTGTCGCTGGACCGCGAATTTGCCAATGGCATGCGGGTGGGGGCTTTTGTCACCAAAACCAGCATGTCGGCCAAGGAATTCGGCGAAGGCTCGTTTGACAAAGGCATCCGCATCGACCTGCCTTTGGCTTGGTTCTTGGGCCGCCCAACCCAGAAAACCAGCAGCCTCGTCTTGCGGCCAATCACCCGCGACGGTGGCGCAAAGCTCAACGTCAACGGCAGGCTCTACGATACCATTCGCAGCAACCAGCAAAGCGAGCTTGATGGAGCTTGGGGAAGATTCTGGAAATGACCGTAACCCGTTTTATCCCGCTTTTGGCGGCCCTGCTGATGCAGACTGGCTGTAGCGCTGTCACCGCAAACCTAAGCGGCATGGCGCCCAGCCAGCTGCAACTGGCAGCCCCTTCCAATGCGCCACAACTGGCGATGACCTTGGAAAATCGCAACATTATCCTGACGATTGCAAAAGTCGAGCGCCAGCAGGATGTCGAGATTTGGGCTGTCGCAGATGGCCCACAAGTATTTCTGCGCGAGGGGATGATCCTTGGGACCCGTGGTTTTGGCCCCGATCTGATGTCCGCCCACGCCCCAAGCGCCGCGACCCTGCGCAGCATGACAGATCACAGCCGCAGCTATGCGGTGCTGGATGGCACCGACACCCTGCAAACCGAGACCTTTGCCTGCACGGCACAACCTGCGGCAGCGCCAGCACCGGCCCTGACCGTTGACGAGACCTGCACCAGCCCGCAACGCGTGATTCGCAATCAATTCAGCTTTGGTCGCAGCGGCAAAGTGGTAAATTCGAGACAGTGGCTTGGCCCTACCGCAGGATATACCATAATCACCGAGAAAATCCGTTAAAAACCTAGGAAATACTTTATCTGATTTGCTTAAAGGTATAGGCTGTTTTCAGTAATTGTTAACATAGGAGTTTTGATATGAAAAAAACAGCTCTAGCCCTCGCTGCCATGATGGCGCTTTCCTCGACCGCAGCCGTTGCACAGGTGCCATCTGGCCCAGTGGCAAGCGTTGCTGGCGTCCCAGCGGCAGGCTTCATTGGCGCATTTGTGCTGGTTTTGGGCAGTGTTATTGTTTCCAACTCGACCACTGGCACCAACTAAGGCTGCTACGCCTCGGCGTGTGAAACCCAAAAGACGCCCCCGCTTGTGCTGGGGCGTTTTTATTTGCGCAGCCCCCGCCTGCGACAAAGGGCCCAAAGCCTTGTTCGCCGGCGCAGGCTTCCCATATTGACGGCACATGCAGCCAAAGGGGCCCGTTATGTCAAAATCCTTTCTAGAAACCTTGATGTCTGGCGCGAAAACTTTAACGACCCAGCACGGGGCCTCGCAGCTTGCGGCCAAGGCCAAAACCGGCTGGCAGGCACAAGACAGCCTGACCAAGGGTGCGATTGCCGGTGGGCTTTTGGGCGTGCTGCTTTCGGGCAACGCGCGGCGCTTGGTCGGCACGGGCGTCAAACTCGGCGGGGCGGCGCTGATCGGTGGGCTGGCCTTCAAAGCCTATGAAGATTGGCAGGCTGGCAAAACCGCGCAAAGCCCCACCCCCGATGGCCCCATCGCCCTGCCCCAGCCCAGCGCGGCCTTTCTGCCCGCTGATGCCGCCGCGGCCGAGGATCTGTCGCGCCGTCTGCTGCAAGCCATGATCGCCGCCACCAAGGCCGACGGCCAAGTCACCCCAGCCGAGCGCGCCAATATCGCCGCCCATCTGCCGCAATTGGGCTTTGGCCCCGAAGCCCAAGCGATGATCGAAGCCGAACTGGACGCGCCCTTAGATTTCAACCAGATCGCAGCCCTTGCCCGCACCGAGGCCGAGGCCGCCGAAATCTACGCCGCCTCGCTTTTGGCGGTTGACCCAGAAGGCGCCGCCGAAAAGGGCTATCTGGCGATGCTTGCGGCGCGCCTGCATCTGGACGCGGGCCTTGTCGCACATCTGCATGCCAACACTTACTAGGGCAAATCGCCACGTTTGATCAAACGATAGGTCCACCGCCGCACAAGCCTTGAAAGGCTGCGGCTGGCGTGCTTTGCATGGTGCAACACAGGAGCCCGCCATGCGCATCTTTATCAACGGCTTTGGTCGCATTGGTCGATCGGTTTTGCGCGCAGCCCTGCTGGGTGGCGCGACAGATATCGAAATCGCGGGGATCAACGACATCGCCGCAGCCGAGATGTGCGCCTATCTGTTTGAATTCGATTCCGTCTTTGGCGTCTGGCACGGCGATGTGCGGCTGCAAGAGGGCGCGCTGGTGATCGACGGGCGCGCCATTCCTTTGCACCGCAGCCCTGATATCTCGGGGCTTGAACTGAAAGGCGTCGATGTGGTGCTGGAATGCACCGGCCGCGCCGATGCCCGAGAAATGGCCACCCGTGGGCTGCGGGCTGGCGCGCGCGCAGTGCTGATCTCGGGGCCTTCCAAGGCTGCCGATCTGACCGTGGTTCTGGGCGCGAATGAGGCCGAGCTACAGGGGCAAAAGATCGTCTCGAACGCCTCTTGCACCACCAATGCGCTGGCGCCCCTGGTGCGGCTGATTGATGAAAACTGGGGCGTGGTGACGGGGTCGATGACGACGATCCACTGCTATACCGGATCGCAACCGACCATCGACGCCCCTGCTGCCGACTATGCCCGCTCGCGCGCGGCGGCGCTGTCGATGGTGCCCACCACCACCTCGGCCCAGCGCTTGCTGGACCTGGTCCTGCCACAGATCGCGGGCAGGATCGAAGCCTCGGCAGTGCGCGTGCCCACGGCCTCGGTCTCGGCCGTCGATCTGGCGGTGATGACCGAACGGCCCACCACCGCCGCGGCCGTCAACGCAGCCCTTGCGGCCGCAGGCGGGGTGATCGGCACCACGCAAAAGCCGCTGGTCTCGACCGATCTGCGCGCGCGCGCCGAAAGCGTGATCATGGCCCTGCCCGAAACCCGCGTCACCAAAGGCGGCATGCTGCGGGTGTTTGGCTGGTATGACAACGAATGGGGCTTTTCCAACCGCATGCTCGACGTCGCGCGCCGGATGGCGGCATGTTAGCGCGGTTTTTCACCGCTGGCCCCTATGATGACGGCTCTGCGGTGACCGGCCATTATTATCAAACCGCCAGCAACGACCCTGCCTGCCCGCAAGTCTGGGGCTATAGCGATGCGCTGTCCTATGCGCCGGGCGACACACTGCGGCTGCATGTCTGTGCCTCGAGCGATCAGGCACATCTGGTGATCGCGCGCGATGGGCTTAACCCGCAAGTGGTGGTGGATCGCCAGATCAACACCCGCTTTGCCGCCACGCCCGAAGATTGCTCGGAACAGGGCTGCAACTGGCCCGAGGCCTTTGCGCTGCAGATCCCGCCCGACTGGCGCAGCGGGGTCTATACCGTTTCGCTCAGCATCGACGGCCATGCCTCGCAGGCGATGTTTGTGCTGCGCGCAAGCACGCCTGCCGCCCGCATCGTGATGGTGCTCTGCACCGGCACATGGTGCGCCTATAATGATTGGGGCGGGTCGAACCACTACCAAGGAATCACTGGCCCGGCGCGCGCCGATTTCGCGCCGCATGTCAGCCTGCACCGGCCTTGGGCCGAAGGCTTTGTGCGCTGGCCCGAGGGCGCGCCGCGCATCCCGCATGCCTCGCCCCTGCTCAGCCGGCCGCGCTATCCGCATATGGACTATGCCCGCGCCCGCGGCATTTCCAAGAAATACGCCTCTTCGGGCTGGGCCGCGTTCGAGCGCCCCTTTGCGCTTTGGTGCGAAGCCCAAGGCATCGCGATCGACTATACCACCCAGCACGATCTGCACCGCGACCCCGTTGCGCTGGCAGGCTACGACCGCGCGCTGATCGTTGGCCATGACGAATATTGGACATGGGAGATGCGCGACCATCTTGAGGCATGGCTGGATGCGGGCGGCAAACTGGCGCGTTTTGCTGGCAATTTCTTTTGGCAAACCCGGCTCTCGGATGATCTAAGCACCCAGACCTGCTTCAAATCCCGCGCCGAGGCCGAAGACCCACAGGCAGACAGCAACCGCCTGACCAGCTATTGGGACCACCCGCGCGTCGGGCGGCCCGCCACCGCCACCATGGGGCTAACCGGTGCCGCAGGCGTCTATGCCGGATGGAGCCGCTGCGCCGCACATGGCTCGGGCGGCTTTGCGATCTACCGCCCCGAGCATTGGGCGCTGCGCGACACCGGCCTTGGCTATGGCGATGTGCTGGGCGCTGCGGCCAAGATCTTTGCCTATGAGGTCGACGGCATCGACTACACCATGACCCAAGGCCTGCCCTTTGCCGCCGCAGACAGCGGCTTGCAAGGCGCGCTGACCCTTGTCGGGCTGTCGCCTGCCACCACGCTGTCGCATGCCACCGGCCCGCATGACCGCGATCTGTTCATCGGCGCGGGCGATGCCGAGGATCTGGCGCTGCGGCTTTACGGCGGGCTGACCGCCGAAACCCTTGGCCGCACCACGCGCGGCAATGGCTGCATCGCCGACTACCGCCGCGGCGCGGGCGCGGTGTTCAACGCAGGCTCTTGTGAATGGGTGGCAGGTCTGATCGCGCAAGACCGCAGCGTCGAACAGGTGACCCGCAATGTGCTACTGGGCGATTGGGCCTAGCCTGCTGCGCCCAACACCGCCTCCAGCGCCGCGCCGGACAGGATCAGCGGATCGGCAGCCTCGCGCAGATCAAAGCCAAGGCTGCGGTAGAACCCAAGTGCTGGCAGATTGCTGCGCTTGACCATCAGCGCGACAAACTGCGGCTGCCAATCCTGCGCCTGCGCCCAAGCGGCGGCCAAAAGCCCGCGCCCCGCACCAAGCCCGCGCGCGCTGGGGCGCAGATAGAGGTCTTGCACAAACACCCCCATCGCTCCGCGCCAACTGCTGTATTCCGGCAAGAACAGGCAAAACCCCAAGGCCTGTGCAGCGCGGTCTTCGGCCAAAACCACCCGAAACCGTGGCCTCTTGCCAAACCCATGCGCCAGCAGGCTTTCGACACTGCCGCCAAAGGCTTCGCCCGCAGCCATCTCCAACAGCAGCGCGTGGATCAGCGCCGCATCCGCCGCCTGCGCCAGCCGATAGCGGATCATAGCGTCAGCATCGCCGGCGCGCCATCGGGGCTGATGGCATTCTCACCAAGCCGAAAGGTTGCCGAACCTTTGTTCCGTCTGCGCATTATGGGCGTGCCTTTCGTATCTGCCGTGACGCGTTGGGTCCATGTCGCTCGCGCCATTTGGCAGCCCACAAATCCAGACGGCAAGCTTGCCATCGCTTGCCCTGCCCCTGCACAAAAAATAACAGTATGCGCCATGATAAATCCCTAGCCGATGGTCTTGGCCAGCATATCCAGCCAGTTTTGCCAGCAAATCCGCCGGATTAGCTCTGCCTCATAGCCCGCATCCTGCATCGCCGTTACCAGATGTGGCAAGCCGCGCGCGCTGCCGATAAACTCGGGCATCAGCGCGCCGTCAAAATCCGACCCCAGCGCCACGCCGCCTTCGCCCAGCCGCGCCAGCAGATGCTCCAGATGGCGCAGCATCTCGGCAGGGGCGGTATCGGCGCGCTTTTGGCCGTCTTGGCGCAGGAATTGGCAGCCAAAGTTCAGCCCCACCAGCCCGCCGCTTTCGGCCACGGCGTCAAGCTGCTTGTCGGTCAGATTGCGCGTCGCAGGCGTCATCGCATGCGCTCCCGAATGGGTGGCCACCAGCGGCCGCCCCGAGGCGCGCGCCACATCCCAAAACCCCGCCTCGTTCAGATGGCTCAGGTCAAACAACACCCCAAGGCTTTCGCATTCCGCCAGCAGCCGCTTGCCCGCCTCGGTCAGCCCCGGCCCGGTATCGGGCGAGGCCGGAAAGTTGAACGGCACGCCGTGGCCAAAGATATTCGGGCGGCTCCAAACCGGCCCCAAAGACCGCAGGCCTGCGGCATAGTAAAGATGCAGCTCGTCCAGCCCTGCGCCGATGCCTTCGCAGCCCTCGATATGCAGCAGCGCCGCCACCGCCCCCGCGGCGCGCGCAGCCTCGATCTGCGCGGCAGAGGTGCAAAGCCGGATCGCCTCTGGCCGCGCCCGCACCATGCGCAGCAAAACCGCCACCTGCTCGGCGGTTTCGATATGCGCACGGGCGGGGTCTATTGCGGGAAATTCGCGAAACTGCGCCAGAGGGTCGGGTGCCGTGGCCGGATCGGTGCTGCACCAAACCGCGAAAAACCCACCCGCAAAACCGCCGGCGCGACAGGCTGCCAAATCCAGATGCCCGCCGCGACCATTGAAAAAGCCATCCCCCGCAGGCTGGCCTTCGCGCCACAAACAAGACAGCACATCATTGTGCCCGTCAAATATATGCTGTTGTTCCATTTCTGCGACCCTTACGAATTTGTTCTGTTACTGCCCTGAAACCAGCGGCGTTTATCCTGTTCCCGCCAGGCGCACCGCATCGCGTACATGCGCGGCCATGAAATCGGTGAACAGTTTAACTTTGGGGTCTTTCAGCCGGCGATGCTGGCTTAAAATCGACAATTGCGTCGGCACTGGCGGAGTGGCCATGGCCACCTCGATCAGCCGCCCCTCGCGCAGATGCTCGGCCACTTCAAACATCGGCTTCATCACAATGCCGCGCCCATCCAAGGCCCAACCGGTCAGCACATCGCCGTCATCAGATTCGAAAGGTCCGGCAATCTCAAACCGCCTTGGCCCATCGGCAGTTTGCAGCGCCCATTGAAATTCCTTGGCGCCGGGAAAGCGCAGGTTCAAACAGTCGTGTTTGTCACTGACCAAAGCCGCGCCATCCAGCGGCATGCCCCGCCGCGCCACATAGGCAGGCGAGGCGCACAGCACGCGCGGGCAATCGGCGATCAGCCGCACCTTCAAGGTGGAATCGTCCAAAATCCCCAGATGAAACGCTACGTCCAGCCCCTCGGCCGTGACGTCAATCACCCGATCTGACAGCCGCAGGCGCACATCAATCTGCGGGTAAATATCCTTAAAGGCCGGCACATGCGGCGCAATGAACCGCCGCCCCACGCCCAAAGGCGCCGAGACAAAGATCGTGCCGCGCGGGTTTTGCGTCACATCCATCACCGCAGCTTCGGCCTCGTCAATCGCCTCTAGCACCTTTTTTGCGCCGTCAAAAAAGATCCGGCCATTCTCGGTTGGCTGCAAGCTGCGCGTGGTGCGGCTGAACAGACGCACCCCCAAATGCTTTTCCAATTCCGAGATCCGCGCCGAGGCCACCGCAGGCGAGGTGCGCTGATCGCGCGCAGCCGCAGACATGGATCCCAACTCGTAAACCCGCACAAACATCCGAATGTTGTTCACATAGGCCATTTTCGTCTCAATCTTGAAAGTGATGCCAGCGTTTTCAGGATTAACAGGGAAGTGGCTTGCGGTATAGCCTAAGCCTGAACCGAAGGAGAATGCCAATGTCAGACTGGGTTGTGTTGTGGGAATGGGTGCAAATCGCTGCGCGTTGGGTGCATGTGACCACTGCGATCGCTTGGATCGGGTCGTCGTTTTACTTCATCGCGCTGGACCTTGGCCTGCGCAAAACCCCCAGCCTGCCACCGCTTGCTTCGGGCGAAGAATGGCAGGTCCACGGCGGCGGGTTTTATCACATCCAGAAATATATGGTCGCCCCCGATATGATGCCCGAGCATCTGACCTGGTTCAAATGGGAAAGCTATGCGACCTGGCTTTCGGGCTTCACCATGCTGGTGCTGGTCTATTATATGGGCTCGAACCTTTATCTGATCGACCCCGAGGTTGCTGATCTGGCGCCTTGGCAGGCCATCGCCATCTCGCTTGGCAGTCTGGGCTTTGGCTGGCTGATCTATGATCTGATCTGCAAAAGCCGCTTTGGCGATGACAACACCCGCCTGATGATCGGGCTTTATGTGATCCTTGTGGCAATGGCTTGGGGCTATACCCAAGTCTTCTCGGGCCGCGCCGCCTTGCTGCATCTGGGGGCTTTTACCGCCACCATCATGTCGGCCAATGTCTTTGCCATCATCATGCCAAATCAACGCATCGTGGTCGCCGACCTGAAAGCAGGCCGCAAACCCGATCCGAAATACGGCAAAATCGCCAAGCAGCGCAGCACCCACAACAACTATCTGACCCTGCCCGTGCTGTTTTTGATGCTGTCAAACCACTATCCGCTGGTGTTTGCGACCCAGTATAACTGGCTGATCGCCAGCCTTGTGTTCCTGATGGGGGTCACGGTGCGGCATTGGTTCAACACCAAACACGCCCGCAAAGGCAACCCGCATTGGACATGGTTTGTCACCGTGGTGCTGTTTTTGCTGATCGCTTGGCTCTCGACCGCACCGATGCGCCAGCGCCCCGAACAGGCCGCCCTGACCGGCCCCGCGCTGACCTATGCCTCGGCGCAAGGCTTTGACGATGTGGTCAGCATTGTGCAGGGCCGCTGTTCGATGTGCCATGCCGCCGAGCCGGTTTACGAAGGCATCCATTGGGCCCCGAAAAACGTCGTGCTGGAAACCCCGGCCCAAATCGCAGCCGAGGCCGAGCGCATCTATATGCAAGCAGGCCTGACCCATGCCATGCCCCCCGCCAACCTGTCCTATATTGAACCCACCGAGCGCGAGGCAATCATCCGCTGGTTCCGCGCAGCAGGTCAGGGCGGCAGCAACAGCTAGGCTCAGGTGCCGCGCGGCTTGGCGCGCAGCGTAGGCTCTGCCTGCGTCGGGTCTTCCGGCCAAGGGTGGCGCGGGTATTGCCCGCGCATATCCTTGCGCACATCGGCATAAGAGCTGGTCCAGAACCGCGGAATATCCATCGTCACCTGAATGGTCTTATGCCCCGGCGAGGTCAGCGTCACCCGCAGCGGCAACTGCTTTGCCCCCACCACCGGATGCCGGGTCACGCCAAACATCTCTTGCAAGCGCACCTCAATCGCGGGGGCCTCGCCGTCGTAATCAATCGGCACTTTGCGGCCCAAGGGGGTTTCAAAATGCGCAGGCACCAGCTGATCCAACCGCCGCAGCTGATCCCAGGTCAGACAGGCCCGCAACGGCTCGTGCAGATCAAGGCTGCGCAAATCGGCCTCGCTGCGGCATTTGCCCAGATGCGGCAAAAGCCAAGCCTCGGCCGCAGCCATCAGGCCCTCATCGCTGACATCCGGCCAATCGCTATCGGCATCACCGCCGCGCGCAAGCGCCACCCGCGCCCGAAACCGCCGTGCCGCAGGGCTAAAATGCAGCCCATTCAGCCGCACCCCCTCCAGCGCCGCCCGCGCAATCGCCTCGGGCGGTGCATCGCTCCAAGCCTGATCGCCCAAGACCAGCGCGCCAAACCGCTCTTGCCGCCGCGCCAAAACCCGCCCTTCGCGCTTGGACCAAAGGCAAACCTCCAGCGTCTCGATCTGCGCGGCATAAAGCGCGCGCAGCTCGGCCTCTGACAGCGCCACCGCTTGCCGGATCTGCGCCTCGCGGGTGTCGCCGTCCAGATCGGTGGCCACCAGCAGCCGCGCCGAAGCCAAAGGCGTGCCAACCGCCATCACAGCCCCCTTGCCGCCCGACAGCACAAAGCGCGGCGCATCGCCCTTGCGCCGCTGGCCAATGCGGTCGGGATAGGCCAGCGCCGCCATCTGCCCAAGGCTCAGGCCCGCATCCGCAGCCACAGCCGCCCCGGCCCCCCGCTCCAGACGCCGCGCCTCTTGCCGAATGCGCTCGACCACAGGCCGCAACACCGGCCAAGGATGCTCGGCCTCAAACCGGCGCGGATCGGCCAGCGCCGCCATCCGCAGCGCCAAATCCGGCGGCGCGCCCTTGATCGGGTCCCGCTCGGCCAAAAGCGCCGCCAAAAGCCCCGCTTCAGGCCCTGCGCGGCGCAGCATATGCGCCAAGCGCGGATGCAAGGGCAGCGCCGCCAAGGCCCGGCCATGCGGCGTGATCCGCCCCGCCTCCAAGGCCCCCAGCGCCGTCAAAAGCGCCCGCGCCTCGGCCATGGCCCCGGGGTTCGGCGGCGTCAGCAAAGCCACCTCACCACCCCAAAGTGCAAGCTCCAGCGCCAGCCCGGTCAAATCCGCCGCCTCAATCTCTGCCGGCGGATAGGCGGCCAAGCCGCCCTCCTCGCCCTTCGTCCAATAGCGATAGCACACCCCCGCCGCGATCCGCCCCGCCCGCCCGCGCCGCTGCTCGGCCTCCGCCCGCGTCACCCGCTCGGTCACCAGCCGCGACATGCCGGAATTGGGGTCAAACCGCGCCCGCCGCGCCCGCCCGCCATCCACCACCACGCCAATGTCGGGAATGGTCAGCGATGTCTCGGCGATCGAGGTGGCCAGCACAATCTTGCGCGCCTGCGAAGGCGCCAGCGCCGCGCGCTGTGCTGCAAAATCCATCGCGCCAAACAACGGCCGTATCTCGCAACCGGCAAGCCCGCCCAGCATCGCCTCAACCCGCCGGATCTCGCCCTCGCCGGGCAAAAACACCAAGACCCCGCCCTCGGTCTCGGCCACCGCCTGCCGCACCAGCCCTGCCACCCCAGCCTCAAACCGCAGGCTCGCGTCGGGGCTGCGCCCCAGCCACCGCGTCTCCACCGCAAAGGCCCGCCCCTGCGAGGTCACCACCGGCGCCGCGCCCATCAACTCGGCCACCGGCGCCGCATCCAAGGTCGCCGACATCACGATCAACATCAGATCCTCGCGCAGCGCCGCCCGGATCTCCAAAGCAAGCGCCAAGCCCAAATCGGCATTCAAAGACCGCTCGTGAAACTCGTCGAAAATCACAGCCCCAACGCCGCGCAATTCAGGATCACTCTGAATCATCCGCGTCAAAATACCCTCGGTGACCACCTCAATGCGGGTGGCCTTGCCCACCTTGGCCTCGCCCCTGATGCGGTAGCCAACCCGCGCGCCCACCGCCTCGCCCAGGGTCTCGGCCATCCGCTCGGCCGCCGCCCGCGCCGCCAAGCGCCGCGGCTCCAACATCACAATCCGCCCGCGCACCAACCCCGAGGCCAAAAGATCCAGCGGCACCATCGTGGTCTTGCCCGCCCCGGGCGGGGCTTGCAAAACCGCCATGCCCCGCGCGGCCAATGCCGCCCGCAACTCGGGCAAAACCTGTTCTATCGGCAAAGCGCTCATCCCGCCCTTATCACCGAAACCGCAGCCCATGAAAAGCCGCCGCCCGGCTTTCATCTTGGCCAAAATATCCCCGCCGGAGGCTCCACCGCTTCCCCCCGCGCCCAAAGCCTCTGGCCAAGCCCCGCCACATCGGGCAAAACGAAGCCAACAAAGGACCCGCCATGGATATTGCCGCCCTCGCCGCTGGCCTCGCCGCCCAAGATCGCCGCAGCCTTGCCCGCGCCATCACTCTGGTGGAAAGCGCGCGCGCCGATCACCGCGCCTTGGCACTCGACCTGCTCGGCCGGCTTGACCCCACCAAACAAGCCCTGCGCATCGGCCTCTCGGGCACCCCCGGCGTCGGCAAATCCACCTTCATCGAAAGCTTCGGGCTGATGCTGACAGCGCTTGGCCTGCGGGTGGCGGTGCTGGCGGTGGATCCGTCTTCGGCGCGCTCGGGCGGCTCTATTCTGGGCGATAAAACCCGGATGGAGCAGCTCTCGCGCGACCCGCGCGCCTTCATCCGCCCCTCGCCGTCACAAGCGCATATGGGCGGGGTCGCACGCCGCTCGCGCGAGGCGGTGGCGCTTTGCGAGGCTGCGGGCTTTGACATCGTGCTGATCGAAACCGTCGGCGTCGGGCAATCCGAAACCGTGGTCTCGGAACTTTGCGACATCTTTCTTCTGCTGCTTGCCCCCGCCGGCGGCGACGAGCTGCAAGGCGTCAAGCGCGGCATCATGGAGATGGCCGACATCATTTTGGTCAACAAAGCCGATGGCGATCTGAAACAGGCCGCGATGCGCACCTGTGCCGATTATGCCGGCGCGCTGCGGCTGCTGCGCCGCCGCCCGCAAGACCCCAGCGGCTTTCCGATGGCGATGACCGTCTCGGCGCTGGCCAATGAAGGGCTTGCCACCGCTTGGCAGCAGATCGAAACCCTGATCAGCTGGCGACGCCAGCATGGCCATTGGGCGGGCCGGCGCAGCGCGCAGGCCCAGCATTGGTTTGGCGAAGAGGTCCGGCGCGGCTTGCTCTCGGTGCTTGATCACGACCCGGCCATGGGCGTGATGGCGCAACTGGGGGCCGAGGTCGCCGCAGGGGCGCTGACCCCCGAGACCGCCGCCGCCCGCCTGCTGACCCTGCTGGGGCGCGGCGAGAATCATCTGCCCACCCCCTAGCCTGCCGCCAAAATTATTTTGCCAAAGCTGCGGCTTTGTGGCGCTAACCCGCTCGCATCATGCCAGAAAATCGCCCCGCCTGCCTGCGCCACAGCGAAGAATCCTGTGCAATTGCCCCGCCTGATGCCTTGACGCGGCCCGATAATCCCCTTAAACGCCGGAAATCGAATTCTGGTGCCGCCTGTTTCTGGGGGGCAGCCTTCTGACCTAAACTGACAAGGAACACGACCATGTCGCGCGTCTGCGAACTCTCGGGCAAAGGCCCTATGTCTGGCAACACTGTCAGCCACGCCAACAACAAATCCCGTCGCCGGTTCCTTCCGAACCTGAACGAGGTCACCTTGATCTCGGACACGCTGGGTCGTTCTTTCCAACTGCGTATTTCGGCGGCCGCTTTGCGCACCGTCGATCACCGCGGTGGTCTGGACGCCTTCTTGGCAAAAGCCAAGGACGCGGAACTGTCGGTTGATGCTCTGCGCATCAAGCGCGACATCGCCAAGGCACAAGCCGCAGCCTAATCGCTGTTGCAGCATTCCAAAGGCCCTGCTTGGCATCCAAGCGGGGCCTTTTGCTGTTCCTGCCCGCCTCTGATGCGGCGGCAAACTGCCGCCTTCCCTTTGCCAAGGGCTTGCGGTAAATCGCAGCCATGCGCGTGATGCTTGGCCTTTTCCTTTCCCTTATGCTGGCGGCCACTTCGGTCAGCTCGGCCGTGATGCATTCCGAAATGCAGGGCGCGACCGAGATCACCATTTGCGCCGATCTGGCAGGCGCGGGCGTCACCACGCTTCAGCTGGATGCCACAGGCAAGCCGCTAACCGCGCATCACAACTGCCCCGAATGTCTTGCCGCCCTGTCCTCGGTGCTGCTGCCAGCTCAGATCACCGTGCTGGCGCCGCAAACCAGCCAGCGCAGCCACTATCCGGCCACCACGGTTGCAGGCACCGGTCGCCCAGCCCCCGCAGCAATCGCCCGAGGCCCGCCGCGTTTCCTTTGATCCAAGCTTCAAACCGATCTCTCAATAGGAAACATCATGACACGACTTCAAACACTTCTCGCCGCTGCGGCGACCCTTATTGCTTGGCCCGCTCTTGCACATGACGGGGTGCATATCTCGGACCAATATGCCCGCGTCAACGGCGGCATCGGCGCTTCTGGCGCGATCTTTCTTAAGGTTGAAAATCACGCCGATGTAGACGAGCGCTTGATCGACGCCACCTCTGACATCGCCGACAAGGTTCAACTGCACACCCATATCGCCAGCGCCGATGGCGTGATGCAAATGCTCCATGTCCCCGAAGGCTTTGAAATTGCAGCCGAGCAAGACCTTATGCTCAAACGCGGCGGCAATCATGTCATGCTGATGGGGCTGAAAAAAGACCTGAAAGACGGCGATATCATCCACATCACACTGACCTTTGAACATGCAGGCAAGGTTGAAATCGACGTCCCCGTCGACAACGCCCGCAAACCTGGCGCGATGGGGATGATGGATCACAGCAAAATGGGCGCCGAAGCCCCAGCGCCCTCGAACTGACACACAGGCGGGGCTGCGAAGCCCCGCTTCCTCTGCCCCAGCCTCAGCAGATCAGCCCTTGCAGCGCGCCTCGGCCTGCGCACCAAAGGCCTTATAGCGCTCCCAAAACGCATCGTCAGATCTTGATTGCGACATCCAGACCTTATGGGCCTTTTCGGGGTTCTTAAAGAAACCGGCAGCACGGCTTTGATCGCCACGGCGCAGGGTCTCATTCGCCACCTGCTGAATGCAGGAACACAAGCCACGGCTGGTGCTGGCGCGATCCGAGCGGTTACAGGCGCGCTCAATCGGCCCAGCCGCTGCCGCCCCCGCAAAAGCAGGTATCGCCACCGCGGCACAAAGCGCCAGAACTAAGGTTTTTTTCATTGCTGCCTCATGCGTCTGTCTAGGCTTGCGTGTGGCCACAGATCAATTTCTTGCCCCTATATGACCGGTTGAGCCCGATTTTTCAAGGGCAGCCGCCACCGGCGACACGCCAGTTTTCATTCCGTCGCACAAGCCCCTTCCCGACCCTCGCGGAACCAGCTATATCGCGCGCATGACCCAGCTTGATCTCATCCGCAATTTCTCCATCGTGGCCCACATCGACCACGGTAAATCCACCCTCGCTGACCGGCTGATCCAGCTCACCGGCACAGTGGCTGCGCGCGATATGAAAGCGCAGATGCTAGACAGCATGGATATTGAACGTGAGCGCGGCATCACGATCAAGGCCAACACGGTGCGGATCGAATATCCCGCCAAGGATGGCAAAACCTATATCCTCAACCTGATCGACACCCCCGGCCACGTCGACTTTGCCTATGAGGTCTCCCGCTCGATGCGCGCGGTTGAAGGCTCGCTTTTGGTGGTCGATGCCAGCCAAGGCGTCGAGGCGCAAACCCTTGCCAACGTCTACCAAGCGCTGGATGCCGGCCACGAGATCGTGCCCGTGCTGAACAAGGTCGATCTGCCCGCCGCCGAACCCGACCGCGTGCGCGAACAGATCGAAGATGTGATCGGCCTTGATGCCTCTGACGCCATCCTGATCTCGGCGAAATCCGGCCTTGGCATCCCCGACGTGCTGGAAGCCATCGTCACCCGCCTGCCCGCCCCCAAAGGCGACCGCGACGCCCCCCTCAAGGCGATGCTGGTCGACAGCTGGTATGACAGCTATCTTGGCGTGGTCGTGATGATCCGCGTCATCGACGGCGTCATCCGCAAGGGTGACCGCATCCGCATGATGCAAACCAATGCCGTCTACGGCGTCGACAAACTGGCAGTGCTGAAACCGCAAATGGTTGATATTGCTGAACTTGGGCCGGGCGAGATCGGCATCTGGACCGGCTCGATCAAACAGGTGCGCGACACCCGCGTCGGCGACACCATCACCTCCGAGCGCAAGGGCTGCGAAACCGCCCTGCCCGGCTTTAAACCGGCGCAACCCGTGGTGTTCTGCGGCCTCTTCCCCGTCGATGCCGCCGATTTCGAACCCCTGCGCGACGCGATCGAAAAGCTCTCGCTCAACGACGCCTCTTTCTCGACCGAGATGGAAACCTCTGCCGCCCTCGGCTTTGGCTTTCGCTGCGGCTTCCTTGGCCTGTTGCACCTCGAAGTCATCCGCGACCGGCTAGAGCGCGAATATGACATCGACCTGATCACCACAGCGCCTTCGGTGGTGTTCAAACTGCATATGAAAGACGGCACCGTGCAAGACCTGCACAACCCCGCCGATATGCCCGACCTGACCTATATCGACCATATCGAAGAGCCACGCATCAAAGCCACGATCATGGTGCCCGACACCTATCTCGGCGATGTGCTGAAACTCTGCCAAGACCGCCGCGGCATCCAGATGGACCTGTCCTATGCCGGCGCCCGCGCCATGGTGGTCTATGACCTGCCCTTGGCCGAAGTGGTCTTCGACTTCTACGACCGGCTGAAATCGGTGACGCAGGGCTATGCCTCTTTCGACTACCAGATCTCGGAATATCGCGAAGATTTCTTGGTGAAAATGTCGATCCTCGTCAACGAAGAGCCCGTCGATGCGCTCTCGATGATGGTGCACCGCGACCGCGCCGAAGCCCGCGGCCGCGCCATGGTCGAGAAGCTGAAAGACCTGATCCCGCGCCACATGTTCAAAATCCCGATCCAAGCCGCCATCGGCGCCCGCGTGATCGCGCGCGAGACCCTCTCGGCCATGCGCAAAGACGTGACCGCCAAATGCTACGGCGGCGACGCGTCCCGCAAAAAGAAACTGCTCGAGAAGCAGAAAGCCGGTAAAAAGCGCATGCGCCAGTTCGGCAAGGTCGAGATCCCGCAGGAGGCTCTTTACTGGTGTCAAGGATGCTCAGTCTGCTGCCACCAACATCGACGGCGTTGCCGCTGATGACGCCAAGCCAAAGTCTGATGACAAAGTCTCCAAAGCAAAGAAGATGAAGCAGCAGCCAACAAAGGAGAACGTCAACTCTAAAACCAAGCCTACGACTGCACACGCCACCACGAGCGTTGCCAATGAACTGGAGGCGACAATATCCAAGAAGGGACGTCAAAAGCTCAAGCGAAAGGCCAAGAAAGAGGCTGCCAAGGAGCGTAAGCGGCTGAAGTTGGAGGCCGAAAAGGAGAGTACTGATGACAAGCCAAAACCGTCGGAAAAGGCCAAATCGTCAAGTGACCAAGCTCCATCGTCTACCAAGCCGTCGAAGAAGTCAAAGAAAGACAATACCATGAAGGCATCACCAACAGAGTCATCGAACAGTACCTCCACAGCCGCCACCCAAGAGGAAATAACACAACTTCAAACAACGTGGTCAATCTCTACATCCACCACACTCCACACCACACTCTGCACTGGACTCCACTCCCTCAATTACTCATATCCCACCCCAATCCAAGCATCGACATTACCAGCGGCCATTCTTGGGAGAAGGGATGTGGTTGGAGCAGCTCCCACG
>CAJXWJ010000026.1 GCA_913062925.1 uncultured Pseudorhodobacter sp. | reverse complement strand
CGCAGCACCGCCAAAGCGGCCCAAAACAGCACAAAGCCCGCCAGCGACAGCGCTGTAACAAGGACGCGGTGGCTGGAGTGCGGCATGGGCGGCGGGCCTTTTGACAAGGGACATGCCCCATATGCCAAGCCATCGGGCAAAAGAAAAGGCGCATCCGAAGATGCGCCTGATCTGATCTGCGAAGGTCGGGCTATTAGAAGCCAAGACCTGCGTATTTGTTCTTGAACTTCGACACGCGGCCGCCGGTATCCATCAGTTTGGCGTTGCCGCCGGTCCATGCTGGATGCGCCAGTGGGTCGATGTCGAGCGCCATTTGGTCGCCCTCTTTGCCCCAAGTGGTTTGGGTCTGGAACACAGTACCGTCCGTCATTTTGACGTTGATCATGTGGTAGTCGGGGTGAATTCCGTCTTTCATCGATCCGGTCCTTATTCGGCTTTGGCTTTGTAATTTGCATCCTCGGCGATACGTGCCGATTTGCCGCGACGATCGCGCAGGTAATAAAGCTTGGCGCGACGCACGCGGCCACGACGGACCACTTCAATGCTGTCGATATTGGTCGAATACAGCGGGAACACACGTTCCACGCCTTCACCGAAGGAGATCTTACGAACGGTGATCGAGGCTGCGATGGTTGCGCCACCTTTGCGCGCGATCACGACGCCTTCGTAGTTCTGCACGCGCGAACGGGTGCCTTCGGTCACTTTGTAGCCGACACGAATGGTGTCACCGGCCTTGAAATCCGGGATGGTCTTGCCGAGCGCAGCGATCTGCTCGGCTTCGAGTTGGGCGATAAGATTCATCGCATGTCCTTTGCTAGCGGGGTTTTCCCCGACGTGATGCCCGCGACAGAGCTTCTGATCTTCGACCGGGTCCCTACAAAGTAAGCCCGCCAGAGGTGCCGCTTGCGTTTTTAAGCCGAGTTTTCAGCCAAACTTGCGGAAGAAGGCAAGTCTTAAGGCCAAAAGGAATCGGGCCCGATGAGGGATAAGCCCCCGGACAGGCGGCGTATAGGGTTTGGCGCGGGCGGGGTCAAGGGCTGGGGCGGTGGCTGGTGGCACAAAGGGTGGATGCCTCCGGCGGGGATATTTGCACCAAGATGAAAGCGCTGGGTCAGCTTTTCTTGCGCAGGAAGGCTTGCCACAGGTCGGGGCGGCGGATTTTGGTGATGTCTTCGGCGGCGGCTTGGCGCCATTTGGCGATGGCGCCGTGATTGCCCGAGGTGAGGATGTCTGGGATCGCGAGATCGTTCCAAAGCGCGGGGCGGGTGTAATGCGGGTGTTCAAGCAGGCCGTCGGAGAAGGATTCCTCGACCGTGCTTTCGGCATTGCCCAGCACCTTTGGCAGCAGGCGCACGCTGGCGTCGATCAGCGCCATGGCGGCGATTTCGCCGCCGGTCATCACGAAATCGCCCAAGGAGACTTCTTCGATCTGATGATGATCGAGCAGGCGTTGATCGACGCCCTCGAAGCGGCCACAGAGCAGGGTGAGGCCGTCACAGGCAGCAAAGCGGCGCGCCATGGCCTGATTGAAGGGCTTGCCGCGCGGCGAGAGATAGATCAGCGGCCAGCGCAGCCGGTCGGGCGGGGTGCCGAGGGCTGCATCGGTGAGCGCCGCATCCAGCACATCGGCGCGCAGCACCATGCCTGCACCACCGCCTGCGGGGGTATCATCGACATTGAGATGTTTGCCGACGCCATAGGGCCGCAAATTCAGGATATCGAGCGCCCAGAGCCCAAGGTCGAGCGCCTTGCCGGTCAGCGATTGGCCAAGGATGCCGGGAAAGGCATCGGGCATCAGGGTGATGATTTTGGCGCGCCACGCCGATTTGACATGCATCGGTTCGGCCATCAGATCGCGCGGCTGCAGACTGGCGCGGATCGAGATGCGGCCATGCGATTTGGAGGGCGCCTCGGGATCGGCTTTGGGGGTGGTTTCATCACTCATGCGCGCTTTTACCGCGAGACGCGGCGGGGCGCTAGGGTCAAAGACCGCGCGGCCCGAGGCGGGCCAAAGCACGAGACCTGTGATGGCAAAAGCGGCAATGGCCTTGCAGGAACGATTTGACTTGCAGCCAAACCGGCCGCACAAGAAAACAGAGACCCAAGTGCCCCGAAGCAACCGACTGGCCCGCCCCATGATGCCCCCCTTGCAAGACAGCGCAAGCCTGTTGACCCGCAGGCCGATCGATTATTCTTTTTGCAGCCTTGTGACCAAGCCCGCGCTGTATCAGGCGATGGTGCAGAGCTTTGCTGCGGCGGGCTTTGATGCGGAAAGCTGTGAATTTATCCATGTTGACAATACTTTGGCCAGTGTCGCGGATGGTTATAGCGGGTTGAACCAGATGATTGCCAAAGCCGAGGGGCGCTATGTGATCTTGGCGCATCAGGATCTGCTTGCCATCGAGACGAAGGCCAAGCTGGACAGCGTTTTAGTGAGGTTGACGCAGGTTGATCCGGCTTGGGCGGTGGCGGGCAATGCTGGCTGCGATGCTTTGGGGCGGCAATATACTCGCATCACCGACCGGCACGGCTTTAATGTGAAATTTCCGGGCGATGCGGCACGGGTGATGTCTTTGGATGAGAATTTCATCATTTTGCGCAAAGACGCGGCTTTGGGCTTTTCCGAGGATTTGCGCGGATTTCACCTGTATGGCACGGATATTGTGTTTCAGGCGCATCTGCGGGGCAGATCGGCCTATGCGGTGGATTTCCATCTTGAACATCTGGGAGCGGGACAGATTGATCAAAGTTTTGTCACCTGCATGCAGGCATTTCAGCGCAAATACCGCCAGTTTGGGCCAAGGCTGCAAGTCAAGACGCCTTCAACGCGGGTCAGCCTTGGTGCGCGCTCTTTTGGCACCTGGCTTTGGCAGCGCAAGCTGGCGCGGCGGGTGGCGCGGGGCGAGACTGCGGCATGGTCGCACAAGCTTAAGCGGCTGACCGCAGCGCTGGCGGATCTGTGGTATCGGCGGGTCTTAAGAAAGGCTTACCGGTTGGAGGGGCTGGCGCTTGATCTGCCGGCAGACGCGCCGCTGGCTCTGCGCAAAGCCCTGCGGCGGGGGCGGCATCTGCAAGGTGAAGCGGCGATGATCGCCAAGCATCTGCGGCCAGATTTGGCGGTTGTCTTGCAGGGCAGCGCGCTGTCGCTGTTGCAGGGGCACATCCGGCGCGCAACGGGCGGCAATCACGAGCTGTTTTTGCAGCAAAGCCTTGAGGCGAACATGCCGAAGGGCGGCTTTGCCTTGGTGACAGCGCAGGCAAATCTTTTATACGATTTGCTGCAAGACCGCCCAGAGGTTCTGGCCCCCTGCT
This sequence comes from uncultured Pseudorhodobacter sp., assembly GCA_913062925.1. Classification (GTDB taxonomy): domain Bacteria; phylum Pseudomonadota; class Alphaproteobacteria; order Rhodobacterales; family Rhodobacteraceae; genus Cypionkella. The sequence goes on along the minus strand of CAJXWJ010000026.1, from coordinate 39,556 downwards.
CTGTGATCATCCTAAGTCTGCATCCGGCGGATTTGCACGACAACGGCAGGTCGGTCAGCGGGCTTTTGGCCAGCGCGCGCCACAATGGGTTTGCGGTTGTCGAGACGGATGGTGCGGCGGTGGTGCTGCGGCGGGCGGCTTAGTCCAGCCCCTCGGGCAGATCAAGGATCACACGGCCTGCGGCAAGATCAACCGTGGGCACGACGGCAAGGGTAAAGGGCAGCAACAGCGCCGATTTCAGGCTGGGGCCGGTAATTTCCAGCAGATCGCCTGCGCCATGATTGTGCACGGCGTGGACGCGTCCCAGCTCGACACCGCCGGTGTCAAAGGCCGCAAGCCCGATCAGATCGGCGTGATAGAATTCGTCATCGGGCAGTTTCGGTAGCTTTTTCTTATCGACGTAAAGGTTGACGCCGCGCAGATCATCGGCCTGTTCCTTGGTCGTCACGCCAGAAATCCGCGCGCCAAGACCGCCCGAGACGGGGCGGGTCAGGGTGATTTTATAGCTGGTTTGGCCGTCTTCGGTGAAAACAGGGCCGTAAGAGGCAATATCGGTAGGTTCGGTGCAAAAGCTTTTCAGCCGCACCTCGCCTTGAACGCCGAAAGAGCCTGCGATGGCACCGATACAGATCAGGTTGCTGGGCATGTGGCTCTCCGGGTTTAAAAAAAGGCGGCCCCGATCACAGGAGCCGCCCAAAGAATTATTCAGCAGCCGCTTCGGCAGGTGCAGCTGCGCGTGCAGCTTTCTTGGCAGCAAGTTCTGCCATGCGCTTACCTGGAACCGCCGATTTAGGGTTCAAGCGGGCTTTCTTTGGCATCGCGCCGGCAGCTTCCAGCATGCGTGCGATACGGTCGGTTGGCTGTGCGCCCTGCGAGAGCCAGTACTGAACGCGCTCCATGTTCATTTTCACGCGCTCTTCGCTGTCTTTGGCCAGCAGTGGGTTATAGGTGCCCAGCTTTTCCAAGAAGCGGCCGTCGCGTGGGTTGCGGCTGTCGGTGGCAACGATCGAATAGAAAGGGCGCTTTTTGGAACCACCGCGCGCAAGGCGAATTTTCATGGACATAGTGTCGTCTCCTTAGGTTTTCTAGGCTGTGCATCCGCGCAGCTTTTTGGGTTATTTCTGTAGGTGTTCGTGATGCCTGATGACTTCCGAGATGATGAAGGTCAGGAATTTCTTGGCAAACTCTGGGTCAAGGTCGGCGTCTTTTGCCAGACCTTCCAGCCGCTCGATCTGGCGCGCTTCGCGGTTTGGATCCGAGGGCGGCAGCTCGTGCTGGGCTTTCAGATGGCCCACGGCTTGGGTGTGTTTGAACCGCTCGGCCAGCGTATAGACAAGGATCGCGTCCAGACGGTCGATCGAGGCGCGATGATCTTTCAAGATCTCGGCGGCGCGGGTGATGGCGTCGGTCATATGCGGGCCTCAGGGGTTGGCGCAAAGCAAAGGGGGCAAGCGGGCAGGATCATTTCTTTTTCATCAGCCCCGAAAGCGAGGCAGGCAGCGACAGCCCGCCGCGCGGCATGCCGGGGAAGCCGCCGCCCATTCCAAGACCCTCTTTCATGCCTTTGGCCGCTTCGGCCATGGCTTCGGGGGACATATTGGCCAGATCGGGGGCACCTTTGCCGCCCATCATCTGTTTGATGGCCTGCTTCATCATGCCGCCCTTGCCCATCTTCTTCATCATATCGGCCATCTGGCGATGCTGTTTCAGAAGTTTGTTCAGCTCGGCCACATCCATGCCCGCACCGGCCGCAATGCGCTTTTTGCGGCTTGCGGCCAAAAGGTCAGGATTGGCGCGTTCTTTTTTGGTCATCGAGTTGATCAGCGCGATCTGATGCGCCAGCATTTTGTCGTTAAAGCCCGCGGCTTCGGCCTTTTTCGCCATGCCGCCCATGCCCGGCATCATGCCCATCAGGCCCTGCATGCCGCCCATCTTGACCATCTGTTCCAACTGGCCACGCATGTCGTTCATGTTGAACAGACCCTTGGCAAAGCGCTTGGCCATGCGTTCGGCTTGCTCGGCCTCAAAGGTCTCGCGGGCGCGTTCGACCAAGGCGACAATGTCGCCCATGCCCAGAATGCGGCCTGCAACACGCTCGGCTTCAAAGGTTTCCAGCGCGTCCAGCTTTTCGCCCAGACCAACAAAGCGGATCGGCTTGCCCGTCACCGCGCGCATCGACAGCGCTGCACCGCCGCGCCCGTCGCCGTCCATCCGCGTCAGCACCACGCCCGAGATGCCGACTTTGCCGTTGAATTCGGCTGCGACATTCACCGCGTCTTGGCCGGTCAGACCATCGACAACCAGCAGCGTTTCGCGTGGTTGGGCGATGTCGCGCACCGATTGGATTTCATCCATCAGCACTTCGTCGATGTGCATCCGGCCTGCGGTGTCAAAGAACACCACATCATAGCCGCCCATCGCGGCTTGGGTCTTGGCGCGTTTGGCGATTTGAACCGCGCTTTCGCCTTTGACGATCGGCAGGCTGTCAACGCCGATTTGCAGCGCCAGAATCGCCAGCTGTTCCATAGCCGCAGGGCGGTTGGTGTCCAGCGAGGCCAGCAGCACGCGCTTGCCGTTTTTCTCTTTCAGACGCTTGGCCAGTTTGGCCGTGGTCGTGGTCTTGCCCGAACCTTGCAGACCCACCATCAAGATCGCCGCAGGCGGGTTGTCGATCTTCAGCGCTTCAGGCTCTTCGTCGCCCGCCAGCACCCGCACCAATTCGTCATGCACGATCTTGACGACCTGCTGACCGGGGGTGATGGATTTGGTCACCGCTTGGCCGATAGCCCGGGTCTTGACCGCTTTGACAAAGTTGCGCGCCACATCCAGCGAGACGTCTGCTTCCAGCAAAGCGGTGCGCACTTCGCGCAGGGCGGTGTCGACATCGGCCTCGGACAGCGCGCCGGCCTTGGTCAGACGGTCGAAGACGCCACCAAGGCGTTCTGACAGGCTTTCAAACATCGCGCTCTCCTTTTATGCCCATATGGGCGCTCGGTCGGGATTCCCAAAGGCCAATGCGAAACGGCACCTGTGGGCGCAACGCGCTGACAGGTGGCGATCCCGAGCATAGCCCAAGGGACCGGAAGCCTTTGCCTCCGGGGAATTAGGCTGGCGGATACGCAGATGTTGCGGCAGAGTCAAGCCGCTTGCCTTTAACCGATGGGTTTTCCAAGGTGCACGTGAGCAAAAGGGGGCCTGCGATGGACAATTGGGACGAGATTCGCACCGCCTATCAGGTGGCAAGGATGGGCACGGTCTCGGGGGCGGCCGAGGCGATGGGCGTGCATCATGCCACCGTGATCCGCCATATCGACGCTTTGGAAAAACGTCTGGGCGCCAAGCTGTTTCAGCGCCACGCGCGCGGCTATACTGCAACCGAGGCTGGGCGCGATCTGTTGGTGGTGGCCCAGACCACCGAAGAACAGTTTGGTCAGCTTGCCAGCCGCATCAAGGGTCAGGGCGAACAGGTGGCAGGGGAGTTGGTTGTCACCTCGATCTCGGGGCTGACCGCGTTGCTGGCTCCGGTCTTTGCCAGCTTTCAGGATCACTATCCGGCGGTGATGATCCGCTATCTGACCGACCGACGGCTGTTCCGACTGGATTATGGCGAGGCGCATGTCGCAATCCGTGCCGGAAATGCGCCGCAAGAGCCCGATAATGTGGTAATGCCCTTTGGCCGGATGCGAGCGGCGCTTTATGCCAGCAAAGCCTATATCGAAGCCCATGGCATGCCGAAAAACGAAGCCGAGCTGGCGCAGCATCGCTTTGTTTACAACGAGACCACGGGCAATCGCGCGCCGTTTTACAAGTGGATGACCGACCGCGTGCCGCATGATCGTCTGACCTTTCGCGTCTCGCTGCCCGAAGACAGCCTGACGGCGATTCAGGCGGGTTTGGGCTTGGGCTTTGTCGCGGTCTATGAGGCCAACCGACAGGCGGATTTGGTGCAGGTGATGGCGCCGATTCCCGAATGGGATGCACCGCTATGGCTGGTGACCCATGTGGATTTGCACCGCACCTTGAAGGTACAAAGTTTCCTCAACCATCTGAAAAGCGCGGCAGCAGATTGGACTGATATATGATGTGGTTTCGGCAGCTGACGCCAGCCCAGCGCGGGCATCTGGCAATGCTGTGCTTCTCGGCGCTTGTCGCGGGGTCGTTCAGTCTTGGGGCCATGGCCTCGAAGTTCATTGCCCCCGCGGCGATGACCGTGGCGCGCTTTGCCTTGGCAGGGGCCTTGGTTGGGGCGGCTGCGGCCTTTAGCACGGGCATTGCGCGCAGCACTTGGCGGGCGCCTTGGCGCTATTTCGTCTTGGCGGCGCTGCTGGCGGCCTATTTCGTGCTGATGTTCAAAGGCTTGCAGACAGCGACCGCGGTGCCGACCTCGGCCGTCTTTACCTTGACGCCCTTGATGACGGCGGGCTTTGCTTGGCTGCTGTTGGGGCAGATCACCACGCCACGCATGGGATTGGCCTTGGCGATTGGCGCGGCTGGGGCGCTTTGGGTAATCTTTCGCGGCGATGTGGCCGCGTTGATGCGGCTCGAGATTGGCCGCGGCGAGATGATCTATTTTATCGGCTGCGTCTCGCATGCGATCTATGCGCCGATGGTGCGCAAGCTGAACCGAGGCGAGCCGGCGGTTGTCTTTACCTTTGCGATGATGGCGGCGGGCTTTGTGCTGCTGGGCCTTTGGGGCTGGCGCGATGTTTTGGCCACCGATTGGGCAGGCCTGCCGCCGATTGTCTGGATCTGTCTGGCCTATGTCTCGATTGCGGCCTCGGCCCTGACCTTTGTGCTGTTGCAATTTGCCACCATGCGGCTGCCCAGCGCCAAGGTGATGGCCTATACTTATCTGGTGCCGTCTTGGGTGATCTGTTGGGAATTGGCCTTGGGCCGCCCTGCCCCGCCGCTCAATGTCTTGGGAGGCGTGGCCTTAACCAGTTTGGCGCTGTGGTTGCTGTTGAAGGAAGAGCCGCGCTAGCGTAAGCCTGCGCGCAGCGGTGTTAGCGCTATAATGCCAAGGTCTGGGAGGACAGTGCATGTATATCGGGCTTGATCTGGGCACATCGGGGCTGAAAGGCATCTTGATGGACGAAAGCCAGCGCGTGCTGGCCGAGGCGACAGCGCCTTTGACCGTCGAGCGCCCGCATGAGGGCTGGTCTGAACAAGACCCGGCAGCTTGGATTGCGGCCGCAGAATCGGTGCTGGGGCAGTTGTCGGCGCAGGGTTTGGGCGGCGTGAAAGCCATCGGGCTTTCGGGGCATATGCATGGCGCGACGCTGATCGACGCGGCGGATCAGGTGCTGCGGCCCTGCATCTTGTGGAACGACAGCCGCAGCTTTGCCGAGGCCGCCCGTCTGGACGCGCGGCCAGAGTTTCGCGCGATTTCCGGCAATATCGTGTTTCCGGGCTTTACCGCACCAAAACTCGACTGGCTGCGCACCCATGAACCCAGCCTTTGGGACAAGGTCGCCAAAGTTCTGCTGCCCAAGGATTATCTGCGGCTGTGGCTGACCGGCGATCATGTGGGCGAGATGTCGGATGCAGCGGGCACGGCCTGGCTGGATACCGGCGCGCGCGATTGGTCGCAAAGCCTGTTGTCAGCCTGCGGTCTGACCCGCGCACAGATGCCGCGCTTGGTCGAAGGGTCTGAGGTGTCGGGCCAGATCCGCGCGGGCCTTGCCAGCCGCTTTGGTCTGCCTGCGGGCGTGATCGTCGCGGGCGGTGGCGGCGACAATGCTGCGGCAGGCGTGGGGGTTGGCGTGGTGCGCGCGGGCGAGGCCTTTGTGTCTTTGGGCACCAGCGGTGTGCTGTTTGCCGCCAATGACGGCTACCAGCCCGACCCCGCAACGGCTGTGCATACCTTTTGCCACGCGCTGCCAAAGACCTGGCATCAGATGGGGGTGATTTTGGCCGCCACCGATGCGCTGAATTGGTATGGCCGCTTTGTCGGCCAAGAGGCGGCGGTGCTGACAGGCGAGTTGGGCGCGCTGCAAGCCCCCGGCAAGACAACCTTTCTGCCCTATCTGGGCGGCGAGCGCACGCCGCTGAATTCAGCCGCCATTCGCGGCGCCTTTACCGGGCTTGAACATATCACCGACCGGCAGGCCGGCACCCGCGCGGTGCTAGAGGGCGTGACCTTTGCCATTCGCGATTGCCGCGATGCTTTGGCCGCCACCGGCACCAAAATCGAAAATCTGCTGGCGGTTGGCGGCGGCTCGCGCTCGGACTATTGGCTGCGCGCGATTGCCACCGCCTTGGATTGCCCGGTCAGCCTGCCGGTTGCGGGCGACTTTGGCGGGGCCTTTGGCGCGGCGCGGCTTGCCTTGATGGCGGCCACGGGTGCCGGGGCCGAGATCGCCACCCTACCCCAGATCGCCCGCGAGGTGCTGCCCGACCCCGCCCTCAAAGATGCCTTCGATGCGGGCCACGCCCGCTTTGCCGCCGCACAATCTGCAATCAGGAGCCTTGCATGACCGATTTCTTCAAAAACATTCCAACGATCAAATACGAAGGCCCAGGCACCAGCAACGAATTCGCCTTCCGCCATTACAACCCCGACGAGGTGGTGATGGGCAAGCGGATGGAAGATCATCTGCGCTTTGCCGTGGCCTATTGGCATTCCTTTGCTTGGCCGGGCGGCGACCCCTTTGGCGGCCAGACCTTTGAGCGGCCTTGGTTTGGCGACAGCATGGCGCTGGCCAAGATGAAGGCCGATGTCGCCTTCGAGATGTTCGACATCCTTGGCACGCCGTTTTATGCTTTCCATGACGCCGATGCCCGCCCTGAAGGCGCGACTTTTGCTGAATCGCTGCGCAATCTGGAAGAGATCGTCGAATATCTTGCCGAAAAGCAGGCCAGCCATAAGGCAAAGCTGCTATGGGGCACCGCCAATCTGTTCAGCCATCGCCGCTGGATGTCAGGCGCTGCCACCAACCCAGACCCCGAGGTTTACGCCTATGCTGCGGCCACGGTGAAATCTTGCCTTGATGCGACGATGAAGCTGGGCGGGCAGAACTATGTGCTTTGGGGGGGCCGCGAAGGCTATGAAACCCTGCTGAACACCGATCTGGCGCAAGAGCGCGCCCACGCAGGCCGCTTCCTGCAATCGGTTGTGGACTATAAGCATAAAATCGGCTTTCAGGGCGCAATTCTGATCGAGCCTAAGCCGCAGGAACCCAGCAAGCATCAGTATGATTACGATGTGGCGACGGTCTACGGCTTTTTGAAGGATTTCGGGCTGGAGAAAGAAGTTCAGGTCAATATCGAGCAGGGTCACGCGATCTTGGCCGGCCATTCGTTTGAACATGAAATCGCCCTGGCAGCCTCGCTTGGGATTTTCGGCTCGATCGACATGAACCGCAACGATTACCAATCCGGCTGGGACACCGACCAATTCCCCAACAACCACGCCGAAAAGGCCGTGGCCTTCTACGAGATCATTCGTGCCGGCGGCTATACCAAGGGCGGCACCAACTTTGACGCGAAAATCCGGCGCCAATCGCTTGACCCCGAAGATCTGATCTTGGCGCATGTCGGCGGCATGGACACCTGCGCGCGCGCCTTCAAAGCCGCCGCAGCGCTGTTCGAGGCCGATGCCCTAGAGGCCAAGCGCCGCGCGCGGTATGCGGGCTGGCAGTCCGCCGAGGCCAAGGCGATGCTGACCCAGCCTTTGGAAGCAGTGGCGGCAAGCGTTTTGGCGCAGAACATCAACCCACAACCACGTTCGGGCCGGCAAGAACGGCTCGAGAATCTGTGGAACGACTATATCTAAGCAAAATCTAAGGATTTGAGGCAGGGGGCCAGCGATGCGAATCGCTGGCCCTTGGTGTTTTGGCGGCAAAAACTTGCCACGCCGCTGATTTCGATCACGATTTGCGTGATGAAAGCGCCAAGCCGCAGCTTTACTTTGTAACATCACAGCCCTGTCATCTGGCGGAAAGACGAAAATACTCAGCAGGGCTTAAGTTTAAATGCCGCGACGCAGCAGAATCTTTGACAAGCCCCGATCACGAAAACTTAATGAACGAATTCGTTCAGTTTTCTATTTCCATCCATATTCGTTCAGTATAGACCTAACTCATCGAAACGAAGACTGGAGACGGAGCAAATGACTTGAGAGAAAAACTTGCACGTTGAATGACTTGGCCAAAATGGCCGCACCGAATGTGACAAGGCTTACCTGATGTAAGCCAAGCTTCGGTTTTAAAAAATCCCTGCCAAACCCACCGCTTCCCCTTGGGAACGGAACGGGGAAGGCTTTCCAAATGAAAGAGTTTATCATGTTGAAATCTATCCTGACCCCCGCCCTGATCGCCCTGTCGTTGACCGGTACTGCCTTTGCTGGCCAAACCTCGACGGATACCCAGCTTGCAAGCGCTGCCGGTGTTGCGGCTGGCGAATACACCACAGCCGAGCTGCAAAACATCATCACGGCACGTCGTGAAAACGATGCGACCTCCGAGAAGTTCTATCTGACCCATACCAACCGCAACGAGGCTGCGGGTGATGCTGCCGGCCAATTGGCAAAGCTGGCCGGCGTGGCGCAAGACAAATACAGCGCCAATGAATTGCAACGCATTATCACGGCAAAAGTTAACAACGACCAACAGACCGTTGCCTTCGTGGTCTCGGGTGCGGGGCGCAATACCACCGACACGCTTGGTTCGGTCACCGCAGGCAAGGCCCAATTGGCCGGCGCTCTTGGCTTGAACCCTGCCGATTACACCATTGCGCAGCTGATCACGTTAGATGCTGCAAATACCTCGGGCCACTAACCCGAAACACCCAAAGACACCGCGCCGGTCCTTCGGGGCCGGCGCAAGCATGTGGAGGCACTGTGATGGCTTGCTCCAAAGATGCGATAGAACTACCTTGCCCCAAATCCGCGCAAAAGCGGCACGAGGGGATAGAGATGATCGCCGCCAAGGCCTTGGGACGACCCAAAGACATGGAGAAGCGCTGCGCCATCCTTGATGCGGGTTTGAAACTTTTTGCCGAACGCGGAATGGACGGCGTTCCGATGGAGGCTTTGGCCGCAGCGGCCGGCGTATCCAAGGTGACAGTCTACGCCAATTTCAAAGACAAAAATGCGATTATGCTGGCGGTTGTGGATCGTGAAACCGCACGGCTGGATTCGCTGGCCGCCGAAGCGATGCAGACCGAGGGCGATTTGGCCGAAAAGCTGACGCGCGTTGGCATGGCCTTGGTGGACCTGATCTCGGAACCCTCGCGTCAGGCGATCGAGCGCTGTCTCAGCATGGAAAAAGCCCGCCACCCTGAACTTGCGCAACGATTCTTTGACGCGGGGCCAGGACATTTGCGCGATATTCTGGGCAATCTTCTGGCCGAAGCCTGTCATTGCGGCGCGATGGATCTGCGCTGCTCCCGCACGGCCGCCGAAGATTTGCTGGGGCTTTGGCTCGGATTTTCGGCCATCGAGCGCCGCTACAGCACCGTCCCCCCAGACCCCGCAGTTTTGCGCGAACGCGTCACCCGTGGCGTGGCGTTCTTTATCCGCGCGCACGCAAACTGACCGCCAGACCAAAGCTCTGCACGGATAAAATTTGGAAACGCGTTTACGCTAACCAACTGATACAAAGGGGGAAGATGGTGGACCCAGAGCGATTCGAACGCCCGACCCTCAGATTCGTAGTCTGATGCTCTATCCAGCTGAGCTATGGATCCATCTTGGGGTGCGTTTAGCCCTCCAAGCGCGGCATTGCAAGAGCAATTCCACAGAGATTTGCAAACTCTGTCACAAAGTTTGTTTTTCTGCGGCTTCGAACACAAATACCCATAAAGCCAAGTAAATGTTGCCAAATTCAGCTGCGGGCGATGGTTTTTGGCAGGTGGATCAGGAATTCCGAGCCAAGGGAATCGCTGCGAAACAGCTCGAGCCGGCCACCATGGCCGCGCACCAGTTCGGCGGCGATTGCCAGCCCCAGCCCGATGCCGCCCTTGCGCGCGCCGCCCTGAAACGCCTCGAACAAATGCTCGCGGGCGCGCTCGGGCAGGCCGGGGCCGGTGTCGCCAACGCTGATCCACCATTCGGCGGGGGTCTCTCCAGCCGAGATTTCAATGCTGCCCTCTGTGCCAGTGGCCTCGATGGCTTGGCGAGCGTTGCGGATCAGGTTCGACAGCACCCGGTAAAGCTGCTCGTAGTCGGCAGAAATCATCATGGCTTGCGGCACTTCGATCAGGCAGGTCACGCTGCCCTCGCCCGCCAGGCCTTCGGCCTCGGCCACCTCTTCGGCAAGGGCTGCAAGGCTGAACTGGCGCAGGCTGGGCGGCGATTCCTCGGCTTTGCCAAAGGCGAGGGTCGATTCGCACAAAGCCGCCGCACGGCTGATCGAATTCACCAGCTTGGGGGCGGCGCGCGCCACCATTGGATCATCAGAGCCTTCAATCCTATCGGCAAAAAGCTGGGCCGTGGTCAGGATATTGCGCAGATCATGGCTGATCTTGGCAACCGCCCCCCCCAGCTGCGCCAGCCGTTCTTTTTGCCGCAACGAGCCTGTTAACTGCTGCTGCATCGAGGCCATCGCTTCTTCGGCGTCGCGCAGCTCGACCACGCTGGCGGTGGGGTCGATGACGCGGCGGGCATCTTCGGGGGCCTCGGCATAGGCTTTCATATGCGAGACGACGCGGCGAATCGGCAAGACGATCAAGCGCTGCACCGCCACAAACAGCAGAAACGCCGTCACCACCGAGATCAGCGCCGAAAGAATCAGGATGCGCTCGCTGTAATCCAGCATCGCGGCGCGCATCGGCCCCGCATCCATTGTTACCTCGATCAACAGACCAGCGGCTTGTACCGGATAGCCGATCACGCGAATGATCTTTTCATCCGCATCCAAAAGGCAACGAAAAGCATCGCGGATCAGTTCCCATGGGCCAGCCTCGCGCAGATCAAAGGTGCCTGCGATCGGCGTTGGAATCGGCGAAGACAGCACAAGCTGGCGCACCTCGTCGCGCCGCAGCACCACGTTATAGACCTCGGCATTGGCCAAAAGCTCTTTTTCCAGCGCGGGGGTGACCATATCTTCGGCCGCAAGCTGCGCCAGTGCCGCGATTTGGGCTTTTTCCAGCCGCATCGTCATAAAATCCGACCGAAAGCGCGCAATCGAGGGCACAAAGATCAGCACTTCTGCAAGCATGACAAAAGCCACGGTCAGCAGCAAAAACCGCCCCGACAGGGTATGCAGAAAGCCATGCCGTCTGACTGTCACCTCTGCGCTCTCCTGCTTGCCTAAAGACCTAAGCCGCTGCCAGCATCAGGGCAGCCAGCGCTGCACAAAACCCACCAGCCGCTTGAGGCTAGGGTTATCAAAAAGCTGGGGCGAGAAATAGGCCCCCGCTGCACGTTTCGAGATTTCGCCGCGCGTCGGATAGGGGGCGATCATGCCGGTGATGGCGCTGATCTTCAGCCGCGCCGAAACCGCCAGCGCCCAAAGCCCGATCAGCTCGCCCGCCTGCGCGCCGACGATTGTAACGCCCACGGGGCGGCCCTTGACCAGCATCAGTTTTAAAAACCCCTCGGCGCGGGCCTCGGTCAGGGCGCGGTCGTTATGGGCGAAGTCTTGCCTGATCACCGTCACATCGGGGTGTTTGGCGCGGGCTGCGGCCTCGGTCAGCCCGATCTGCGCCAGTTCGGGGTCGGTATAGGTGACCCATGGCACCACTTTGGCCTCATGCGCGGGCAAGCCCAGCAAAATTTGGCGGATCACCACGCCCGCATGGGCACCGGCCACATGGGTGAACTGCAAACCACCCGCCACATCGCCCACCGCATAGACGCGGCGGTTGCTGCTGCGCAGGTTGGGCCCCACCGTCACGCCGCGCGCGGTATAGGCGACACCCGCCGCCTCTAGGTTCAGCCCCGCAATTGCAGGCACGCGGCCCACCGCGACCAGAACATGCGAGCCTGTCAGCGTGGTGCCGTCGGCCAAGACCGCCTCGACCCCCTCCGGCGTTGCCCGAAACCGCGCGGCATCCTGACCTTCAAGGATCGTCACACCCTCTGCTCGCAAGGCCGCAAGCACCACCGCCGCCGCCTCGGGGTCTTCGCGCCCCAGCGCTGTGGATCGTGCAATCACCGTGACTTTGCTGCCCAAACGCCGATGCGCCTGCGCCATCTCCATCGCAATCGGGCCTGCACCAAGGATCAGCAGATGCGCGGGCAGGCTGGTTTGGGCAAAAATCGTCTCATTGGTCAGATAGGGCAGATCGTTCAGGCCCGAGACCTGCGGGATCATCGGATGCGAGCCGGTGGCGATCACAAAACGCCTTGCGCGAATGCGCTGGCCGCCCGCTTCAACCTCGCGCGGGCCGGTAAAGCGGGCAAAGGCGCGGATCACCTGCACGCCCAGCCCCTCGAACCGCGCCTGACTGTCAACGGGGGCAATGCCCGCGATCACCGCAGCCACCTGCGCCATCACGGCGGCAAAATCAATCTGCGGTTCAGCCCCCGCCACGCCCGCAGCCCCCTTGCGCAACACCTGCGCAGTCTTGGCCGCAGCAAGCAGGGTTTTAGAGGGCACGCAGCCGGTGTTCAGACAATCGCCCCCCATCTCGCCCGCCTCGATCAGCACCACCCGCGCGCCCATCTGCACCGCGCCCGCCGCAAGCGACAGCCCGCCCGAACCTGCACCGATGATGCAAAGATCTGTGGTGATCACATCCATTTATCGCGCCTTTCGCAGAAATTTCAGCAAGATCGGCAGGGCCGACAGCGCCGCCAACCCCAAAAGCGGCAGCAGCACCGGCGCGGAAAAGATCACCGACAGATCGGGCCTCTCGCCGCGCGCAAAAACCTCGCCCAGCCCTGCACCAATCGAGGTAAAGACAAAGGTTGCAGGCAAAATCCCCAGCAGCGTCGTCAGGGCAAAGGGCGCAAGCCGGATGCCCAGAAAGGCCGGAATCAGATTGGCCAGAAAGAACGGCAAGGCCGGCACCAAGCGCATGATCAGCAGCGCCGACCATTGGTTTTCGCGCAGATTGGCTTGCAGCCGCGCCGCAGCACCGGTGCTGTTTTGCAGCCTTGCAGCCGCCGCCGCCCCAAAGCCCGCGCGCGCAGCCAGAAACACCACAACCGCGCCAAGACTGGCCGCGATGACATTATAAGCCACCCCCGGAAACAGCCCAAACAAAAAGCCCCCCGTCAGCGTCGCCATCGTCGCCCCCGGCAGGCTTAGGCCCACAATTGCAACATAGGCCAGCCCAAAGCCCAAGCTGGCCAACAGGAAATGCTGATCCTTATAGGCCAGAAGTGCCGTACGATTCGCAGCCAGCGCATCAAAGCTGAGTTTGTCGCGCAAAAACACCGCGCCGATCAGCGCCGCGGTCAGAATCAGCAAGAACGGCAGCTTTTTGGCAAGGCGAGGCATAAGGCATCCTGTAAAACTCGCCACAGGATGGGCAAAACCCCGCGACAAAGCCAGCACCAACCGCCCCTGCATCACGCGGCCTTGATCTTTGGCTGGCTTTGCGGCACCCAAAGACAGCGGTTTGTAACATTTCAGCACGGTCTTCGCGTCAACAAGGTGAATTGTTGCAGAAATCTGCTGCGGCGCGCGTTGACTTACCGCCATTCCCCCCCTAAAGGACGGGCTTCAAGTTTACGCGTCGAATCCACTGGATCGACGCCTGTCTGATGGAGACCGCGATGAAGCGCACTTTTCAACCGTCGAACCTGGTTCGCGCCCGCCGTCACGGCTTTCGCGCTCGTATGGCAACCAAGGGTGGCCGTCTTGTGTTGGCAGCCCGCCGCGCCAAGGGCCGCAAAAAGCTGTCGGCATAATTTCTGACTGGTCCTTTCAGGGCCAAACAGGAGTAACGATATGACACCGCCGAAGGTATCGGACATTGGCACACCCGCCGAAGCGTCCGAAGCGCCTCCGGCGGTTTCCGTTTGTCTTGAGACATTAAAGAACCGCCCCGATTTCCTGCGCACCGCACAGGGACGTAGGCAGGGCACTGGCAGCTTTCTGGTGCAGGCCCGCGCCCGCGAAGATGGCGCGGCCGTCGTGCGGATTGGCTTTACCGCCTCAAAGAAAATCGGCAACGCCGTGGCCCGCAACCGCGCCAAGCGCCGCCTGCGCGCCCTCGCCCGCGAGATTTTGCCAAGCCACGCGCGGGCCGGCTGGGACTATGTCATCGTCGCCAAGCCCGAAGCCACAATCTCTCGCGTCTTCGCCGATATGCGCGCCGATCTGATCAGCGCGCTTGTCTCGGTGCATCGGGGCCGTTCGTGACACCGCTGGCAAAGGTGCTGGCGCTGCCAGTGCGGGCCTATCGGCTGGTGCTAAGCCCTTGGGTTGGACATGGGTGCCGCTTTCAGCCCACCTGTTCGGCCTATGCGCTTGAGGCTTTGGACCGCCATGGCGCGGTCAAGGGCGGCTATCTGATGGTAAACCGGATTTGCCGCTGCCACCCTTGGGGCGGCTCTGGCTATGACCCGGTGCCGGGCGCAGATCCTGACCACGACAGCTCGCTCTAGCTGGCATTTTTGCGGGCAATCTGGCACAAAAGCCGGATAACCAAAGGCCTGCCATGCGTGACGATACACCCGACGACATTCACCCCCTGTTCCACGGCGCACCTGACACCGAGGCCTTTCGCAAGCTGCGCAAACGCATCGTGCAACAGGTGCGCGAGGCCACCGAGGCCTATGGCATGATCAAACGCGGCGCGCGCTGGTTGGTCTGTTTGTCGGGGGGCAAAGACAGCTATACGCTTTTGGCGGTGCTGCACGAATTGCAATGGCGCGGGCTTTTGCCGGTTGATCTGCTGGCGTGTAACCTTGATCAAGGTCAGCCGAACTTCCCCGCCACCGTGCTGCCCGCGTTTTTGGCCCGCATGGGGGTGCCGCACCGCATCGAATATCGCGACACCTATTCGGTGGTGATCGATAAAATCGCCCCCGGAGGCACCATGTGCAGCCTATGTTCACGCCTGCGCCGTGGTAATCTTTACCGCATCGCGCGCGAGGAAGGCTGCTCTGCCGTGGTGCTGGGGCATCACCGCGACGACATTCTGGAAACCTTTTTTATGAACCTGTTTCATGGTGGCAGGCTGGCTGCGATGCCGCCGAAACTGCTGAACGAAGACGGAGATCTATTTGTCTATCGCCCGCTGGCCTATGTGGCCGAAGCTGACTGCGATGCCTTTGCTAAAGCCCTGAATTACCCAATTATTCCTTGTGATTTATGTGGCAGCCAAGATGGCTTGCAGCGCGCGCAGGTCAAAAAGCTGCTTGACGAATGGGAGACCAAAAGCCCGGGTCGGCGCAACGTGATGTTCCGCGCGTTAAGTCATGTACAGCCCGCGCATTTGGCCGATCCGGCACTGTTTGATTTCGCAGGCCTTAGGCCAAAACAGGAAAAAATTTCAGAAAATCCTATGTAACTTCGGGGGGTGGATTAACCGAGTTATCAGACCAAAAGCCTAGATCTGACGGCAAGAGCCTGCGTCGCTCCGAATCAGATTAAGGTCAGTTTGATGGTTTCCGGCATTTTGTCCCGCATGATTTCATGGTTTTTTAAATTTGGTTTTTGGCTTCGCCGCCCCGAAGTTTTGATTTTCGCCCCTGCCGTCGCGCTGTGCAGCTTTTGGTTTTTGGGCGAAGAAAGCCTGATCTTACTGGCCTTGCTGCTGCCGACTGTTGTCGTCGTGACCTGGCAGCGCCCACCCACCCCAGAGGCAGCTCGGTTGCCCGATGTGTTAGAGGGATTGTCTTTGCGCAGCCAAATCATTGGCAGCCTTGATAAAATCTTGCAGGACGCCCCTATCAGCGGGCGAAGCTCGGCCTGTTTTGTGCTGCAATTTGATGACAGCGACCGTTTGCTCACCCGCTTTGGCCGCGCCGCCCAAGTCGAGGTTCTGGCCCGATCTGCCGAGCGTATTTGTGCCGTTTTGCGCGCAGGCGATGTTGTGGCACGGCTTGAAGGTGGCGGTTTCGCTGTGGCGCTTGCGCCGGTGCGAAGGCTAGAGCTTGAAGCTTTGGTGCAGCTTGC
Organism: uncultured Pseudorhodobacter sp.; assembly: GCA_913062925.1. Lineage (GTDB taxonomy): Bacteria > Pseudomonadota > Alphaproteobacteria > Rhodobacterales > Rhodobacteraceae > Cypionkella. The sequence goes on along the minus strand of CAJXWJ010000026.1, from coordinate 23,540 downwards.
CTCGCGGCTGCAATCTGCGGTCTCTGTGCCGGTAAACCTCGATGCCTCAAAGCTTTACGTCACTTGTTCGATCGGGTTTTGCCACAGTGTGAATGCCCCCGACCTAAGCGGGGCCAGCCTTTTGAACGCCGCTCAAATCGCCGCGGATGAGGCGCGCCGACGCGGGCCGAATGCGATCAGAGCCTATTCTGCAGATATGGCCCGCAGCCGCGCCATCCGCGAATCTTTGCGCGCAGATCTGGAACGCGCATTGGAAGAAGGGCAGATTCGCCCGCATTTCCAGCCGCAAACCGAAACCTTTTCGGGCGAAATCACGGGCTTCGAGGCCCTCGCGCGTTGGTATCATCCCGAAAAGGGACTGATCCCGCCTGCCGAATTTCTGCCCCTGATCGAAGACGCCGGCATGGAAGACCGTCTGGGCGAAGTGATTTTGTACCACGCGCTGATGGCGCTGGCTGCATGGGACAAGGCTGGCCTGAAAATCCCGACCGTGGCCGTAAATTTTTCGGCGCAAGAACTGCGCAATCCACGGCTGGCAGAGCGGTTGAAATGGGAATTGGACCGCTTTGATCTGGAACCCAAACGCCTTTCGGTGGAAATCTTAGAAACCGTTGTGGCGGAGACTGAAAATGATGTTGTGGTCGCCAATATCGCGGCTTTGGCGCGGATGGGCTGCGGCATTGATCTAGACGATTTCGGCACCGGACATGCCTCGATCACTGCACTGCGGCGTTTTGCGGTGCGCCGCATCAAGATTGATCGAAGCTTTATCACCCGTCTGGACAGCGACCGCGACCAGCAAAAAATGGTCTCGGCGATCTTATCGATGGCCGAGCGGCTGGGGCTGGCCACTTTGGCCGAGGGGGTCGAAACCCCGGGTGAACACGAAATGTTGGCGCAGCTGGGTTGCTCGCATATCCAGGGGTTTGGCATTGCCCGCCCAATGCCTTTGGATGAAACCATGGATTGGATCCCGCGCCATCGCCGACATCTGTCAAAGGTCAAAAGTCTTGCCGCGCATCGTTAGGCTTGGGGCAGGCTGCGCCAGCGCGAGACAGCAGGCCAGATCCAGCATTATCGACAGAAAAGCCGCGCAATTTGCCCCAAATCCCTGACCGAGTGTCACAGAAGGGGGAAAACCGCTTGACCTTTGCCCGCCCCTATCGTTGAACCACGCCTGACCTTGAACAGGAATGGTGGTGGTCCAATGGACGATCAAAATAAGAATTTAGTCCTCACGACAGTGCTCAGCTTTCTGGTGATCCTTGGTTGGTTCGTCGCAGGGCCCAAGCTGTTTCCGCAGTGGTTTCCAGACCCAGCCGCGCTTGAAATCGCAGCGGATCAGCCACTTGTCGCGCCGCAAGCCACAACGGCACCTGCCGCGCCGGTCACCTCGACCGAGCCTTTGCCCGAAGCGCCGCGCCTGACCATCGACACGCCGATGCTGACAGGGTCGATCTCGCTCTTGGGTGGCCGGTTGGATGATTTGTCGCTGAAAACCTTTAAAGACACGCTTGAGAAAGACTCTGCCAATGTGCGGCTGTTGTCGCCGGTAGGCCAGACCACGCCCTACTATGCCGTCTTTGGCTGGGCGCCGGGCGCGGGACTGACCGCAGATGACGTACCGGGCGCGAAATCGGAATGGAAACTGGCCTCGGGCAGCACGCTTTCGGTTGGTCAGCCAGTCAGCTTAACCTGGCAAAACAGCAAGGGCATGACCTTTGTACGCAGCATTTCTGTTGATGCGAACTTCATGTTCACCGTCAGCGACCGCGTTGAAAACAATGGCACCTCGGCTGCAAGCCTTTACAGTTACGGCATTATTGCCCGCCACGGCTTGCCGCAGTTGCAAAACATCTATGTGGTTCACGAAGGTCTGGTGCGTCGCACCGATGGCAGCCTTGAAGAGATCAAATACAAAAAGGTAGCTGGCCTTCCACAAGTCGACGCCGAATCGGCACAAGCCGAGGTGAAGCAAGCCAGCACCGATGGCTGGATCGGCTTTACCGACCACTATTGGATGACGACGCTGATCCCCGAACAGGGCAAGCCCTATACATCGGTGGTGAAATATGTGGCTGGCGCCGATATCTATCAGGCCGAAGTCCGCGAACCTTTGGTGACGCTGGCACCGGGCGAGGCGACGGAAACCTCGACCCAGCTGTTTGCCGGCGCCAAGGTTTGGCAGACGATTGGCGAATACGAGAATGATCCGGGCGTCGTGGCGCAACTGTTTGGCGCAAAAATCGACCCCGCACGGCCACAGATCAAAGGCTTTATCGATTCGATCGATTGGGGTTGGTTCTATTTCCTGACCAAGCCGATCTTCCAAGTCTTGCACCTTTTGCACGCGCTGATCGGCAACATGGGTCTGGCGATCATTGGTCTGACCTTCTTCCTGAAGCTTTTGGTGCTGCCGCTGGCCTATAAATCTTACGTCTCGATGGCGCGGATGAAGGAATTGCAGCCCGAAATCGAAGCGCTGAAAGAGCGTGTCGGCGAAGACAAGCAAAAGCTGCAAAAGGAAATGATGCAGCTTTACAAGGAAAAGAAGGTCAATCCGGCCGCAGGTTGCTTGCCAATTCTGATCCAGATCCCGATTTTCTTTAGCCTTTACAAGGTGATCTTTGTCACGCTGGAATTGCGCCAAGCGCCGTTCTTTGGCTGGCTGAAAGACCTCTCTGCGCCTGACACCTCGTCGATTTTCAACATGTTTGGCGCTTTGCCTTGGGATGCGCCTTTGCACGGCACCCTGCTTGCGACGATTTTCATCGGTGCGCTGCCGATCTTGCTGGGCATCTCGATGTGGTTGCAGCAAAAACTGAACCCAGCGCCCGCTGATCCGGTGCAACAGCAGATCTTTGCCTGGATGCCTTGGGTCTTCATGTTCATGCTGGGTGGTTTTGCAAGCGGTCTGGTGGTCTACTGGATCACCAACAACACCATCACCTTCACCCAGCAATATCTGATCATGCGCAGCCATGGCCACAAGCCAGACATCTTTGGCAACATCAAGTCAGGCTTTAAGAAAAAGCAGGCGGTAGCCGAAAAATGACGCAAGTGCTGGCACAGATTTGCCGGCACCCGATCAAGGGACACGGACGCGAGACCCTCGCGTCCGTTCGTCTTTTGGCGGGGGCCTGCATGCCATGGGACCGGCATTGGGCCGTCGCCCATGACGCGGCCAAGCTGGTCGATGGCTGGAACCGCTGTGCTAATTTTGCGCGGGGCGCAAAGGCGCCCGCCCTGATGGCGATCACATCGGATTTTGACGAGGCTATGGGCGTGATAACCCTGCGCCACCCCGAGGCGGGCGAGATTGCCTTTCGCCCGGATGATGCCGCCGATCTGCCACGGTTTCTGGATTGGGTGCGCCCGCTGAACCCAGCCGAGCGTGCGCAGCCAGTGGCGATTGTCAGCGCAGGGCGCGGTATGACTGACAATCCGGTCGAATCCGTTTCGATCTTGTCGATGGCGTCGCTGGCGGATCTGTCGGCCAAGATGGGCACCGATCTATCGGTTGATCGCTTTCGCGGCAATCTGTGGATCGAAGGGGCAGCCCCTTGGGCCGAGTTTGGCTGGATCGGGCAGCGGCTTTGCATAGGCGAAGCGGTTTTTGAAATAACCGAACGCATCACTAGGTGCAGCGCCACAACCGTGGACCCGAAGACGGGGCGGGTTTCGGCCCCAACTTTGGCGGCGCTGGAAGAAAATTATGGCCACCAAGATTTCGGCGTTTACGCCGTGGTGGTAGAAAGCGGACAGATTTCTGTCGGCGATGAATGGAGACTGGCATGAGCCTGCAATTCACCCTTGCCCCTGAACCCGAACTGGAAGCCCGCGAAAAAGGCCGCTTGCTGTTCGCGGGCCCTGTTGATTTCGTCAAAGGCGTGGTGGCGATGTCGGGCCTGCCCGAACCCGACCGGTTAGAGGTTTGCTTTGCGGGCCGCTCTAACGTTGGTAAATCGAGCCTGATCAACGCGCTGACCGGCCGCAAAAGCCTTGCGCGGGCCTCGAACACCCCCGGCCGGACGCAAGAGATCAACTATTTCGCACTGGGCGAGATGAACCGCTTTTTGGTCGACCTTCCCGGCTATGGCTATGCCGAAGCGCCGAAACCGATTGTGGCAAAGTGGCAAGCGCTGCTGAAATCCTATCTGGCCGGTCGTCAGACCCTGCGCCGCGCTTTCGTGTTGGTCGACACCCGCCACGGCGTAAAGCCAGTGGATGAAGAGATCATGTCGCTGCTCGACCGTTCTGCCGTCACGTTTCAGGTGGTGATGACCAAGGCTGATAAGGTTTCCAAGATCGAGCGCGACGCCAATATCGCGCTGTCGATTGAGGCCTTGAAAAAGCACCCCGCTGCCTATCCTGAACTGGTGCTGACCAGCTCGGAAAAGGGCGATGGCATCGAGACGCTGCGCGCCATTATCGCAACCTTGGTGTAACAGCGCTAAACGTGCTGGCCGCCGTTGATCTGAATTTCGGTGCCGGTGATATAGCTTGATTGCGCCGAACACAGGAACCAGATCGCCTCGGCCACCTCTTTTGGCTGGCCAAGGCGGCGCAGCGGCAGGGTTTGCACGATTTTATCTGTGCCCGGTGACAGGATCGCGGTTTCCACCTCGCCGGGCGCGATGGCATTGACGCGCACGCCAAGCGGGCCAAAATCATGCGCCATCTCGCGGGTCAGCGCCGCAAGCGCCGCTTTTGACGTCGCATAGGCCGCCCCCGCAAAGGGATGCACCCGCGAGCCGACGATCGAGGTGACATTCACCACCGCCCCGCCCGCTGCAACCAGCTCGTCTTGCAACCCGCGCGCCAGAATCACCGGCGCGAAAAAGTTGACATGAAACACCTGCCCCCAAGTGCGCAGATCGGTGTCCAGCGTGGTCAACCGCTTGCCGCCCTCGCCCTTGGGCGAGATCCCGGCGTTGTTGACCAGCGCATCCAAACGGCCGTTAAGCTTGGATTTGATCGTCTCGATCGCCTCGATGGTCTTTTTCGGATCGGCAAGGTCGATCTGGATGTGATTCTCTTCGCCACCCGGCCAAGGGCAGCGCGGGTCAAAGGGTTGGCGCGAACAGGTCAGCACGCGCCAGCCCTCCGAGCCAAAGCGCTTGACGGTGGCATGACCGATGCCGCGGCTTGCACCTGTCAGCACGATGGTTTTTTGGTCACTCATCGGGGTCTCCATTTCTAGCGCCAAGCTACGGCTTTGGCTGGGGAAAGCAAGCCTTGGCCCGCAGCGCCAAACGCGTCTTGGCAGGGGCTGCCAAAGCCGCTAGGTATTTCGCAACCACGGAGTCGCCCCATGCAGAAGCAGACCCTTACCATGACCGATGCCATTCACACCGCCAAAATGCTGTCCGAGGCACTGCCCTATCTGCAACGGTTTTCCGGCGCGGTGGTGGTGGTGAAATTTGGCGGCAATGCCATGGGCGATGATGCCGCGATGGCGGAATTTGCCCGCGATATCGTGCTGATGCGGCAGGTTGGGGTGAACCCGGTCGTGGTGCATGGCGGCGGCCCGATGATCAACGAGATGCTGGCCAAGCTGGGCATCGAAAGCAAATTCGTGCGCGGCAAGCGGGTGACCGATAAGGCCACGGTGCAGGTGGTCGAGATGATCCTCTCGGGGCTGGTGAACAAGCGCATCGTGCAGGCGATCATGGATGCCGGCGGCCGTGCGGTGGGGATTTCGGGCAAAGACGACGATATGATGGTCTGCGTGCCCGATGATCCAGAGCTTGGCTTTGTCGGCAGGCCGGTCGAGATGAACGTGCAGGTGTTGCGCGATCTTTACGGCGCGGGAATCATCCCGGTCGTGGCCCCTGTGGCGACCGGCATGGCCGACAACGAGACCTTTAACGTCAATGGCGACACGGCAGCGGGCGCGATTGCGGGCGCTTTGCAGGCGGATCGGTTGCTGCTGCTGACCGATGTTGCCGGCGTGAAAAACGCCGCGGGCGAGGTGATGACCCAGATCACCCCCGAAGAGATCAGGCAGATGACCGCCGATGGCGTGATTTCCGGTGGGATGATTCCCAAAACTGAAACCGCGCTGATGGCGATTGATGCGGGCACGCGGGCGGTGACGATTCTGGATGGCCGCATTCCCAACGCCTGCTTGCTTGAGCTGTTCACCGATCACGGCGCGGGCAGTCAGATCCGCTCGACCGCGCCGCGCGTGATGCCCCGCGTCAAGCGCTGATGCTGGCGCAGATCGCAGGTTTGGCGGCGGCGCATCAGCTCGAGGTGCTGGGCGGTTTCACCTGTGACGCGGACGAAAGCCTGCCAAAGGGCACCCGCAGCCTGTTGCTGCTGGGCCCCGCAGGGCCGCAATATTGGCCGCATGTGACCGCGCAACCCGAATGGCAAGACGGCGCGCCGGACCCGATTGACCGCTGGTCGCGACGGGTGATTGGCGGGCTTGCCTGTCAGTTGGGTGGCAAGGCGCTGTTCCCCTTTGGCGGTGCGCCCTATCATCCGTTTTACCGCTGGGCGCTGCGCACGGGGCGGATTTGGGAAAGCCCAGTGCGGTTGTTGGTGCATGACAGCCACGGCCTGATGGTCAGCTTTCGCGGTGCCTTGGCGCTGCGCGAAGTGGTCGAGCTGCCGCAGGCGGTGCGGCCTTGCGACAGCTGCGCGGCCCCCTGCCTGACGGCCTGCCCTGCTGGCGCGCTTGGGGCGCAGGGATATGACCTGCCCGCATGTCACGGCTATCTCGACAGCGCGGCGGGGGGGGATTGCCTGAATTCGGGCTGCGCCGTGCGGCGGGCTTGCCCGTTACCGCAGAGCCGTGCAAGACTGGCCGAACACTCGGCCTATCACATGGGAATATTCCACACATGAAGCGCCTTATCCTGACCCGCCACGCCAAATCCGCTTGGGACGATCCAACCGTAACCGACCACGACCGACCGCTGAACGAACGCGGCAAGGCGGCCGCTGCCGACTTGGGCGAATGGTTGGCCTCGCGCGGCTATGTGCCTGAAAAAATTCTTTGTTCTGATGCTGTGCGCACCCGTGCCACTTGGTCAGGGCTGGCCCCCGCCCTGCCCGGCACACCGGTGCTAGAGCTGAAGCCCGCGCTTTATCATGCCGGGCCCGATGTGATGCTTGCGGTGTTGCAGCACGCGCAGGCCGATGTGGTGATGATGATCGGCCATAATCCCGGCATCGCCGATTTCGCCGCGCGCTTGGTGGCGACCGCGCCGCTGAACCCCGAATTTTCGCGGTATCCAACTGGGGGCACTCTGGTTGCCGATTTTATGATCGACAGCTGGGCCGAGGTTGGCTTTGGCCTTGGCGCCACGGTCGATTTCGTGATCCCCCGAGAGATTCAGGCTTAACCCATGAAAAAGGCGCCCAAAGGGGCGCCTTTTTTGTTTGCTCAGACCCCTTAATCAGTGGCCAAGGATCTGGCTTAGGAACAGCTTGGTGCGATCCGATTGCGGGTTGTTGAAGAACTCTTTCGGCTCGTTCTGCTCGACGATCTGGCCCTGATCCATAAAGATCACGCGGTTCGCCACGGCTTGGGCAAAGCCCATTTCGTGGGTGACGCACAGCATGGTCATGCCTTCTTCAGCAAGCTCGATCATGGTGTCGAGCACCTCTTTGATCATCTCGGGGTCAAGCGCCGATGTCGGTTCGTCGAACAACATGATCCGTGGTTTCATGCACAGCGAACGCGCAATCGCCACGCGCTGCTGCTGACCGCCCGAAAGCTGGCCGGGGTATTTCTGCGCCTGCTCGGGGATTTTGACCTTTTCAAGGAAATACATCGCGGTTTCCTCGGCCTCTTTTTTCGGGGTCTTGCGAACCCAGATCGGCGCCAGCGTCAGGTTTTCCATGATGGTCAGATGCGGGAACAGGTTAAAGTGTTGAAACACCATCCCCACTTCCGAGCGCACCTTGTCGATGTTCTTCAAATCCGAGGTCAGCTCGGTGCCATCCACGATGATCTGGCCCTGCTGATGTTCTTCCAGCCGGTTGATGCAGCGGATCAGCGTCGATTTCCCCGACCCCGATGGGCCGCAGATCACGATACGCTCGCCCCGGTTCACCGTCATGTCGATATCGCGCAGCACGTGGAACTGGCCATACCATTTGTTCATATTGGTTACTTGGATCGCCACCTCATCAGAGACGGTCATCTTGCTGCGGTCGATTGCAGGTGTGTTCATGAGAGAGGCCCCTATTAACGGTGATCGGTCTTCAGCTTGCGCTCTAGGTACATCGAGTACCGCGACATGCCGAAGCAGAAGATAAAGAAGATAACGCCGACAAACAGCAAAGGCTCCCAGTAGACGCCCTTCCAGTTGATATCGGCACGAACCATTTTGGTGATGCCCTGCAGCGGATCGGCCAGACCCACCAGCGCCACCAGCGTCGTGTCTTTGAACAGACCGATGAAGGAGGACACGATGCCAGGGATCGAGATTTTCAGCGCCTGTGGCAGGATGATAAAGCGCTGCGCCTGCCAATAGTCCAAGCCAAGCGCATCAGCGGCTTCGGATTGGCCCTTGGGCAGGGCGGCCAGACCGCCACGGATCACCTCGGCGATATAGGCGGCGGCAAAGAAGGTCACCAGAATGATAACCCGCAAGATCAAGTCAAAGTTACTGCGCGGCGGCAGGAAGTAGTTCAGCAGCAAAGAGGCGGTGAACAACATGGTGATCAGCGGCACGCCGCGGATGAATTCGATGAAGACAACCGACACCGATTTGATGAAAACCATGTCCGACCGACGCCCCAAAGCCAGCAGCAGCCCCATCGGCAGGCTGGCCGAAACCGCCGTGACGCCGATGACAAAGGACAGCAAAAAGCCGCCAAACTGGTCGCTGTCGACCGACATCAGCCGGATCGGCATCATATGTGCTAGCGGTGTCGTCACCATCGGCTGCACTTGCAGCCACCAGATCAACGCAACCGCAACCGCGATACCGCCCGCAACCACCGCCCCCAGCCGCGATTGCAGCTTGTTCCAGACGACAACCAACAGGCCAAAGCCAATCGCCACCCCTACAGGGCCCCAAACCGACCCACCCCAGAGCAGGTAAAACCCCACCAGCGGATAGACCAAGGTCAGCCACAACAGCTTTTTCGGCATCAGCGCCGCGACAGCGAACAGCGCCGCAAACACCACAACCGACAGCAAAAGGTGAAAGCCATCAGTGCCGACGCCCAGCATGCCCAGCAAGGTCAGCACGCTAACTGTGCCCAGCATCAGCATATTGACCCGGCGCAGGCCGTAATACAGCGCCGGTGCCAGCGCCATCAGCATCAGGCCAAAGGCCAGCACAGGCCGCCAATAGGCATCCATCGGGTAAAAACCGAACAGAAACTGGTGCCACCGCTCGCGCAGGATCGCCCAGCAGGCGCCCTCGGCCCCCGGGCCTGCGTTGGCTTCGATGATCTGGCGGCATTCGCCCAGCGAATTTGCAGTCCAGACCCCATTCAGGAACCAAGGCAGCGACGAAGCGATGATCCAATAGACCACATAAAGGCTGATCAGCGTCAAAAAGCCGTTCAGCGGGCTAGAGAACAGATTCTCGCGCACCCATCGCACCGCGCCAACTTCGCTGACAGGCGGTTTCTGCTGGGTCAGCATTTTGTCGCGCACGAAGGACATGGATGATTGCGTCATCTTAGCGCTCCTTCAGTTTGGTGGTGGCGTTATAGACGTTCATCATCGCAGAGATCAGCAGCGAGAGGATCAGATAGATCATCATCATCAGCAACATGCACTCCAGCTCGCGTCCGGTTTGGTTCATGGTGATACCGCCCAAAGTGCCCTTCAGGTCAAGATAGCCGACCGCGATGCCCAGCGTGGTGTTCTTGGTCAGGTTCAAATATTGGCTGATCAGCGGCGGCACGATCACCCGCAACGCCTGTGGCAGCACCACAAGGCTCATGATCCGCCCCTGACGCAGACCCAGCGCGGCGGCGGCCTCGGATTGGCCACGGCTAACGGCCATGATGCCTGCGCGCACGGCCTCGGCGATATAAGCGCCCGTGTAAAGCGACAGGGCGATCACCAAAGCGGTGAAGTTATGGGCGATCGAGATGCCACCGACAAAGTTAAAGCCCTTCCAGACCCCGTTTTCGTCAATGTTGAAATGCGGCACATCCCAGTGCAACCCCAGCGCGTAAAACAGCAGCGTGGTCGGCAGCACGATCAGGGCCAGGTTTTTCCACCAGGTCACAGGGCGGATGCCGGTTGCCTCTTGCACAGCTTTTGCACGGCGGGTCACACCACGGCTGGCAAAGATCGAGGCCACGAACAGGCCGACAACCGCGATAAAGGAAAAGTTGAAGGGTATCCCCAGAAACTCGAACCCGCCAAGCGGATGGGTCAGCAAAGGATAGGGCACGCTGGTGCCACGGTTCGAAATCGCCACGGTATTGTCAAACAGCATAGACGCAGCCGCAGGGGTGCCGCTGTCGATCATCGCTTGCGTGACTTTGAAATCATTCACCTGCGGCATGATTTCGGTAAAGACAGTGTAGGCTAGAATAATCCACAACAGCAGGGGCACGTTGCGAAACACCTCGACATAGACCGTCATCAGACGCGCGACGATCCAGTTTTTCGACAGCCGCAGCACGCCAGCAAAAACGCCGATGATCGTGGCAAGGATGCAGCCAAAAAACGCCACGGCCAAGGTATTAAGCAGGCCGATGAACAGCGCACGCGAGTGGGTATCATCATTGGTATAGCTGATAAGCTGCTGGTCGATATCATAGCCAGCCCGTGTCCACAGGAAGCTAAAGTTGATATCCTTGCCCTTGTCAGCCAAGTTGGTGACAAGGTTATCGCGCAGCCACCACAGCACAACCGCCAGCAAAACAAGCGCAATTACCTGAATCGTGATCGACCGGTAACGTGTGTCATAGATAAGCATACCCAGCCGAAAGCTTGCTTTCGGCGCCTCGGTTGCAGACGTCATGGTATTACCCCCTGCCCTACCGCCTGTCGGACTAATGGTCGATCGGTGCGGGGTCGCGCCCCATGCGGTACGGGTGATTTTCTAGGATCAGAAAAGGAGGGCGCAGCTTGCACTGCGCCCCTTAGACAAGTGCGATTAACGGAAAGGTGGTGCGTACTGCAAGCCGCCTTGGGTCCATTGTGCGTTCAAGCCACGAGCCAGACCGATTGGGGTCGAAGCGCCGATGTTGGCTTCAAAGATTTCGCCATAGTTGCCGTTGGCAGCAATCGCGCGCTTTGCCCACTCTTTATCGAGGCCCATCATAGCGCCAAGGTCGCCCTCGAGGCCAAGCATACGCTTAACTTCTGGGTCGTTGGTGGAAGCTGCGACTTCTTCGATGTTTGCTTTGGTGATGCCTTTTTCTTCAGCTGCGACCAATGCGTAATAGGTCCAACGGACGATATCGCCCCACTGGTTGTCGCCGTGACGCACGACTGGGCCAAGTGGCTCTTTCGAGATGATCTCTGGCAGAACCACATAGTCAGCTGGCGACGGCAGGGTTGCGCGCAGTGCAGCAAGACCCGAAGCGTCAGTGGTATAGGCGTCGCAAGCCCCAGCCAAGAACTGGCGCTGGCCTTCAGCATCGTCCTGAATGGTGACGGGGGTGTAGTTGATGTTGTTGGTCTTGAAGAAGTCAGCCAAGTTCAGCTCGGTGGTGGTGCCGGTCTGGATACAGATCGTCGCGCCGTCGAGTTCTTTTGCCGAAGACACGCCAAGATCTTTGCGCACCATAAAGCCCTGACCGTCGTAGTAGTTGACTGCCACGAAGTCGAGTTTCAGGTCGTTATCGCGCGAGAAGGTCCAGGTCGAGTTACGAACCAGCATGTCAACTTCGCCCGAAGCCAGCGCGGTGAAACGGGTCTCACCGGTGGTTGGAACGTATTTTACTTTCGAAGCGTCGCCCAACACGGCTGCGGCAACGGCTTTGCAAAGATCAGCGTCAAAGCCCATATATTGGCCGGTTGCGTCTGGCGCACCAAAGCCGGTCAGGCCGGTGTTCGAGCCGCAGATCAACTCGCCGCGTGCTTTCACATCATCCAGCGTCGAAGCCGAAGCAAAGCCCGCCAAAAGCGAAGTCGCAACAAGAGTTCCAAGGAACACGGATTTTTTCATTCTTACCTCTTCCTGTTTCCGCCCATTTTTTGGGCGAAGGTTAAGTGCCCCACGTAGACCGCGGGTGCGAGACCGGTGACGGAAACGCCGTCGGTGTAGGGCAGTTTGAGTTATAGCCTCGTAGTTGGTCAAGCAAAACCGCCAATATAACGGATGTTTGCGCAAACAGCCTCAGATTAATAGACCTATTAGACAGATTGCGCAAACTTCAGGCAGTTAACAGAAAGATTGTTACCCGCACAATCCAAAGAATCGCTCTGCGGCAAAAAGAGCCTCTTGTTTGTACGATTCAAGACGGGCGGCTTCTTCGTCGACGCCCCAAAGTTCATTCTGCCAAGCCTCGTCGATTCGGCTTAACTGCCAAGCCTGCGCCGCCGTCAGGTTTTTGCGCAAAACCGCCAGTGCCAGCACCAAAGAGCCGCTAATCGCAATCAGATCATGCGCGGCGGCAAGCCGAAAAGGGTCGAGCTGATGCAGCGCCTGCGACAAAGCCCGCGTGCTGGCCTCGGGCTGGGTGATGTGCACGACGCCCGCCGTCACCAGCAAGGGCGCTGCGTATTCCTGCGCAGCCCAAGCCAGCACCGGATCCCAGCCCTGCGCTTGGCGGTCGATCAATTCTTGTGGCGCGGTGGCGCGATAACACAGCAGATCGGTCTCACCGTAAGCCGCCAGCAGACCTGCCACTTCGGCAAACTGCGGCGCGACCTTATCCAGCGCGGAATTGGCGGCACGGGTCACCGGCATGGTGTCCGGTTTGATCACGCCGCTTTGCGCATCCCATTCCAGCGCAATCGCTTCGGCCATCGCCAGCGTCGGCACCACAAGCGGCGCTTTGGCGGGTGTCTTTACGGCGCGACCGTCAAGCGTGACGGTAAAGCCCCCGTCACAGCTTGAGGCCGTTGCTTGTTTCCAGAACCGTTTGGCGGACCAAGCGCTCATTCATCGCCCCCGAATGGATCCAAAGGCACATCGTTTTCGCCCCAATCCAAGGTTTTCCAGGTGCGCGCCATATGCTCGGGCAAGGGCGCGATAAAGGTCATCATCTCTTTGGTGATTGGGTGCTGAACTTTCAGCATCCGCGCATGCAGGTGCAGCTTGCGCGACAGATCGCCGCCAATGCCAGCACCCCAGCCATCGCCCATATTCTCGGTCGACGAGCCGCCGTATTTGCCGTCCCCAATGATCGGGAAGCCCATTTCGGCGATATGGGCGCGCAGCTGATGCGTGCGCCCTGTCACCGGCTCCATCGCCAGCCAAGAGATGCGATTGCCCAAGAACCACAGGGTGAAATAGTCGGTATGGGCGCGTTTGGCGTCGGGATAGTCCGCCATCTTGGCCGGATGCACACAGATCATCTTTTCAGAATCACCATAGCCGCGCCCGCCCTTCATCAGCCCGTATTTGATCGAGCCTTTGCGCGGATGCGGCACGCCTGCGACGGCGGCCCAATAGATCTTGCGGGTGTTGCGGTGGCGCAGCATTTCCGACAAGGCACGCGCCACGCGGTCGGTGCGCGCCAGCATCAACAGACCCGAGGTGTCTTTATCCAGACGGTGGACCAGCTTGGGGCGTTCTTTGTAGCCAAACTTCAGCGCTTCGGTCAGACCGTCAACATGGCGATCGCCCTGCCCCGAGCCGCCTTGGCTGGGCAGACCCGGAGGCTTGTTCAGGATGATCATATGCTCATCCTTCCACAGCACCGCGTCTTGGATCATTTTGGCATCCGCAGGCGTATAGCTGACACGCTTGACCACGGGGGCCGCATGATCGGGCAGCGGCGGAATGCGGATGGTTTGGCCCGGCACGATGCGGTCCGAGGCCTTGCAGCGCGCGGAATCAACCCGCACTTGCCCAGTGCGGCACATCTTTTCCACATGGCCTTGGGTCAGCTGCGGAAAGCGGCGCTTGAACCATTTATCAAGGCGCTGCTCGCCCTCGGCTTCCGAGACAGTCAAAAGGCTGACAGCGCTCATGCGAAAATCTCCCGCGAAAGGTAAATCCCTGCGGCAAGAGCGCCGAGAGAGAGGATAACAGTGCCTGCGACATAGGCCAAAGCCGTCGTGATGTCGCCACGTTCCCAGAGCGTAAAGCTGTCCAGCGAGAAGGCCGAAAAGGTGGTGAAGCCGCCCAGAATGCCGGTCATCAAAAACGGTGCCAAATGCGTGCCGCCCTTTTTCGCAAGCGCCACGATCAGCACCCCCATGGCAAAGGAGCCAAGGATATTCACGAAGAGCGTGCTGTAAGGGAAACCGGGCCCGAAAATCCGCATCGCAGAGACATTCGAGAGATAGCGCAGGCTCGCGCCGATTGCGCCGCCAAGGGCGACTTGAGAGAGGGTCCAGATCATCAGGTTTCCTTGGGCGTAAGCGCGGGAATTGTCAACAGCCCGACCGGGGCTCTGCCCCGGACCCCGGGATATTTAGAGACAGATGAAGGGTTGCTGTCAGTCGAGCTGTCGTTTGGCGCGCAGTTTGGCGAAATAGTCGATGCGTTTGCGCAATTCGCGTTCAAAGCCGCGCTCGGGCGGGGTGTAGAGCACGGGGCGTTTCACGCCTTCGGGGAAATAGTTTTGGCCCGAGAAACCATCTTCGGCGTCGTGGTCATAGGCGTAGCCGCTGCCATAACCGATCTCTTTCATCAGCTTGGTCGGGGCGGGGCGGATGTGCAGCGGTGGCGGTTGGCTGCCTGTTTCGCGTGCCAGCGCGCGGGCGGCCTTGAAGGCGGTATAGACGCCGTTCGATTTGGGGGCGAGGGCAAGGTAAACCACGGCCTGCGCCAGGGCGAGTTCACCTTCGGGAGAGCCCAGACGTTCGAAGGTTTGCCAGCCTTCAAGGCAGATCTGCTGCGCCTGCGGGTCGGCAAGGCCAATGTCTTCAACCGCCATGCGGGTGATGCGGCGGGCGAGAAAACGCGGGTCTTCGCCGCCTTCCAGCATGCGGGCGAACCAATAAAGCGCGGCATCGGGGTCAGAGCCGCGCACTGATTTATGCAGCGCTGAAATCAGATTGTAATGTTCTTCGCCAGATTTGTCATATTTGCTGGCGCGCCGCATCAGCCGCGTTGCCAGCGCCGCGCGGCCAAGGGGTTTGTCGAGCCGCCATGCCGCGACCTGCTCGATCAGGTTGAGAAGCGCGCGACCATCGCCATCTGCCATCTCGATCAGCGCCTCGCGGGCCTCGCCATCCAAGGGCAGTGCGCGCGCCAGTTCCTTTTCGGCGCGTTGCACCAAACGTTCTAAATCGGTGAGAGTGAGCCGCTCGAGCACGATGACTTGGGCCCGCGACAGCAGGGCGGCGTTCAACTCGAAGCTGGGGTTTTCGGTGGTCGCCCCGACAAGCAGGATGGTGCCATCCTCCATATAAGGCAGGAAGCCGTCTTGTTGCGCCTTGTTAAAGCGATGAATTTCATCGACAAAAAGCAAAGTACCCTGTCCGTTCTGACGCCGGATTTTGGCAGAATCGAAGACCTTGCGCAGATCCGGCACGCCGGTGAAAATCGCTGAGATTTGCACAAAGGCCAGGTCTGTTTGCGCCGCCAGCAGGCGGGCGATGGTGGTTTTGCCGACTCCGGGCGGGCCCCAAAGCACCAGCGAGGACAGGCTGCGCGCCGCCAGCATGGCCCCTAAGGGACCATCGGGGCCAAGCACATGGCTTTGGCCTATCACCTCTGACAGGCTGCGCGGACGCAGACGGTCTGCCAAAGGCCGCGGGCCTTCGGCGGGTTTGGCAGCGCCCGTGTTCATGTCAAAAAGATCGCTCATCAGCACAGAATAGGGCCTGATGGCGGGCAGGGAAAGCGCAATCCAATGCTGCACCCCGCCTGCGAAAGGCCTCTTTCACAGGCGGAGCCTTTGGCTTGGGAAGCGGCTTTCGCCAAAGCGGGATCGCTAATGGACCGTCAAAGAGAAATCCATCTCGACGACCTGATTTTCGACGCCGTCGATTTCCATCACCGGCCCCATCGCGCGCATCTTGACCCCGACACGATCGGCCCAGCGTGGCCAAGTGGCCGCCAAAAGCGTCAGGCAATGGGTGGCGTTCAGACTGCGCACGGTTTCACCCAACTGCTGGATCAACTGCGCATGAACGCGCCGTCGGATAGAGGCGGGCACATCATGGGCTACAAACAAACGGCTGGATTCCCAGATATGATCCCCAATCGGCGCAGGCTGGTAAAGCAGGTTGGCGGGAATCGTCTCGAGACAGCCAAGCTGTGCATCGCGGATCATATAGGAATAGATCCCGCATTTCGCGGTGGTTGGCGTCAAGCGATTGCCCGCAAGCACCCTACCCTGATCGTCATGCACCACCACCCAGCGGCTGGCAGGAGTGTCGTATTGATCATATTCCATCCCCAAAGCTTGAGGCAGATCCCATTTGTTGTGAACGATAAAAAGTTCACGCCGAGCGCGCAGCATATTGGCGAAAAGCTCGCCGTGGTTGTGTAAATTGGCAAAAGAAAGCGTCGTTGTAATCATTTTGGCCTCCAGGGGTTTAGATGGCAGTCTAACCTTGCGGAGGGAGTTTCAGATAAGCCGATAGTCTTTGGCGCGTTGGATGGCCTCCGCAGTGGTGCGGGCCATCAACCGTACTCTTGCAGATGCAATACGGGCCTTAAGGGCACTTTCCGATATGCCCAGTTTCGCCGCAGCGGCAGTAAACCGGTCTCCCCCAGCAATACAGCGCAGAGCCTCGATCTGAGCCTTTGTCAGCTCTTCCGGAGGTTCTGTCACGTCATGCAGCCGTTGCACAATAACCGCAAAGGCTGCAATTTCATGATCCTCGAACTCGCGATCACTGCGCGCGAAAGAGGCAATTGATCGAGATTTAACAGGTCCGGATGCCACCGTTGCCCCAAATTTCAGCCCATAAAGCGCCGCTTCTTTGAACACGCCAAAGGGGTCGGGCAGGGCCTTATCACTCCACCTAATCGCGCCAGTCGTGCTAAAGCCCCAAGCTACCATGGGATCGCGCAGCACATAGCCTTTTTCAGTGTAGTGATCGAGCCAGTCCTGCGGATAGGTCTGAAAGGTAAAAAGGGGCGCCGTAAAGCGAATATGCAAACCGAGAAAGTACCCAGCAGGAGCCATAAGCGCCAACTGATGCAATTCGACCTCGATACCCAACTTCACTGACATATTTACCTAATCTTAACGATTCGATTACAACTTTAAGAAGTATACAATCGACTGACTAGCGCATTCTGGAGAACAACGCTTTTCGTATTAACCACCAATCAACAATTCCGGCAAAATAAAAAGGCCTGCCGCGTCGGGCAGGCCTTTTTATTTTCAAACATGGTTAACAGAACGGCCTTCACGGCCTTTGCGTTAACCCTAGGACTTATGCCTCGGCAGCGTCTTCTGCTGCGGTGCGGGCGTGGTCTGCGGCACCTTTGGCCGAAACGTCGCGGTCAACGAATTCGATGATCGCCATTGGCGCCATGTCGCCGAAGCGGAAGCCAGCCTTCAGCACGCGCACATAGCCGCCCTGACGGTCCTGATAGCGTGGGCCAAGGATCTCGAACAGGCGCGCGGTGTGGATGTCTTGCTTCAGCTGCGAATGCGCTTGGCGACGGGCGTGCAAGTCGCCGCGCTTTGCCAGCGTGATCAGCTTTTCGATGATCGGACGCAGTTCTTTTGCTTTTGGCAGAGTGGTCTTGATCTGCTCGTGTTCAATCAGCGAACCAGCCATGTTTGCGAACATCGCTTTGCGGTGTTCGTGGGTGCGGTTCAGCTTACGGTAACCATTAGAGTGACGCATGGGTATCTCCTATCGCGTGTTTTGCTTTGTCCGGCAGATCCTACGAGTGGTCCTGCTCACCTTGGGGTCATGCGACCCAGTGTTCCCCGGCAGCCCGGGCATTTGGTCGGGTGCGCATGTGTTGCGCACCCAAGTAATCTTAGAACTGGTCCTCAAAACGCTTGGCCAGATCTTCGATGTTCTCTGGTGGCCAATCTTCGACTTCCATGCCCAAGTGCAGGCCCATGCCCGACAGCACTTCCTTGATTTCGTTCAAGGACTTGCGGCCAAAGTTTGGTGTACGCAGCATTTCGGCTTCGGTTTTCTGGATCAGATCGCCGATGTAAACGATATTGTCGTTCTTGAGGCAGTTTGCCGAACGCACCGACAATTCCAGCTCGTCGACTTTCTTCAGCAGCAGCGGGTTGAACTCAAGACCTGCGTCCTCAGCGCCCTTGCCAGCCGCTTCTGGCTCGTCAAAGTTCACGAAGACCGCCAGTTGGTCCTGCAAAATGCGCGCCGCATAAGCGATTGCATCTTCTGGGGTCAGCGAGCCGTCGGTTTCGATTTTCATCGTCAGCTTGTCATAGTCCAGAACCTGACCTTCGCGGGTCGGGGTGACTTCGTAGCTGACTTTCTTGACCGGCGAATAGATCGCATCGATTGGAATCAGGCCGATTGGCGCATCTTCCGGACGGTTCTTGTCAGCCGCAACATAGCCCTTGCCGGTGTTAACCGTCAGTTCCATGAACACATCTGCACCATCATCAAGGTGGCAGATCACGTGGTCTTTGTTCAGAACTTCAATGCCGTTGGTTTCCGAGATGTCGCCAGCGGTGACAACGCCCGGACCCTTTGCCGAAATCGACAGGCGCTTTGGCCCTTCGACGTCCATCTTCAGGCTGACGCCCTTCAGGTTCAGCACGATGTCGGTGACATCTTCGCGCACGCCAGCAACGCTGGAGAATTCATGCAACACGTTGTCGATCTGCACCGAAGTGATCGCAGCGCCTTGCAGCGACGACATCAGCACGCGACGCAGCGCGTTGCCAAGTGTCAGACCAAAGCCGCGCTCCAGCGGTTCTGCAATCGCGGTGGCGGTGCGCTGTGCATCTGCCCCTGCTTTGACAACCAGCTGTGTCGGTTTAATCAGTTCAAGCCAATTTTTGTGGATCATGTGACCGCCTCCATACTTGCCTCTGCTCATGTCCAAAGCAGACGACGCCCGAGGTTCAGAAATGACGAAATCGGGCCGCGCGTCATCGCGCAGCCCGACCAATAGTGATTGCCTTAAACGCGGCGGCGCTTAGGCGGACGGCAGCCGTTGTGTGCCAATGGGGTGACGTCACGGATCGAGGTGACGTTCAAACCAACAGCAGCCAAGGCGCGCAGAGCCGACTCGCGGCCCGAACCTGGACCTTGCACTTCGACTTCAACAGTCTTCATGCCATGCTCTTGTGCCTTTTTGGCAGCATCTTCCGCAGCCATCTGAGCAGCATAGGGGGTCGATTTCCGCGAGCCCTTAAAGCCCATGGTGCCCGAAGACGACCAGGAAATCGCGTTGCCCTGAACGTCAGAGATCAGGATTTTGGTGTTGTTGAACGAGGAGTTCACGTGAACAACGCCAGCGGCAATGTTCTTACGCTCTTTTTTCTTCGTCCGTGCTTTTGTATCGCGTGCCATAACTAAGCGCTCCCCTTATTTCTTCTTGCCAGCGATGGCTTTTGCGGGGCCCTTGCGGGTACGAGCGTTCGTGTGCGTGCGCTGACCACGAACCGGCAGGTTCTTCCGGTGACGCAGGCCACGGTAGCAACCCAGATCCATCAAACGCTTGATGTTCATCGAGGTTTCGCGACGCAGGTCGCCTTCAACGGTGACGTTTGCGTCGATGAATTCGCGGATCGCCAGAACTTCAGCGTCAGACAGCTGGTTCACGCGACGGGTGCGGTCGATGTTGGTGGCTTCGCAGATTTGCTCTGCAATGGCGGGACCAACGCCAGCAATATAGGTCAGGGCAATCGGGACCCGCTTTTGGGTCGGGATGTTTACGCCAGCAATACGTGCCAAACGTGTATTCCTTTTTGGTTGCGGTTCCGTAACGCCAGAACCTTTTTTCACAACACCACTTTTTCAGAGGCGATTCGAATCTCCGCAAAAGCGGAAGCCCGCAAGCGATTCCGCTGCGGGACGCCGTGCATTAGGGGCTTTTGGGGCAATCGTCAAGGGCAGCGCGGCGAATTTCACGCTTTGTCAAGAACCTTAGCCACGGCAGCCGCGACCGCGTCCATCTCGGCAAGGCCGTCAACGCTCGAAAGCTGGCCCTTGGCATAGTAATAGCCGATCAGCGGCGAGGTTTTCTTGTAATATTCCATCAGCCGGGTTTTCAGCGCATCGGCGTTGTCGTCAGCGCGGCGCTGCATATTGTGACCGCCGCAGACGTCGCAGGTGCCCTCGACTTTGCTGGGGCGGGTTTGGTCGTGGTAAACCTCGCCACAGCTGCCGCAGGTATAGCGGCCGGTGATGCGCGCCACCAAGGCGGCGTCATCCACCTGCATCTCGATCACCGCATCCAGCCCCTGCCCCGTGCGCGCCAGCAAGGCGCCCAAAGCATCAGCCTGCGTCAAGGTGCGCGGAAAGCCATCAAAAATGAAACCGCCCGCTGCCGGAGAGGCCAGCTTTTCCGCGATCAGACCGATCACGATCTCATCGGTCACCAACTCGCCCCGCGCCATCACCTCGGCAACACGGCGGCCCATCTCGGTGCCCGAGGTTTTCGCCTCGCGCAGCATGTCGCCCGTGGACAGCTGCACCATCGCACGCTCTTCCACCAAACGCTTGGCTTGAGTGCCTTTGCCGGCCCCCGGAGGCCCCAGAAGGATGATGTTTGCCATGAGTTTACTCTTTCGCAAGCGGTCAGGAAACAAAAGGCCCGCCGCAAGACGGGCCTTTGCAGAACAAAGTTAGCGGCGTGCAGGTGGCCGGTTGGCCGTGCTGCGCTTTTTGCCACGCAACTGCGACTTTTCGATCAGACCTTCGTATTGATGCGCCAGAAGATGCGATTGAATCTGCTGGATGGTGTCCATCGTCACCGAAACCACGATCAGAACCGAGGTGCCGCCAAAGTAGAACGGCACCGAGAAGGTATCGCGCAAAATCTCGGGCAAAAGGCAGATCGCGGCCAGATAGGCAGCGCCCAGCACCAAGACACGGTTAACGACATAATCCAGATATTCTTCGGTCTTCTTGCCCGGACGGATCCCCGGAATGAACCCGTTCTGGTTCTTCAGGTTATCGGCCACTTCGTCGGTCTTAAAGGCGACGTTGGCGGTGTAGAAATAGGCAAAGAACACGATCATGCCGACAAAGAACGCCAGATACAGCGGCTGACCGGGGCCGAAATAGGCCAAGATCGTCGACATGATCGGGCCTGTGTTCTGGCCAGAGAAGGTCGCAATCGTGGTTGGCAGCAGCAGCAAGGACGAGGCAAAGATCGCAGGGATAACGCCGGCTGGGTTAACCTTGATCGGCAAATGCGACGAACCGCCGTCATAAACCTTCATGCCAACCTGACGGCGGGGATATTGGATATGGATCTTGCGCAGCGCACGTTCCATGAACACCACCGCCGCGATAACCAGAACAACCATGACCAAGACACCCAAGATCACCGGTGTCGAGATCACACCCGCACGACCTTGGCTAAAGAACTGCGCCAACGCCCGCGGAATTTCCGCGACAATGCCGGTAAAGATGATCAGCGAGATGCCATTGCCGATGCCACGCGCAGTAATCTGCTCGCCCAGCCACATCAAGAACATCGTCCCGCCGACCAGCGTGATCACACAAGAGATCACAAAGAACATGCCCGGCGTATGCGCCAGACCACCCGCCTCGATCGACTTGGCAATGCCAAAGCCTTGGAAGGTTGCCAAGACAACCGTGCCGTAACGGGTCCATTGGTTCATCTTTTTGCGACCCTGATCGCCCTCTTTCTTCATCTGCTCCAGCGCTGGCACCATCGAGGCCAGCAGCTGAATGATGATCGAGGCCGAAATATAGGGCATGATCCCCAGCGCGAAGATGCCCATGCGCTTAATTGCGCCGCCGGTGAACATCGACAGCATGCCGCCGATGCCTTGGCCTGCGTCATCCATAAAGTTGCGCAGCGCGGTTCCGTCAATACCTGGAACAGGCACATAGGTGCCCAAACGATAGACCATCAGCAAGCCGACGGTGAAAAAAATACGGCTCCGAAGATCGGTTGCCTTGCCTAGCGTACCCCAGCTGAGGTTCGCGGCCATTTGCTCTGCAGCAGATGCCATGATCAAATCTTTCTGCGTAGGCCCATTATGGGAAGCGCCGCCGAACCGTTTCCGGTCGGCGGCGCGGGAACTTGGCGATATGTAAGCGGTCTAAGGCCGGCTCACAACCACTTATTGCGCTTTGCGCACCGACTTACCGTGTGGAGCAAGGGTTGGCGCAACAGTCAGCGTGCCGCCAGCAGCGGCAACAGCCTCGATCGCAGCCGCCGAAGCGCCGGTCACGGACAATTTAACAGCCGATTTGATCTCGCCCTTGTTCAGGATGCGGATACCGTCGCGCAGGTGACCGGTCAGACCAGCCTCTACCAGCATCACTTCGGTGATCTCAGCCGAGATATCCAGCTTGCCAAGGGCAACGAATTTTTCGATCAAACCCAGGTTGATGACCGCATAGCGCATCTGGTTTGGCTTCGAGAAGCCGCGCTTTGGCAGACGGCGATACAGAGGCATCTGGCCGCCTTCGTAGCCGCCAATAGCGACGCCCGAACGCGATTTCTGGCCCTTGATACCACGGCCGCCCATTTTACCCGAGCCCGAACCAGGACCACGTGCAACGCGCTTTTGCTTTTTGGTTGCGCCTGGATTGTCGTGAAGTTCATGAAGTTTCATGTCGCATACTCCTATGCCGGAACTGCCCTGGCTGCGACGGCGGGGGCAAACGCGGCGTTGATGATTCTTATGACCATAGGCGGCCATTGGCGGCGTATAGACACTTGCGCCAAATACTGCAAGATGCGCGCTTGACCCAATACAGATCGGAACGCAATGTCGACCAATACCAGCTATCGCGCAGGCCTAGAACAGCAGTTTCAGGCCGATTGGGTCAGCTTTTTCGCAACCTTCGCACGGTTTGAACATGCGCTGATCAAGGCCCCCTATCTAAAGCACAGCAAAACCGGTGTCACCGCCGAAGCGGGCTGGGCAGGCTTTGCCGCCGACCTTGGCGCGGGCTTTCTTGAAACCTGCCGCGCCGATCCCGATCTAGAAAAGCTGTTCACCAACCCGCCGATGTTGCTCAAGGTCGATCAGGGCGAGGAAAGCTCGTGGAAAAAGGCCCGTGCGATCAATTCGGTGGCCGATTGGTTTCTGGTGGTCAAGGATGTGCGCAACAACCTGTTCCACGGCGACATCTCGCCCCATTCCGAGCGCGAAGAACGGCTGATCATCGCCGCCCAACGCGTGTTGGATCTGGCCTATGCCGCTGCTTTGGCGCGGGCCGATAATCCGAAGATGGTCGAGTTTTGCGAGGCGTTTCGGTTTCGCAAATAACCCACCCAGAAACGCAAAACGCCCCACCTTGCGGCGGGGCGTTTCGACAAGCGTAGGGTGGGGTTACACCCCACCCAAAGCCTTAGCCGCGCTCTTCGATG
>CAJXWJ010000025.1 GCA_913062925.1 uncultured Pseudorhodobacter sp. | reverse complement strand
ACTTTGGCTGGATCGATCACGCCGAACTTGAACATGTCGCCATATTCTTCGGTCTGCGCGTTAAAGCCAAAGTTCTTGTCATCCGACTCGCGGATTTTGCCAGCAACGACAGCGCCATCGACGCCAGCGTTTTCAGCGATCTGACGCAGCGGAGCTTCCAGCGCGCGACGGATGATCGCGATGCCGGCGTTTTGATCCGAGTTTGCACCCGTCATGCCGTCAAGCGACTTGGCAGCCTGAACCAGCGCCACGCCACCGCCAACAACGATGCCTTCTTGCACAGCTGCACGGGTTGCGTTCAAAGCGTCGTCAACGCGGTCTTTACGCTCTTTGACTTCAACTTCGGTCATGCCGCCAACCTTGATCACAGCAACACCGCCAGCCAATTTGGCCACGCGCTCTTGCAGCTTCTCACGGTCATAGTCCGAGGTGGTTTCTTCGATCTGGGTGCGGATCTGTGCGACGCGCGCTTCGATCTCGGCCTTGACGCCAGCGCCATCAATGATGGTGGTGTTGTCTTTGGTGATCGCGACTTTCTTGGCCGAACCCAGCATGTCGATGGTCACCGACTCAAGCTTCATGCCCAGATCTTCCGAGATCACTTGACCACCGGTCAGGATCGCGATGTCTTGCAGCATGGCTTTGCGACGATCGCCGAAGCCTGGAGCTTTGACAGCCGCAATTTTCAGGCCGCCGCGCAGTTTGTTCACCACGAGGGTTGCAAGCGCTTCGCCTTCAACGTCTTCCGAGATGATCAGCAGCGGGCGCTGCGATTGGATCACGGCTTCCAACAAAGGCACCATTGGCTGCAACGACGACAGTTTCTTTTCGTGCAGCAGGATCAGAACGTCTTCCAGGTCAGCAACCATTTTGTCTGGGTTGGTGACGAAGTAAGGCGACAGATAGCCACGGTCGAACTGCATGCCTTCGACAACAGTGGTCTCGGTTTCAAGACCCTTGTTTTCTTCGACGGTGATCACGCCTTCGTTGCCGACTTTTTGCATGGCTTCAGCGATCTGACGACCGATTTCAGCTTCGCCGTTGGCCGAGATGGTGCCAACCTGTGCAACTTCTGCGGTGTCTTTCACGGGACGCGCAGCAGCTTTGATCGCTGCGACGACTTTGGCGGTTGCCATGTCGATGCCGCGCTTCAGATCCATTGGGTTCATGCCAGCAGCAACAGCCTTCAGGCCGTCTTTGATGATGGCTTGAGCCAGAACGGTTGCG
This sequence comes from uncultured Pseudorhodobacter sp., assembly GCA_913062925.1. Lineage (GTDB taxonomy): Bacteria > Pseudomonadota > Alphaproteobacteria > Rhodobacterales > Rhodobacteraceae > Cypionkella. The sequence continues at coordinate 45,129 of CAJXWJ010000025.1, read as the reverse complement.
GTGGTGGTGCCGTCGCCTGCTTCGTCATTGGTGCGCGAAGCGACTTCTTTCACCATTTGTGCGCCCATGTTCTCGAACTTGTCGGAAAGTTCGATCTCTTTGGCAACGGTGACACCGTCTTTGGTGATGCGCGGTGCGCCGAAGGATTTGTCGATGACAACGTTACGGCCTTTTGGACCAAGCGTTACCTTCACAGCATCCGCCAGAACGTTGACGCCGCGCAGCATGCGGTCACGGGCATCGGTATTGAAACGTACGTCTTTAGCAGCCATTTTGCAGCTCCTCTAAATCGGTTGAGTTTGGAAAACGAGTTGGCTCACGCAGAGGCGGAGCCAAATCCCTTAGGAGATGATCCCGAGGATATCGCTTTCTTTCATGATCAGCAGGTCTTCGCCGCCGACTTTGACTTCGGTGCCCGACCATTTGCCGAACAAAACGCGGTCGCCAGCTTTGACCGAAGGAGCGATCAGCTCGCCGGAATCCTTGCGCGCGCCAGCGCCCACGGAAACCACTTCGCCCTCAGCAGGCTTTTCTTTTGCCGATTCTGGAATGATCAGGCCGCCCTTGGTCTTGTCTTCGCCTTCAATGCGACGGACCAGCACGCGGTCTTGCAGTGGTGTAAATGCCATCTGGGCTTACTCCCTTGAGTTACCAGGTTTGAATGGGATTAGCACTCGTCTTTGCTGAGTGCTAACGGAGCTTGAGTTAGGCGTTGGTCCTGACTGTGTCAACACCCGCCCTGATGAAATTTTTGTGGCAAAATTTTTATGCCGCCATTTCCACAGCAAAGCGTGGCAGCCTTGTCTTGGTGCTTGGTGTTTGCGGCGCAAAGTGTCACCCTTAGGTTTACAACAAAGGGATCAGCGATGTTTGGCGCGATTTGGGGAGCGGTGATTGGTGCAGTTTTACTGCTGGGCACGACGGCACAGGCCGATTGCGCCGGCAAAAACCTGCTGAATGCGCTGCCGATTCAGGCGCAAGCTGAACTGCGCGCGCGCGCGGCCGCCCATCCCTTTGCGATTGGCAATTTTTGGCTGGCCGAACGTGACGCGGCGCGGATTTACCTGATTGGCACCTATCACTTTGACGATCCACGCCATGCCGCGACTTTGGCGCAGCTGCGCCCTCTTTTGAAAACCACCCGGGTTTTGTTGGTCGAGGCGGGGCCCTCTGAAGAAGTCTCGCTGCACCAACGCCTTGCCGATGAGCCCGCGCTGATCCTGAATACCAAGGGCCCCACCCTGCCTGAGCTGCTGACGCCAGAGACTTGGCAGCTGTTGTCCAAGGCCGTGCGGGCGCGCGGCATTCCGCCTGTGATGGTGGCCAAGCTTCAACCTTGGTATGTCTCGATGCTGCTGTCGATGCCGCTGTGCGGGTTGAACAGTGCCGCCGCCGAAAACGGACTGGACCGGCAATTGATGCTTGCCGCAGCGGCCGAGGCGATTCCGATCAAAGCGTTGGAACCCTATGACACGGTGCTTCGGATCTTTGGCGATATGCCCCAAAGCGAACAGCTGGATATGGTGACGATGGCGCTTGCGACCGAGGCCAGCTCTGCCGATATGATGACAACGCTTGCTGACAGCTATTTCGCCCAAGAGGGCCGGCTGATCTGGGAGTTTAACCGCCTGCAAAGCCATGAGGTTTTGGGCTATTCTTCCCAGCGGATCGATGCCGATCTGGCCAAAATGGAGCAGGTGATGATGATTGATCGCAACCGCGCTTGGATCGCAAAGATCGAGGCCGCCGCCCAGCAGGGGCAGGTGCTTGCGGCCTTTGGCGCGCTGCATCTTTCGGGCGAGGCAGGGGTATTGCGGCTGTTGGAACAACAGGGCTATCACATCAGCCGCCAGCCGCTGCCCTAGCACGCCGCAGCGCAGCATCTGGCCGCGTGACAAATCGTAGACGCGCGCCTATATAGACGCAAAATCCATCACGAAGGCGCATTCCATGACCACGCTTGTATTCGGCCACAAATCCCCCGACACCGATGCCACCCTCTCTGCAATCATCTGGGCGTGGTATTTGACCAACCTGCAAGGCGTCGATGCCAAGGCCGTGCTGCTGGGCGAGCCGAACACCGAAGCGGCCTTTGTGTTGCAGCATTGGGGCTTTGCCAAGCCCGAGATTATTGCCGATGTCAGTGCGACCGATCATGTGGTGATCGTTGACACCAACAACCCGGCCGAACTGCCGCCCTCGATCAACGAAGCCACGATCATGGCGATCATCGACCACCACATGCTGGTGGGCGGGCTGAAATCCAAGACCCCGATCAATGTGGTGCTGCGGCCCTTGGCCTGCACCGCCACGGTGATGCATGACATCATCGGTGCCGATATGGCCAAGCTGCCGCGCGAGATTAAGGGCGCAATGCTGTCGTGCATCTTGTCCGACACGCTGGAATTCCGCAGCCCCACCACCACCGCGCATGACCAAGCCGTGGCCGAAGCGCTGGCTGCCGATCTGGGCGTGGCGATCCCCGACCTTGCAGCGGCGATGTTTGCGGCGAAATCCGATGTCTCGGCGTTTTCGGACGCAGAGCTTTTGCGGATGGATTCCAAAGAATACACCGTCGCAGGCAAAGAGCTGCGGATCTCGGTGCTAGAAACCACCGCCCCTGCCGTGGTGCTGAACCGCAAGGCCGATCTGATGGCGGCGATGGTGGGCGTGGCTGCGGCCGATGGTGCCGATCAGGTGCTGTTGTTCGTGATCGACATTCTGCGCGAAGAGGCGACGCTGCTGGTGCCCAATGATCTGGTGCGGCAGATGGCAGAGGCGTCCTTTGGCGTCAAAGTCGTTGGCGACACCGTGGTGCTGCCCGGCGTGATGAGCCGCAAAAAGCAGATCATCCCCTCGTTGAAACTGTAATCTGAAAAGACTCAGGGTGCGCGGCCCGCGCACCCTAAGGCGGCCTATTTGCTGGGCCGCACGGTCTGATAGCCCGCCGCAATCGCCGCCGACATGCCGCCATTGGCCGAGATGATCCGGTTTGGGATCTTGCCCGCCAAGGCCGCCGCTGCCGAAGACGAGCGGTTGCCCGAACGGCAAACCAGAATAAGCGGGCGGCCATCGGTCAGATCTTTGCCGACCGCCTTCAAAAACCCATCGGCATCGCCAAAGGTCACCAGCTTGGCCCCCGCGATCACGCCGGTGTCTTTCCATTCTTGTGGCGTGCGAATATCGACAATCAGCGCGCCTGTGGCCTTCATCTCGTCCACCGACATCGCAAGCTTTTCATAGCCCTTCGGTGCGGCCATCCGCGAAAACATCACCGCGCCGACCAAAGCCACCGCAACCGCCAAAACGATCCATTTCATCTGCTGCACCCTTTGCCGCAAGTTACATTCATTTTCGCCTATGTGTCGCAAAGACCGCAGCGCCGCAATGGCCTTTTGCGGCAAGCGGCGCTATGTCACGCTGAAGCCTTCCCAACCGATCGAGAGTAAAATGACCCAAGTGATCGCGACCCTCGCCGAAGTCTCTGCCCGCTATGATGCGGTGTTTTGTGATCTGTGGGGCTGTTTGCACAACGGCGTCGCGCCGTTTCCGGCAGCCGTTGCGGCCTTGCAGGCCTATCGTGCGCAGGGCGGTCGGGTGATTTTGCTGACCAATGCGCCGCGGCCAAAATCAAGCGTCATCGCGCAACTGGACAAGATGGGCGTGCCGCGCGATGCTTGGGATGATGTCGTCACCTCGGGCGATGCGGCGCAATATGCGATGCTGACCGGTGCTGTTGGGCGCAAGGTTTACTTCATCGGCGCCGATAAGGACGAGCCGTTCTTTACCGATTTCGCCGATGATCTGGCCGCAATCGCCGCCGCCAATCCTGTGATCGAGCGCGTCGCCCTGACGCAGGCGCAGGGCATTGTCTGCACCGGCCTTGCCGATGATCTGACTGAAACGCTGGAAACCTATCACGCCACCCTGCTTGCCGCAAAAACCCTCGGCCTGCCAATGCTTTGCGCCAATCCTGACCTGACGGTACATTGGGGCGATCAGCTTTTGTATTGCGCCGGAGCCTTGGCGCAAAGCTATGAAGCCATGGGCGGCACCGCGCTTTATTTCGGCAAGCCGCATCCGCCGATCTATGATCTTGCCCGCCGCCGTCTGGCGCTGTTGGGCGGGCCATCTGATCCGCAAATCCTGTGCATTGGCGACGGCATCAACACCGATGTGCAGGGCGCAAGCGGTGAAGGGCTGGACGCGCTGTTCATCACCGGCGGGCTGGCGGTTGATCACTTTGGGCCAGATCCGCAGGCGCCTGATCTGGCGCTGTTGCAGGCGTGGCTGGATAAGGCGCAGCTTTCGCCCAGCTATAGCATCGGCAAGCTGCGCTAGGCTCGCAACATAATTACCGAAAATATCAGCTTTGCGCACAAATGATGCGCAAAGGATTTGCGCTGCACTGCGGCATTTGCTAGGCTAAGGCCAGAAGCAAAGGATTCGGTCATGCTCGACAATCAACCGCGCGGCACCATCTGCATTGAAGATCTGGAAATCGGCATGGTGCGGTCGTTGCGCAAAACCGTGACCGACCGCGATATAGACCTTTTTGCCGAGGTTTCGACCGATCATAACCCGGTGCATCTGGACGAAGCCTATGCCCAAGCCACAATTTTCGCAGGCCGCATTGCGCATGGCATGCTGACCGCAGGGCTGATTTCTGCGGTGATCGGCGAACAACTTCCGGGCCATGGCACTGTTTATCTTGGACAATCCTTGAAATTCATGGCCCCCGTCCGCCCCGGCGATACCGTCGAGGCGGTGGTGAAAGTTTTGGCGATTGATCACGCGCGCCGCCGTGTCACCCTTGAAACCCATTGCGCAGTGGGCAATACCGTGGTCCTGAAGGGCGAGGCGCTGGTTTTGGCGCCAAGCCGCAAGTTCGACTAGGGGCCGCGGGCCTCACACGGGGTTAAATGCAGGTTCAAACGCATTGGCAGGGGCTAAAGCCCACAGCGCGCGGCGCTTCTGTTGCCATGGGCAATTTTGACGGCGTGCATCTGGGCCATCAGGCAGTGATCGACCTTGCCCGCCCGCATGGGCCTTTGGGCATTGTCACCTTCACCCCGCATCCGCGTGAATATTTCCTGCCAGATGGCGCCGATTTCCGGCTGATGAACCCCGAGACCCGCGCCAACCGCTTGGCGAAACTGGGGGTGCAGCAGCTTTATCAGCTGCCCTTTGATGCCGCGATGGCCAGCTTTAGCCCCGAAGAGTTCGTGCGCCTTGTGCTGGTTGAAGGGCTTGGCATTGCCCATGTCGTCGTCGGCGCTGATTTCTGCTTTGGCCGTGGTCGGGCGGGCAAGGCGGCGGATCTTCAGGCGCTGGGGGTCAAATACGGCTTTGGCGTCACCATCGCCGAGCTGGTGAACTTTGCCCAAGCCGCGATTTCGTCAACCGCCATTCGCACCGCTTTGGCCGAGGGCCGCCCGCGCGATGCCAAGGATATGCTGGGCCATTGGCACCGCATTGATGGCGAGGTGATCCACGGCGAAAAGCGCGGGCGTGAGCTGGGCTATCCGACGGCGAATATGTCGGTCAGCGGGCTGCATTTGCCACGGCTTGGGGTCTATGCGGTCAAGGTGGATATTCTGACCGGTCCGCAGATTGGCAGCTATCTTGGTGCGGCCTCTTTGGGGGTGCGGCCGATGTTTGGCGTCAATAAGCCCAATCTGGAAACCTTTATCTTTGACTTTAAGGGCGATCTTTACGGCCACCACCTTTCGATTGGTTTGGTCGATTATCTGCGCCCCGAGATGAAGTTCGACGGGCTGCCGGGGCTTTTGGACCAAATGGCCCGCGATTGTGATCAGGCGCGCGCGATCCTCGCGGCACTTTAGCCCCTTTCCTTTTCCCCGCGCTTTCGCCAGTTTGCGGGGATGACAGATTTACGCCCGAAATTCTGGGAAACCATCCCGCTGAAGAAAATGACCGCCCCTGAATGGGAGGCGCTGTGTGATGGCTGCGGCAAATGCTGCCTGAACAAGATCGAATATGAAGACACCGGCGAGGTGGAATATACCCGCGTCGCCTGTCGCCTGTTGGACAATGAAACCTGCCAATGTTCCAACTATGCCAATCGGTTTCAATTCGTGCCCGAATGTATCCGGCTGAACCCCAAGACCTTGAACCGCATCGCCTATTGGCTGCCAAATTCCTGCGCCTATAAGCTTTTGAACCAAGGCAAGCCGCTGCCCGAATGGCATCCTTTGGTCACTGGCGACCCCGAATCCACCCATAGCTCGGGCAATTCCTTGCGCGGGCAAACTGTCTCCGAGGCATCGGTTTCGGAAGACGATTGGGACGATTATATCATTCAAGAGGATCACTGATGTTCTTTACCTCTGACAACGCCTCTGGTGCCGCCCCCGAAGTCATGGCGGCCTTGCTGCAAACCAACGACGGCTATACCCGCGGCTATGGCGCCGAAGAGCAGATGGCGCGTGTGACCGCGCGGCTGCGCGAGGTGTTCGAACACCCCGAGGCCGCCGTCTATCTGGTCTCTACCGGCACGGTCGCCAATTCGCTGGCGCTGGCGCTTTACGCCCAACCCTGGAGCGCGATCTTCGCCCATGCCGATGCCCATATCGCCCAAGACGAATGCGGCGCGCCCGAGTTTTACACCAATGGCGCCAAGCTGATCTCGGTCGCAGGCGCGCATGGCAAGATGACGCCGGAAACCCTGACGACCGCGCTGAACCGTGTTGGCAATGGCGGCGTGCACGGGGTGCAGCGCGGGGCTTTGTCGATCACCAATGTCACCGAAGCAGGCACGGTCTATACCGCAGCCGAAGTGGCAGCCCTGACAGCGCTTGCGCGCGAAAAGGGGCTGCCCAGCCATCTGGACGGCGCGCGCTTTGCCAATGCGCTGGTGGCCACGGGGGCGACGGCTGCGCAAATGACATGGCAGGCGGGGGTGGATGTGGTGTCTTTTGGCGGCACCAAGAACGGCTGCCTTGGGGTCGAAGCGGTGGTGATCTTTGACGCCAAAAAGGCTTGGGAGTTCGAGCTGCGGCGCAAGCGCGGCGGGCATCTGTTCTCGAAGCATCGGTTCTTGGCGGCACAGATGGAGGCCTATCTGCAAGACGATCTGTGGCTGCGGCTTGCCGCCCAAGCCAATGCCATGGGCGCGCGGCTGGCACAGGGGCTGACGGCGAACCCCGATGTAACCCTGCGCCACCCTGCGCCGGCGAATATGATGTTTGCCGAATGGGCGGAAGGCGGCCACGCCCGCCTGCGCGCGGCAGGGGCATCCTATTACGACATGCCAGCCCCACAGGGCCGCGAAGCCGCGCGCTTGGTCACATCATTCTGCACCACGCCCGAGGATGTCGATGCGTTTTTAGCCGCCTTCTAACGGCTTGCTGCAAAAAGGCCCTGCCAGCAGAAAGACTTTCGCGGCAAAGGCATAGCGGCAGTCTATACCAAGGCGCAGTTCTGGCTGAAAATGTGACCAATTCGCGGCATTTCCTCGCCCTGTCGGGTTCTGCGGTTTGCAAGACCCATGGCGGGTGATAAGCGGTGTTTACAATCCGAATCTGCCCACCGGAGTGCCCAAAATGGCTGCTATGACCGAACCGAAACTTATTTCGGGAAATGCCAACTTATCCTTGGCAAAATCCATCGCCCGTCGCATGTCGATGCACCGCGGTGTCTCTGTAAACCTTGTTGATGCGCGGATCGAACGCTTTAACGATCAGGAAATCTTTGTCGAGGTTTACGAAAACGTGCGCGGCGAGGATATGTATATCATCCAGCCAACCTCGAACCCTGCCAATGACAATCTGATGGAACTGCTTATCATGACGGACGCGCTGCGTCGGTCTTCGGCAGATCGTATCACGGCTGTGATCCCCTATTTTGGCTATGCCCGCCAAGACCGCCGCGCAAAGGCCCGCACGCCGATCACCGCCAAGCTGGTCGCCAATATGCTGGCCGAAGCTGGCATCGACCGCGTGCTAACGCTGGATCTACACGCCGCCCAGATCCAAGGTTTTTTCGACATTCCGGTCGATAACCTTTACGCCTCGCCCGTGTTTGCACTGGATATCGAGCATCACTTCAAAGGCCAGATGGACGACATCATGATCGTCTCGCCTGACGTTGGCGGTGTGGCGCGTGCGCGCGAGCTGGCCAAGCGGATCAACGCTCCGCTGGCCATTGTCGACAAACGTCGCGAAAAGGCGGGCGAGATCGCCGAGATGATCGTGATCGGCAGCGTTCAGGGCAAGAAATGCATCATCGTCGATGACATCTGCGACACCGCAGGCACCCTATGCAAAGCCGCCGAAGTGCTGATGGAAAACGGCGCCACCGAAGTGCATGCCTATATCACCCATGGCGTGCTGTCGGGTCCGGCGGTCGAGCGCGTGCAAAAATCAGTGATGAAATCGCTTGTCATCACCGACTCGATCGAGCCTACGGCCCAAGTCAAAGCCTGCGCCAATATCCGCATCGTGCCGACCGCGCCGATTTTTGCGCAAGCGATCTTGAACATCTGGAATGGCACCTCGGTATCGTCTTTGTTTGAAACCGATACTTTGGTGCCGATCTACGAAGGCATGTATCAGCGCAGCTAAGCTGTCTACGTTAATCAAATTGTAAGGATCGTTCTGCAAAAGTGGCGCAGGATGATCCTTATAAAGAAAACGCAATGACAGCTCCTCTCTCTCCCGAAGGCTTTGCAAACGCCCCAAGCCTGACTGTGCTGAATGCGATGGCCAATGCTTCGATGCAGCTGGGCTACGACATCGTCGATATCTCTGGTTTTCTGGAAGAGGTGGACGCTGCCGCGCAACGCCAGTTGCACCGCCTGCAATTGGCCAATGAGGCGGCGGGGGCGGTGGGCAAGGTCAGCAACTCGATGTTGGGGGGCACAGACCATATTGACACCGCAATGTCGGGCTTGATTGCTGCACTGCAAGATCTGACCGGCAAGTTGCAAACCGCCACAGGCTCTAGCAAATTTGTGCTGAATTGGGTGACAGAGGTCGAGGCGAAACTGGCCTCGGTGGACCGCGCCGTCACCGAAGCACAATCACAAAACCGCCGCATCCTGTCGATCGCGCGCGAGGTACAGCTGCTGGCGATCAATGCCAAGATCGAGGCTGCGCGCGCGGGCGAAAATGGCCGTGGTTTTGCCGTTGTCGCCGACGCGATCAAAATTTTGGCACAGCAGACCACTGATTCGGCCGCAGGCATCTCGACCACAGCCACCACTCTGGAACGCGAAATCCGCGCGTTGCAAACCGAAGCGCAGGGCATTATTGGCTCGGCAGCGACCGGCCTGAAAGAGCTGACTGCCGCAGAAACCGCGCTGACCGCGATGGAGACCCAATCGCAATCCGGGGCGGAAACGCTGGTCGAGGTCAAGCAGCAGGCCGATGCCATGCGCAGCGCAATCCAAAGCTTTGGACCAAAGTTTGACACCATTATCGAGGATGGTCGGGGCCAAGCCAATCTGGTTGGCGAGGCGCGCCGACGCGTGAACGGCCTGATGAAACTGGGCGATACGATGGTGCAGCGCGCCTTCGAAATTGGGGGCACCACAGCAGACCAAAACCTGATCTCAGAGGTGCAAACCCGCGCCCAAACACTGGGAGAGATGCTGGAACAAGCAGTTGATGCCGAAGAAATCAGCATGCACAGCCTCTTCCGCACCGACTATACCCCGATCGAGGGCAGCAATCCACAGCAGCTGATGGCGCGCTTTACGCCAATCACCGACCGCTATTTCCCACCCGTGCTGGAAAGCGCCTTAGATCTTGATCCGCGGGTGGTGTTCTGCGCCGCTGTCGATCAAAATGGCTATCTTCCCACCCATAACCGAAAATTCTCGGCCAAGCAGGGCTCTGATCCGGTGTGGAACGCCGCCCATTGCCGCAACCGGCGGGTGTTTGATGACCGCGTCGGCTTGGGGGCGGGCCGCTCGACCGCACCCTTCCTGATGCAGATCTATCGCCGCGATATGGGCGGCGGCAAATTTGTAATGATGAAAGACGTCTCTGCGCCGATTATGGTCAAAGGCCAGCATTGGGGCGGGCTGCGACTGGCCTATAGCTTTTAATAAAGCTGCCAGTCGTCTTCATCTTTCGCCGCGCCGATGGCCATCCAATCGGCGCGCACACGGGCGATGCGGCTATCGCCCCAAGTGCGAAAAACCAGTTGAAACCCTATCTCTGAGACATGCTCGGCACTGATATCAGCCCGCGCGTTATGCTGATTGTCCATATCCCACATCGAGATCGAAACATGCACAGTAGGTGGGGCGACAAACGCCTCTGCAAAGGTGACGAGATGGCGACTTTCGCGTTCGCCCTGTCCTGTCCACATCATGCCGCCGACTGCAAAATCGGCAAACAAAACCCGTGAGCCTTGCAGAATACCCACTGAACTTGACGCGATACGTTTCATAATAACCCCGACCTTGAAGCAATCTAACAAGAGTTTCGCGCTAAGGTGGAGAAAAAATAGAAAAAGCCCCGCAAATTGCGGGGCTTTTATCTAAAAAGGCATAATCAGAAGCCAGCAGCTGCGCGCATTGCCACCAGATCGGCCATGGCCTTGTCAGCGGCATCCTTGTCAACGGCAACCGCCGTTGCTTCAGAGGCATCCGCAATCAGCTGATCCATCAGCGCCGCGGTCAACTCTTCAACCGGTACCGCACGTTCGGCCAAAACCGACACAGAGGTTGCCGAGATCTCGGCGAAACCGCCGGTGACCACAAAGGACTTCACACCATCAGCCGAGGCGATTTTCAACACACCAGCCCGCAGGGTGGTGATGGTGGGGGCATGCCCCTCCATCGCCGTCAGGTCGCCATCGGCGCCAGGGATGTTGACTTCGGTCGCGACAACAGAGGCAAGCCTACGTTCCGGCGACACAAGGTCAAATTGCAGCGTTCCAGCCATGTCGCCCCCTTATGCCGCAGCAGCGGCAAGACGCTGTGCTTTGGCGATAACGTCGTCGATGCCACCAACCATGTAGAAGGCAGCTTCCGGCAGGTGATCGTATTCACCCGCCACAACAGCCTTGAACGACCGGATGGTGTCTTCCAGCGGAACCTGCACACCGTCAGAGCCGGTGAAGATCTTTGCCACGTCGAAAGGCTGCGACAAGAAACGCTCGAGCTTACGCGCACGGGCCACGGCGGTTTTGTCGTCTTCCGAAAGTTCGTCCATGCCAAGGATGGCGATGATGTCTTGCAGCGATTTATAGCGCTGAAGCACCTTTTGAACGTCGGTTGCCACGGTGTAATGCTCTTCACCGATGATCAGCGGGTCGAGCAGACGCGAGGTCGAACCAAGTGGGTCCACAGCCGGATAGATGCCTTTTTCCGAGATCGAGCGATCCAGAACCGTGGTTGCGTCAAGGTGCGCAAACGAGGTTGCTGGTGCAGGGTCGGTCAAGTCATCGGCAGGAACATAAACGGCTTGCACCGAGGTGATCGAGCCGTTCTTGGTCGAGGTGATGCGCTCCTGCATCATACCCATGTCGGTTGCCAGCGTTGGCTGGTAGCCCACAGCGGAAGGAATACGGCCAAGCAAAGCCGAAACTTCCGAACCGGCTTGGGTAAAGCGGAAGATGTTGTCCACAAAGAACAAAACGTCTGCGCCGGTCTCGTCGCGGAACTGCTCTGCCATGGTCAGACCCGACAAAGCGATACGCATACGCGCGCCTGGTGGTTCGTTCATCTGGCCGTAAACAAGCGCGATTTTCGACTTGGTCATGTCTTCCAAGTCAATAACGCCGGATTCGATCATCTCGTGATAAAGGTCGTTGCCTTCACGGGTCCGCTCGCCAACACCGGCGAACACGGACACGCCCGAGTGCACTTTTGCGATGTTGTTGATCAGTTCCATGATCAGAACGGTCTTGCCAACGCCTGCGCCGCCAAACAGACCGATTTTGCCGCCCTTGGTATAGGGAGCCAAAAGGTCGATCACCTTGATGCCGGTCACAAGGATCTGGCTTTCGGTTGCCTGTTCCGCAAAGGTCGGAGCCGGCTGGTGGATCGAGCGGGTTTCGGTTGCATTGACAGGGCCGCGCTCGTCAACGGGCTCGCCGATGACGTTCATGATCCGGCCAAGCGTTGCCTTGCCGACGGGCACCTGAATAGGCGCGCCGGTGTCGGTGACGCCTGCGCCACGAACCAGACCTTCGGTCGCATCCATAGCCACGGCGCGAACGGTGTTTTCGCCAAGGTGCTGGGCCACTTCAAGGACCAACTGCTTGCCGTTGTTGTCACAGGTCAGTGCGTTCAAAATTGCGGGAAGTGCGCCTTCGAACTGCACATCAACCACGGCGCCGATCACCTGAGTGATCTTGCCTGCCGCGGCAGCTGCTTTCGGTGCTTTTGCCATAATGTTTCTCCGGTTTCTCAGAGCGCCTCGGCGCCCGCGATGATTTCGATAAGCTCGGTGGTGATCGCAGCTTGGCGCGAGCGGTTATAGATGGTCGTGTATTTGGTGATCATATCGCCTGCGTTGCGCGTCGCGTTGTCCATAGCGCTCATCCGCGCGCCCTGTTCAGAGGCGCCGTTTTCCAGCAGAGCGGTAAAGAATTGCGTCGCAACACCGCGCGGCAGCAAATCGGCCAGAATGGCTTCTTCGCTGGGCTCGTAATCATAAAGCGCCGAAATAGCGCCGCCTTCATACTGAGCCGGAATGATTTGCTGCGCGGTTGGGATCTGCGCGATAACCGATTGGAACCGGCTATAGAAGATCGTCACCACATCGCATTCACCAGCCTCGAACCGCGACAACACATCACGCGCAATTGCCTGCGCGTTGACATAGCCCACCCGCTTGACCTCTGACATGTCAATATGGCCAACCATATAGGCAGCATAATCACGGCGCAGTTGTTCACGCCCTTTTTTGCCAACGGTCAAGATCTTGACCGTTTTGCCAGCTGCAAGCAGCTCGTTTGCGCGGTTGCGGGCCAGCTTGACGATGTTCGAGTTGAACCCGCCAGCCAGACCACGTTCCGAGGTCATCACAACCAAAAGCTGCACTTTGTCCGACCCCGTCCCGGCCAAAAGCCGGGGCGCTGTCGGCGAAGTGCCAACCGAGGCAGCCAAGCCGCCCATCACTGCATTCATCCGCTCGGCATAGGGCCGGGCAGCTTCAGCAGCTTCTTGGGCACGGCGAAGCTTCGCCGCAGAGACCATCTGCATCGCCTTGGTGATCTTGCGCGTATTCTTGATACTCGCAATTTTGTTTTTTAAGTCCTTAAGGCTGGGCATGCTTTATCTCCCCTGCCCCGCCCTCAGGCGAAGTCTTTCGCGAAAGCGTCAAGCTCTGCGCGGATTGCTTTTTCCAGATCGCCCGAGACTTTGCGGTCGTTGTTGGTGATGTCATCCAACAGCGCCTTGCCAGCCCCACGCAGGTGCTTCAGCAAACCAGCTTCATAGCGGCCAACGTCTTTCACCGCGACTTTGTCGAGGTAACCGGCGGTGCCTGCAAAGATCACGCAAACGATTTCGGAACCGGTCAGCGGCGCGTATTGCGGCTGCTTCATCAGTTCGGTCAAGCGGGCGCCACGGTTCAGCAAAGCCTGGGTCGAAGCGTCAAGATCCGAACCGAACTGCGCAAAGGCAGCCATTTCGCGATACTGCGCCAGTTCCAGTTTCACTTTACCAGCCACCGACTTCATAGCGTTGGTTTGTGCCGAAGAGCCCACGCGCGACACCGACAGACCGGTGTTCACAGCAGGGCGGATGCCTTGGTAGAACAATTCGGTTTCCAAGAAGATCTGGCCGTCGGTGATCGAGATCACGTTGGTTGGAATAAAGGCCGAAACGTCGCCGCCTTGGGTCTCGATGATCGGCAAAGCTGTCAGCGAACCCGAACCGAAATCGGCGTTCAGTTTCGACGACCGCTCCAGCAAGCGGCTGTGCAGATAGAAAACGTCGCCAGGATAGGCTTCGCGGCCTGGTGGGCGACGCAGCAACAGCGACATCTGACGATAAGACACGGCCTGCTTGGACAAGTCATCATAGATGATCAGCGCATGGCGGCCGTTGTCGCGGAAGAACTCCGCCATTGCGGTTGCCGAATAGGGCGCAAGGAACTGCAAAGGTGCTGGGTCGGATGCGGTAGCTGCCACCACGATTGTGTAGTCAATCGCGCCGGTTTCTTCCAGCTTCTTCACCAACTGCGCAACGGTCGAACGCTTTTGACCGATAGCTACATAGATGCAGTACAGCTTTTTGTTTTCGTCGTCGCCAGCAGCCTCGTTATAGGACTTCTGGTTCAGAATGGTGTCCAAAGCCACGGCGGTTTTGCCGGTCTGACGGTCACCGATGATCAATTCGCGCTGGCCACGGCCAACTGGGATCATAGCGTCAACAGCCTTAAGGCCGGTTGCCATTGGCTCGTGCACACCCTTACGCGGAATGATGCCCGGTGCTTTTTGGTCAGCAATGCGACGCTCGGTCGACTCGATCGGGCCTTTGCCGTCGATCGGGTTGCCAAGGCCGTCAACAACGCGGCCCAAGAGGCCGTTGCCAACTGGAACGTCCACGATGGACTTGGTGCGCTTGACGGTATCGCCTTCTTTGATGTCACGGTCGGAACCGAAGATAACAACACCAACGTTGTCGACTTCAAGGTTCAGCGCCATGCCGCGGATCCCGCCGGGGAATTCCACCATCTCACCTGCTTGGACATTGTCCAAGCCGTGAACGCGCGCGATACCATCCCCTACGGACAGCACACGGCCGACTTCTGCCACAGCAGCGTCCTTGCCGAAGTTCTTGATCTGCTCCTTAAGGATCGCAGAGATCTCAGCAGCCTGAATTCCCATCACCCAACCTCTTTCATTGCATTCTGAAGTGCCGCGAGCTTCGCCTTGACCGAGGTGTCGATCATGGTCGAGCCGAGCTTGACGATTAGACCACCGATGAGGCTTTCATCGACGGTAGTGTTCAATTTGACGTCCTTGCCGACCTTGGCCTTCAAGGCTTCGACCAGTGCAGTGGCCTGTGCAGGCGACAAAGCTGCGGCCGAGGTAACCTCGGCAGTGACTTCGCCTTTTTCAATCGCGATGCGAGCGCGCAGATTGGCCACCAATTGCGGCAGCACGAACAAGCGGCGCTTGCTGGCCATCAGCGCGATGGTGTTTGCCATTGCGGACGAAAGCCCCATTGCCGCCACAACGGCAGCCATGGCACGCGATTGGTCTTCGCGGGTCACGACCGGCGAGGCGATCATGCCGGCAAGCTCGGGGCTGGCCAACAAAGCAGCCCCCAGCGCATCGGTATCGGCCTCAAGCGTTGCTAGGCCTTTTTCGTCTTTTGCAATCTCGAACAGGGCCTGCGCATAGCGCGAAGCGATGTTCAAGGAGATTGAAGCTGGTTCGGACACGTCAACCCTTCCGCTGAATAGGCCCTTCGCGTGGACCGCCTTCGGATTTCAGCCCGACTGCGGCGCATACTTAGGGCATGCGTCTTTTCGATTTCCCGCGTCTCTAGCAGAGCCTTTACGATGTCGCAACCACGTTGCTGCGGCATTTTGCACCGAAAGCTGCGACAGATAGTGCAGGCCAGCAGCCCGCAACAAAGCCACCAAAACCGGAGGTGCAGGTCTGGGGTGCGGCGCCCGATGCTGCAACGCGGCAAAATCCGAGCAATCACAGTAAGTTTTATTAAATTTAGAAGCGCCTGCGGGCTTAACCAAGCCAAGCTCACCCAAACCAAAAACCCAGCCCTGCTTTTGCTTGGCCGCTTTAAAAGAAACGCGTCTCTTCTCGGATCACCACTGATTCTTTAACCTGCGAGGGGCGTTGCGCGCTTGGCACCGCGGCCCCCACGCCCTCTAGAACCCGCAGGGGGCGGCGCACCGCATTGGCCAAGGTGCCGCGCGTGGGGGCATAGATCTGCTTGCTGGCCTCGACCAGCAGCACGCCGCCCGCGAGCCAAGGCAGATTGCGGCCAAAGTCTTCCCAAAATGCCGAAGTGCGCAGCCAAAACCGGCTTTCCGAGGGCGGCGCGAACAAAAGCGTCATGCTGCGCTCGACCCGAAAGCCATGCTCTTTCAATTGGCCTTCCAACTGGCGGCCCGAATAGGGACGCCCCTGCCCAAAGGGTGTCGCGTCGCGCCGCGCCCAAAGTCCAGCGCGGTTGGGCACCACGATCACAATGCGCCCCCCCGGCCCCAGCACCCGATGCGCCTCTTCAAGCACAGCCGTCGGGTTGTCTGATGTCTCAAGCCCGTGCATCAGCACCAGCCGGTCCACATGCCCCGTCGGCAGCGGCCATTGAGTTTCTTCGCAAAGCACCGAAACATTCGCCAATCCCGCTGGCCAAGGCATCACCCCCTGCGGCCCCGGCATCAGCCCGATCACCCGCCGCGCATCCTCAAGATAGGGCCGCAACAAGGGCACGGCAAAGCCAAAGCCCGCCACCGTCTGGCCTTTGACAGGCGGCCACATCCGCACCAGCTGATCTCGGATCGCCCGCTGCGCCACGCGCCCCAAACGGGTGCGATAGTAAAAGTTGCGCAGATCAAGCACATCAAGATGCATTGCAGACCCAGACCTTTCCCGCCAAACTGGCTTAATCATACCCAAAACACGCCGCAAGGCTACCCTGCGTTGCCGTCCCTGCCCCTGTGAAAGGCCGCCCATGACCCTCGAGCTTGTGACCATCCCCTGCCTTAAAGACAATTACGCCTATCTGTTGCACGATGCAGGCTCGGGGGAAACCGTGTTGATTGATGCGCCCGACGCAGCCCCGATTTTGGCCGAGCTGCAAAAGCGCAGCTGGGGCTTGGATGCGATCTGGCTGACCCATCACCATTGGGATCATATCGACGGCGTCACCGCTCTGGTCGAGGCGACCTCTGCCGCTGTGCTGGGGGCAGCCGCCGATGCTCACCGCCTGCCGCCTTTGACGCGCGCATTGGCCGAAGGCGACAGCATCGCCATTGGCACGGAACTGGCCCATGTGCTGGATGTTTCAGGCCATACCCTTGGCCATATTGCGTTTTATCTGCCCAGCTCGGGCTTTGCCTTTACCGCCGACAGCCTGATGGCCGCAGGCTGTGGCCGGTTGTTTGAAGGCACGCCAGATCAGATGTTTGCCAGCCTTGCCAAGCTGCGCGCCCTGCCGCCCGAGACGCTGATCTGTTCGGGCCATGAATATACCACCTCGAACCTTGCCTTTGCCGCAACGGTGGATCCGCAGAACGAGGCCTTGCAGGCCCGCATCGCCAAGGTTACCAAAGCCCGCGCCGAGCGTCGCGCCACCGTTCCCTCGCGCCTGTCAGGAGAATTGGCGACCAACCCTTTTCTTCGCGCCAATGACCCTTATATCAAAGCAACGTTAGGAATGACTTTGGCCAGCGACGCCGAGGTTTTTGCGCGTTTGCGCAGCATGAAGGACAGCTTCTAGGCCCAAACTGCGACGCAACGATCACTTTTTACACCTTAACCGCGAAATTCCGAAAACTTGCCGATTTAGGGCTTGAAGATCGGGAAATAAAACCGATCCTTTACACTATGAGGTCATGGTTGAGATGGGCCGTAAGGACCATTCGACCCGCAGGACAGGAGCACGAAACCAGTGCCATCATTTTCGACCACGCTTGAACAAGCCATCCACGGCGCTTTGGCGCTTGCAAATTCGCGCCGCCACGAATTGGCGACGCTTGAACATCTGTTATTGTCCCTGATCGACGAACCCGACGCGGCCCGCGTGATGAAGGCCTGCTCGGTCGATCTAGACCTGCTGCGCAAAACACTTGCCAGCTTTATCGACGATGATCTGTCAACACTTGTGACCGATGTCGAAGGCTCGGAAGCCGTGCCAACCGCGGCGTTTCAACGCGTGATCCAGCGCGCCGCGATCCATGTGCAATCCTCGGGCCGCTCGGAAGTGACCGGCGCCAATGTGCTTGTCGCCATTTTTGCCGAACGCGAATCGAATGCGGCGTTTTTCCTGCAAGAACAGGATATGACGCGCTATGACGCGGTGAATTTCATCGCCCATGGCGTGGCCAAAGACCCGTCCTACGGCGAACAGCGCCCGCTGACTGGCGCCGAAGAGCCGCATCATGAAACCCCCAAGGCCGAGGCCGGCGAGGTTAAGGAATCTGCGCTGTCGAAATATTGCATTGATCTGAACGTCAAGGCGCGCAAGGGCGATGTCGACCCGCTGATCGGCCGCGAGTCTGAGGTAGAACGCTGCATTCAGGTCTTGTGCCGTCGGCGCAAAAACAACCCACTTTTGGTGGGCGATCCGGGTGTGGGCAAAACCGCAATCGCCGAAGGTCTGGCGCGCAAAATCGTCAACCACGAGACGCCCGAGATTTTGGCCCATGCCACGATCTACAGCCTTGATATGGGCGCACTTTTGGCCGGAACGCGCTATCGCGGCGACTTCGAAGAACGTCTGAAAGCCGTGATGAAAGAGCTAGAGGATCACCCCGATGCGATCCTGTTCATCGACGAAATTCACACCGTAATCGGCGCGGGGGCCACCTCGGGCGGGGCGATGGATGCTTCGAACCTGCTGAAACCAGCACTTTCAGGCGGCAAAATGCGCTGCATGGGCTCGACCACCTACAAAGAATTCCGTCAGCACTTTGAAAAAGACCGGGCCTTGGCGCGGCGCTTCCAGAAGATCGATGTGAACGAACCCTCTGTGCCTGATGCGATTAAGATCCTGATGGGTCTGAAACCGCATTTCGAAGAACACCATGATCTGCGCTACACCAATGACGCGATCAAATCGGCGGTCGAACTTGCCGCGCGCTATATTCACGACCGCAAACTGCCGGACTCGGCCATTGATGTGATCGACGAGGCAGGGGCCGCCCAGCATCTTTTGTCGGATTCCAAGCGTCGCAAGACCCTTGGTGCCAAAGAGATCGAGGCTGTGGTTGCCAAAATCGCCCGTATTCCGGCGAAATCGGTGTCGAAAGATGATGCTGAAACCCTGCGCGATCTGGAAAAAACCCTTAAGCGCGTGGTCTTTGGTCAAGATAAGGCGGTTGAATCGCTTTGTTCGGCGATCAAACTTGCCCGTGCCGGTCTGCGCGAACCTGAAAAGCCGATTGGCAACTATCTGTTTGCAGGCCCAACAGGTGTTGGCAAAACCGAAGTGGCAAAGCAACTGGCAAGCTCGCTTGGCCTGAAGCTGCTGCGGTTCGATATGTCGGAATATATGGAGAAACACGCGGTCTCGCGGCTGATCGGCGCGCCGCCCGGCTATGTTGGCTTTGACCAAGGCGGCATGCTGACCGACGGCGTCGACCAAGACCCGCATTGCGTGCTGCTGCTGGACGAAATGGAAAAAGCCCACCCCGACGTCTATAACATCCTGTTGCAGGTGATGGACCACGGCAAGCTGACAGACCATAACGGCCGCACTGTCGATTTCCGCAATGTGATCTTGATCATGACCTCGAACGCCGGCGCCTCGGAACAGGCGAAAGAGGCGATCGGCTTTGGCCGCGCGCGCCGCACCGGCGAAGACACCGCGGCGATCGAACGGACGTTTACGCCCGAATTCCGCAACCGTCTGGATGCGGTGATTTCCTTCGCGCCGCTGTCGAAGGATGTCATCATGGAAGTGGTGACCAAATTCGTGCTGCAACTGGAAGCGCAGCTGATGGATCGCAACGTCCAAATCGACCTGACCCCCGAGGCCGCGGCTTGGCTGGGTGAAAAGGGCTATGATGACAAAATGGGCGCGCGTCCGCTGGGCCGCGTGATCCAAGAACACATCAAACGCCCGCTGGCCGAAGAGTTGCTGTTCGGCAAATTGGTCAAGGGCGGCATTGTGCATGTAGGCGTCAAAGACGACGCGCTTGTGCTGACCTATGAAGAGCCGCAAAAGCCGCGGCTTTCCAGCACCAAAACCCCGCTGCTTACGGCAGAATGATCCGTAGCCTCTTGATAACATTGGCCCTCGCCTCACCGGCGGGGGCCTTTAATTTGGGCTTTCCTCTGCGCTGTGATCTGGGAAAAACCTGCTATATCCAGCAATATATCGACCATGACACCGGACCAAAGGCAGCTGATTTCACCTGTGGCAGCCTAAGCTATGACGGCCACGACGGCACCGATCTTGCGCTGCCGACCCGCGCCGCCATGCAGGCGGGGGTCGATGTTTTGGCAGCCCAAGCTGGAACCGTGAAGGGACTGCGCGACGGTGTCGCCGACTTTGCGCCAAAACTCGCGGGAAAAGAATGCGGCAATGGCGTGCTGCTAGACCACGGCGATGGCTGGGAAACCCAATATTGCCATTTGAAACAAGGCTCTATCTCTGTCCGGCTGGGCGAGGTTCTGGCCCAAGGCGATGTGCTGGGCCAAGTTGGTCAATCCGGCATGGCCGATTTTCCGCATCTGCATCTGGCCCTGCGCCATAATGGTGTCACCGTTGACCCTTTCGCGCCCGATCCGCTTGCAACCTGCGGACCACAAACCGCTAGCCTTTGGCAAGAAACGCTGCCCTATGTCGCAGGCGGGCTGCTGCAAATCGGGATTGCCACCGCGGTGCCCGATTATGCGGCGATCAAGGCCGGCCTTCAAAGCCGCGACCTGCCGCAGACCGCCCCCGCGCTGGTGCTGTGGGCCTATTTCTACGTCGTCAAACCGGGCGATGCGATCTTATTCGAGCTAACAGGCCCCGCGGGCCATGTTTTGCAAGAGCGCAGCGTGATCGAAAAATCGCAGGCCCTTGGTTTTCGTGCCACAGGGCGGCGTTTAAAAACAAAAGCTTGGGCGCAAGGCCACTACGAAGGAACCGCCCGTTTGATGCGAGGCGCGACGGAACTGGGCCGCCAAAGCCTTGGCCTAGAGCTGACCCCCTAGCGCTCGGTCAATTTTAATTCAATTCGACGGTTTTGCGCCCGCGCATCAGCACTATCGCCCAAGGCCACGGGTTGATACTCGCCAAAACCAGTTGCCGCCATGCGTTCGGGCGGAAATCCCAGACTGTCTTGCATAAATCGCACCACCGACAGCGCGCGGGCTTGGCTTAACTGCCAATTGTCCTTGAAAATACCGGTCCCCAGCAGCGGCACATTGTCGGTATGGCCATCAACCCGTATGATCCAATTGATCGAGGACGGAATTTTTCCCGCGATATCATCCAAAATCTGCGCCACAGAGGCGATTTGTGCCTGCCCCTCGGAAGAAAGATCCGCAGAGCCCGCGGTAAACAACACCTCCGAGGAAAACACAAAGCGGTCGCCCACCACCCGCACGCCCTGCCGCCCCGCCAAAAGTTGCGACAGCTCGCCGAAAAACTCGCTGCGGAATTTCTCGAGATCGGCGTTTTGCAACTCTAGCCGTTTGCGCTCGGCCTCTTCCAGCTCGGCACGGCGTTTTTGTTCCGATGCCACCTGCGCCAAAGCTGCGTTCAACTGGCTGCCAAGCGCTTGAATTTGTACGTTTGCGTCGGCGTCTTTGGCGGCAGAGGCGTCCAAGATGCCCTGCAATTGCCCCAGTTGCGCCCGCAGCGCTGCGATCTGTTGGTTCAGCGCCTCGACCTGCCGCGCGGCTTGCAGGGATTTCTCTTGCTCGGCAGTCAGCGCCTGTTCGGCCACGGCCAAAAGGTTGGCCTTGTTATCGCCAGCGCTTGCGTTCAGGGCGGCTTGGCTGCGGGCGGCGGCCAAAAGCGTCAGGGTTTCTTCGGCACGTTTGCGCTGTTCTTCCAGCGCCAAAGTCATCGCGGTCAGCTCGGCATCCGAGCCTTTCAGCTTGTCGCGCAGCGCCACCAAGGCCGCCGCATCGACCAAACGCGCGGCCTCTGCTTCGGAAAGCTTAGTCTGATTGGCGCCATCTTTTGCCTGCAAATCCTTGACCAAGGCGTTCATAGCATCGGCGCGGGCCGCGGCCAATCGCGCCTCTTCTGCTGCTTTATCAATCTCTTGGCGGGCTTTGGCGAGGGCAAGCTGCATGATCTCTTGATCTGACAGCAGCTTATCTTGCGCGGCCTGTAAATCGGCCACCTGCCCGCGGGCGCTGTCACGTTCGGTCAAAAGCGAAGCGACCTGCGCTTCAAAACTGGCAATCCGCCCCTGCGCCGCAGCAAGCTCGGCTTCTTTTGCCGAAATCTGCCCTGAAAGCGTGGCAATCAGTGCAGTTTGTTCTTCGCCCTTGGCGCGGGCGGCGTCCAGATTGCTGGTCAGCGCGCCAACCTGCGCGTTCAGATCGGAAACTTTGGCGCGTTCCAGCCCCAAAGCATCAGCCAGCCCCGCAATCTGCGCAGTCAGCTTATCAAGCTCGGTCGATTGGGTGGTGATGGTGTCGCGCAGCACCGATTGCATCACGGTAAAGATCGTCAGCACGAACATCAGCACCATCAGCAGCGTGGTGACGGCATCCACAAAGCCCGGCCAGATCATCGAACTGTCGCGTTTGCGGCGCAGCGCCATCTTAGCCGCGCCCCGGAACGCCGCGGGCAAGCTGGCGCACCGAGGCCGTCAGCGCCGAGAGATCACCCCGCAGGTCAGCAAGGCTCTCTTGTCGCCCTGCTGCCATTTCTTCAAAGATTCGAAGCAGTTGCACATCAATCGACCGAAGCCGCATCCGGCTTTCGGCATCCGAATGCGCACCGCCCTCGGCCCCCGTCAGCGCAGCGATCAGCCGCTCTTGCCCCTCGGCAATCCGGTTCAGCGCCTCGGCCTGTCCGGTTTCACCGCTTAGGTTTTGCGACAGCTGTGCCAAGGCTTGTCCCAGCTCTAGCAACGCACGCTCGCCTCCCGCGCGGTTGGCCTCGACCTGCGCAAACAGGCTTTGCATGACCTCGATCTGCTCGGCCAAATGGTCAAGCACGGCGGAGGTCGCTGCGGTCTCGCCGCCCTCGCCATCGCCTGCGGCAAAGCCAACGCGGGTGATCGAAGACAGCCATTCCTCCAGTTCACGCGCAAAACGGTTCTGCCCGTGGCCTGCAAACAGCTCGAGCAGGCCCACAACCAAAGACCCCGCAAGCCCCAAAAGCGACGACGAAAACGCCGTACCCATGCCACCAAGCTGGCTTTCCAGCCCTGACATCAGCTTGCCAAACACTTCGAGCCCAGTCTCGCCCTCTTGTGGGGCAAGCGAGCGGATGGTTTCCACCACCGCCGGAACCGTGGTGGCAAGCCCGTAAAAGGTGCCCAAAAGACCAAGGAAAACCAAGAGGTTGGTCAGATACCGCGTGATGTCGCGCGCCTCGTCTATCCGGCTTTCGACCGATTCCAAGATCGAGCGCGCCGAGGAGGAAGAAATCTGCATCCGCGCGCCACGCGTGCGCAGCAAATGCGCCAAAGGCGCCAACAGTTGCGGCGGTTTCGCGTCTTCAAAGCCAACGTCATGGCGCACAAAGCGTTCGATCCAGGACACTGATTGCGCCAGCGTGAAGACCTGCCAGAAACAGGTGACTACCCCCAGCAGAAACACCAAAGCGATGCCGCCATTCAGCCAAGGGTTGGCATTGACGATGCCAACCACCTTGGAATGGATCAGCCAAGCCCCCACAAGCACCAAAATCACCACCAGAAACATGGTGAAAAACTGGCGGATCGGTTGGCTAAAGTAGATGGCCTGAAGTTTGGATTTTTCCATTTCGGCGCTGCTATCCGTCTGTTCTGCTTGGTCAAACCATAGCAGGCTGACACCGCCTGCCAAGTAAAACTCTAGCTGATCTTGCGAACTTCTGCCGCCAGCCAGCTAAGATCTGGGTCTTCTATACCCAAATCGGCAAGATGTTGGGCGGTGGCGTAAAGATAATCGCGGTTTGGCCCGCGCCCGCCCACGGCCTGCGCAATAATCTGCGCCTGCGCGGCCAGCGCCATGCCGCCGCAATATTGCACATGCGCGGGATCAATCACATAGGCCAAGGCCTGCACCCTATCGCCACCCGCCAAATCCAAGGGCAAGACGCGCTCGAGATAGGCCGAAGAAATCAACTCGCGCGCACGCAAGGCTGCCAAGGTTTCCGCCTCGGCGCCAGGCTGCACGCGAAAGCCAACACCGTCGCAAAATTTGCCCGCCGCCTGATCCAGCGCCAAGACCAGCCCCGGTTCGACCTCGGTGCCGCGATGATGGATCGACCACATACAAAAGGAACGCTGCCAATCTGCCAACCGCGCGATGCGACGCTCTGCCACAGGAAATTCGGGGTTCCAGATTAAGGAGCCATAGCCAAAAACCCACATCGCCGTTGTCATCCGCCTAGCCCTCCGCTGCTGCGCGGTGTAGTGCTGGGCGCGGAAAATGAAAAGGGGAAGAGATGCGCTGGCTTTTGTGGATCGCTTTGGCTGCAACTGCGGCTTGGACTGGCTATTGGTGGGTGGGTGCCACGACGATCGAAACCTCGGTCTCGGCTTGGATCAAAGCCCAGCCCGAAGATCAGATCAGCGCGGCGAGCGTCGAGGTGCATGGCATTCCGAACCGCTTTGATCTGACCATAACCGATCTGGCGCTGCGCAGCCCCGATCTGCCACTGCGCTGGCAAACCCCCTTTGCGCAGGTCTTTGCCATGACATGGAAGCCTTGGCATTTGATCGCAGCCCTGCCGACGGGGCAAAAAATCACCTATCAGGATCAGACCCTTACCCTGAACAGCAGCCAGATGATGGGCGATGTGATGGTGCATCCTGACAGCGATCTAACCCTGCGCGAAGTGGTGACGCAAAGCCGCGATTTGCAGCTGATCTCGAATGCGGGCTGGCAGATCAGTGCTGCAAGCCTGCTGGCGTCGCTGCGCGAAGACCCGACGGCGGCGCATCGCTATCGCCTCGGGCTACGTCTGGCCGATCTGCTGACGGATGCAAGTCTGACGCCAAAGCTGGCCGCCGCGGGCTTGCCAGCAAAGATCGACGAGGGCTATCTGGATGCACATGTCAGCCTAACCGCCGCGTTGGACCGCAGCGCAGCGCAACGCCAGCCGCGACCAAGCGAGATTGATCTGGATGCGCTGCGGTTGATCTGGGGCGATTTGCGCCTGAACGCAACGGGCCGCATCACCGCCGATGCAATGGGCTATGCGGCCGGCGATATTCAAATTGATCTGCAAGGCTGGCAAATGTTACCACCACTTTTGGTCTCGCTGGGGCTGGTGCAACCGCAGATGCAGCAGACGATGACGACAATTTTGCAAAACTTGGCCAGCCAAAACGGCGCACCAGAGGATCTGACCCTGACGCTTGTTGCTAGAAACGGTCGGATGCAGCTTGGCCCACTGCCGCTTGGTCCAGCGCCTTTGCTGAGCTGGCCCTAGGTTTTGTCTTGCAGCTTTTCGCTGGGCACACGGCCAAAATCGGGGGCTGAAGTGTCTTGCCCTGCCTCGATAATGCCACGCCGAATGGCGCGGGTGCGGGTGAAATAATCGTGCAGCTGCTCGCCATCGCCCATACGAATGGCGCGCTGTAGCACGAACAGCTCTTCGGTAAAGCGGCCCAAAATATCCAAAACAGCATCTTTATTGGTTAAAAACACATCGCGCCACATCACCGGGTCGCTGGCTGCAATGCGGGTGAAATCGCGAAACCCCGTGGCCGAATATTGGATGACTTCGGAATTCGAGACCTGCGCCAAGTGATCGGCAACGCCAACCATCGTATAGGCGATCAAATGCGGCGTATGGCTGACCACGGCCAAAACCAGATCGTGATGCGCCGCATCCATGCTATCAACCTTGGCCCCCATCGCCTCGAGCAAGCTGCGCAGGCGAAGAAGTGCCGCCGCATCGGTTTCGGCATCAGGGGTCAAAAGCCACCAGCGGTTTTTGTAAAGCGTGGCAAAACCCGAACGCGGCCCCGAATATTCGGTCCCCGCCATCGGATGGCCAGGAATGAAATGACAGCCCGCAGGCACATGCGGCGCCACCGCAGCGATCACCGCCTGCTTGACCGAGCCCACATCGGTGACGGTCGCGCCTGCCGCCAAATGCGGCCCGATCTCTGCGGCAATCGCAGCCATCGCCCCAACCGGCACCGCAAGCACCACCAGATCAGCCCCCGCCACGGCCTCGGCTGCGGTGGCATAAACGCGATCACAAATGCCGATCTCAAGCGCCGTTGCCCGCGTTTCAGCCGATTTGGCATGGCCGACAATCTCGCCCGCCAAACCGCCCGCCCGCATCGCATGCGCCATCGACGAGGCGATCAGCCCCAGCCCGATCAGCGCGACACGGTTGTAGATCGGCGCGCTCATGCCTGCGCCTTGAACTGACCAATGGCATGGGCAATCCGGCGGCAGGCAGATTCGTCACCAATGGTGATCCGCAGGCAATGCGGCAGCTTGTAACTGGCAACCCGCCGCACCAAAAGCCCTTGCGATTGCAGAAAAATATCACAAGCCTCGGCCTCTTCGGCCGAAGCAAAGCGCGCCAGAATGAAATTGGCAAGCGAGGTATCCGAAGGCACGCCATGCTCGGCCAAAGCCTCTGCCAGCCAATGCCGCATCCGCGCGTTATCGGCGCGACACCGCGTGACATAGTCCTGATCGCGCACAGCGGCTTCGGCAGTTTCCAGCTGGGTGTTCGACAGATTGAACGGCCCGCGAATGCGGTTCAGCACATCCACGATATGCTTGGGCCCGTAACCCCAGCCAATGCGCAGCCCACCAAGCCCGTAGATCTTCGAGAAGGTCCGCGTCATCACCACATTCTCGCGCGCCTCAATCAGCGATAGCCCTGCGTCAAAGCCCTCGACATATTCAGCATAGGCCCCATCCAGCACCAAAATCGCTTGCGGCGGCAGATTTGCGGCCAAATGCTCGACCTCGGCCGCCGAAATCATTGTGCCGGTCGGGTTGTTCGGATTGGCAATAAACACCAATTTGGTACGCCGGGTGCAGGCCTTCAGAATGGCGTCAACATCCGTGGTGCGCTCGCGCTCTTGCACCTCGACAGGCACAGCCCCCGCCGCCATGGTCGAGATGCGATACATCAAAAACCCATGCTCGGTGAAAACCACCTCATCGCCCGGCCCGGCATAGGCTTGGCACAGCATGTGAATAATCTCATCCGATCCAACGCCACATATAACGCGGCCCGCGTCAAGGCCATGCACATCGGCAATCGCGCTGCGCAAGGCCAGATGATCGGTCGAAGGATAGCGGTGCAGCTGATGCACAGACCGCGCAAAAGCCTCTTTCGCCTTGTCGGAAGGGCCAAAGGGGTTCTCATTTGACGACAGCTTCAGCACATTGGCCACACCCGCAACCGAGGCCTTACCGCCCTCGTAAAGCGCGATCTCCAGAATGCCGGGCTGTGGGCGGATAAAGTCGTTCATCGGATTCCCCAAACACTTCATCGGGGGTTTTACCCGCGGCCACGGGCCAACACCAGCAACAATTGATCAAAGCCGCAACAGCTTGGGCGCAAAAGCAAAAAGGCCCGCATAAAGCGGGCCTTTCGGGTTGCGATGCAACAGATCTTAGTTCTTTGCGTAGTATTCGACGACCAAGTTTGGTTCCATCTGAACCGGATAAGGCACATCCGACAGGCCAGGCGTCCGCACGAAGGTCGCGGTCAGCTTTTGGTTGTCAACTTCCAGATAGTCAGGAACGTCACGCTCGGTCAAAGCAATCGCTTCCACGATCGCAGCCATTTGACGCGACTTTTCACGAACGGCGATCACATCGCCTTCCTTGACGCGGTAAGACGCGATGTTCACGCGCTGACCGTTGACGGTGACGTGGCCGTGGTTCACGAACTGACGCGCTGCGAAAACGGTTGGTACGAACTTTGCGCGGTAAACCACAGCGTCCAGACGACGCTCCAGCAAACCTACCAGCATCTCGCCGGTGTCGCCCTTAACACGTTCTGCTTCCGTGTAGATCTTGCGGAACTGCTTTTCGGTCAAATCGCCGTAATAGCCCTTCAGTTTCTGCTTGGCACGCAGCTGGGTGCCGAAATCCGAAAGCTTGTTCTTGCGACGCTGACCGTGCTGGCCGGGGCCGTATTCACGCTTGTTCACTGGGGACTTAGGACGGCCCCAGATGTTTTCGCCCATACGGCGGTCAATTTTGTATTTGGCAGAGGTACGTTTTGTCATCTCTGATCTCCTTCTTAAGACGTGAAGGGCGTTGTCCTTTGGCCGAAGCCCGACAGGGTTCCTTTTGCAAGGACCACCAACACCAATGAAAAGCGCCGGACTCTCATCCGGCACTGACGCGGCTTATACAGCCCAGCCCCCCAGAGTCAACAAGCCGCCCCAGACTTTCTTTCCTGCTTTCATCTTGGTTAAAATATCCTCGGGGGGGACGCGTGCGCCCGCACGCGGTGGGGGGCAGACAGCCCCCCGCTCTGGGCCGGCTCAGGCCGCCAACTCATACCGCAAAATCGCCGCCTCCGAGCCCGAAAGATTGCGTCGCGCATAATCGCCATAGGCGTGCGGGTTCGCCTCGACCTGCGGCAGAATCGCTTTCAAAGACCGCAAGTGCAGCGGATCAACCGTATCCATCGAAGTGTTCGAGGGATGAAAGCTTTCGGTCTCCAAGCCATTGGCCCAGACAATATTGTGTTGTTCCAATAAGATATGCACATAGGTCACCTCGGTCAACTGATGGTCCACCGTGATCGTGACATCATTGATCAGATCTTCGGCCGCCACCAAGACCTCCGGGGTATTGAACAAAGCCTGCGCCGCGGCGCCGCGCACCAGCATCCGGTGCTGCGGCGAGACCAGCAAATCTTCCTCTGGCCGATAAAGCCCCATTGCGCTGCGTTTAAAGCGGATCGGTCGCAAATGCGGCATGGCATAAAGCCTTGCGCCCGACATTCGCCGAAATCCGGTCCAAAGCACCTGCTGCGGGCCATTATCTCGCGTCAAAATCTGATCGCCAGCTTTCAGGTCACGGATTTGCCGCGCCCCCTCGGGGGTTGCGATGCGGGTCTCGGGGGTAAAGCAAATCACCCCCCCCGCCGCCCGCGCGCCCGCCGCCGACTGGCTGCGGTCAATCGAAGTGCGCACCACCCAAAGATCCTGATCCGAAGGTGGCAGATCGCCAATAAACATCAACAATTGCGCGCCAGTATCCGGCACGGCGATAATGGTGATGGTAAAGCTTTGGTGGCCATCAGTTACGATAAAGGATTGATCCGGCAGCCTCTGCACCGGCTCATCATTGCCAGGTTTCAGATCGGCCTCACCCGCCACCGCTGCCCCGACCAGCCGGCGCACCATGCGCGCCGCCCGTTTTCTTAACTCCGCCGCCCCCTCGGCCTCATTCAGTCGCAGCAGGCCCTGAGGTCCATCCACGCGCACAGCCGTCCCTGTCCAGCGCCAAACGGTGCCGACAGTCAAAAGATCCATGCGCGCAGCCTTAAGGCCATCTATTTCTGTCTGAGACCAGGATATGACGAACGTGCCCAAAGAGCCCGTATTCATGCCTGTTTGCCTGCTCGTTTTGTCGTTTTTTATAGTTTTGACTGCTCGTAAGAATAGGTTAACAGACCTTTAGGATGTAATCTATGACCAAATAGCAACAATATTGCGAAACTTGCGGCTTAGAACTTCAGACTCAGGCTAAGGCCGCCAATAAGTTGGCCTTCGGGCTGGCTTTCAAATTCGCGGCTCAGATAGCTTACCCCATAAAACACAGAGGATTTTTGTCCCTGCCAATGCACACCCGCCCGCAGCCGGCTGCGCTGAGAAGACATCACCGCAGCGCCACCGACAGGCAAAAACACCGAGTCAGCAACCCTTGCCACATCGCCCCCCATCACCAGACTGTAGCCAAGATTGTGGTCGGCCTCGACAATGCGATAGCGCTGGCCGCTGACCATATCGCGCGCCATAATCGCGCCCTGCCCCAAGCTGCCAATCACCAGATCACCCCCCACCCGCATCAGGCTTTCGGCCCCGATCTGCGCCTCGACAAAGGGGCGCAACGTGACATTTGGCGCCATCACAACATCGCGCCCCACTTCGGCCAGCAGGCTTGGATAAAGCCCATCGCCAATCTGACGCGACACCGCTTTGGGGCCGGTTAAATCAAGAACCCTATGAATCCACTTATGAAAGCTGCCGACACCGGTTTGCGGCCCGACAATCACCAGATCACTTCCAAGGTTGATATCATAGCCGCGCCACGCAAAGACCGTATGCGCGCCAAAGGACAACATGCCAACATACTGCCGATCGCCTGGCGCAGTTTTGCTCAGGTTTGCCGGCGCAATGATCTGGGAATTCACCCGAAACTCCAGCAAAGCGCCGGGGGTTTTCGGCAGATGCCCCGAAAAACTCTCGCCGCGCAGCAGGCTAAGTTGATAGCTGCCGCTGCGCCAGCGATCATGGCCATCGCCAATCGCATCATTGCTGAACATGCGCCCCCAGCCCAAGGTAACCCGCTCTTGCGCCGCAAGCGGAAGACCAGCCAAAACCGCAAGAACGGCGATAAACCAAAACAAACGCGTCATAAAATACCTTTCCGCCGCAAGCCAAAGGCCCACAAAAGCGACAGCGCGCCGACTCCGTACCCCAAATGGTACCTCGAACAGCTCTGCCCCCTCACTGTGGCAACAAAATGGAAAACAAAGGATTAATGTTGCCAAAATTCAGAATTTTGCTGTCGCAAGCGCTTGAGCTGCGGCGAGACTGGCAAGTTCACGCAGGATTTAAACCAATTCTTGCGCGCACCCTTCCCAGCCTGCGGCCTTGGCTGTATCATCGCGTCAAATTGGCTTAATTGGGCCAAAGCAGCATTTAAGCCACCAAAAAGGTGGGTATCATCAAGCGCGAGGCAGCGAATTTCGCGCAGAGGAGTGGGCATGTCAGCTTCGACAATTCGGGGTCTTTTGGTGGCCGTCACGGCCGGCTTTGGGCTAAGTGCCTGCCAAGACGGCAGCGGCATCTTGGCAGGTCTGCCAACATCCAGCGCAAGCCAGCCCGCCCAAGCGGTTGCGGGCGCAAAGTCGGTCAAATTGATTGACCGCGACGTAGAAGCGCCGCAGATTTTTCAAACCACCGATACCGCGCTTTGGGATGGTCGTCCCTCGCTTGGCGGCGTCTGGGTTGCCTCGCCCGATGCCAAAGACCCCGAGCGGGTGATCCTGCGCAATCCGGCCAATGGCAAGTTCGTGATCGGGGCGCTGTTTCGCCGCGAGATCAACAATCCCGGCCCCAAGCTGCAAATCTCGTCAGATGCGGCAAGCGCGCTTGGGCTTCTGGCCGGGGAGCCTGCCAAGATCGTCGTCACCGCGCTGCGCCGCGAAGAGGCCGCCGCCATCACCGACGCCAATAAGCCCAATCTGGATTCGGCGGAAACCGTAGCGGCCGAAACAGCACCGCCCAGCCCGACGCCCGCCGAAGTCTTTGCGGCAAAACCCGCCGCAGCCCCCAGCGTGCAAACTCAGACCATCCCCGCAGGCACATTGACCCCCACAGCTGCAAAACCGGCCAAAACCAGCGGCAGCACCATTCAGATCGGCATTTTTTCAATCGAAGCCAATGCCAAACGCGCAGCGGCAAACCTAAAGACCGCAGGCATCGCGGCAGATATTCGCCCCGAGACAAGCCAAGGCAAACCCTTTTGGAGCGTCACAACCCGTGGTGATGCTGCGGCCTTGGGAAAAGTTAAAAAAGCAGGCTTCAAAGACGCCTACTTTCTGAAAGGCTAAGCTATGACCCTCCGGCTTTTGTCCGCCGCCCTGATTTGGACCTCGCTGATCTGTGCCCCCGCGCAGGCCTTTGAAACCCAAGCGACCACAGCTTGGGTCTATGATGTGACCACAGACACCGTGCTGCTGGATAAGAACGGTGACGCCGCTGTACCGCCAGCTTCGATGTCAAAACTGATGACAGTGAACATGCTGTTCGAAGCGCTCAAGGATGGGCGCGTCAGCATGGACACCACCTTTGGCGTGTCGGATCACGCGATGAGCTTTACTGAAGCCGGTGGCTCGACGATGTTCTTGCAAAAGGGTGACCGCCCAACGGTGCATGATTTGATCCGCGGCATGATCGTCAACTCGGGCAATGATGCCTGTGTGGCGGTGGCCGAGGGGCTTGCCGGCTCGGAAACCGCCTTTGCCGATCAGATGACGCAGCGCGGCAAGGCGATTGGCCTGACACAATCGCATTTCACCAATTCCTCGGGCTGGCCAGATCCCGGCCAACGCATGAGCATGAAGGATCTGGGCATCCTTGCGCAGCGCCTGATCACCGAATTCCCCGAGCTTTACACCGTCTTTGCAGAAACCGATTTCAACTATAAAAACCGCTCACCTGCCAATGCCAACAACCGCAACCCGCTTTTGGGCTTGGGCATCGGCGCCGATGGGTTGAAAACCGGACATACCGAAGAGGCGGGCTTTGGCATGGTCGGGTCTGTCAAACAAGGCGAGCGGCGGGTGATCTTTGCGATCTCGGGGCTTGCGACGGCCCCCGAACGCGCCTCCGAGGCGGAAAAGATCTCGACTTGGGCCTTTCGGCAATTTGCGCTGAAAACCACGGCAAAGGCCGGTGATTCCATTGCCGAGGCCGAGGTGTTTTTGGGCGCAGAAAAGACCGTTGGTCTGATGCCTGCCGAGGATATTCGCCTGCTGATCCCCGCGCTTGCCCAAGACGGCTTGCAGGCCGAGGTGGTCTATAACGGCCCGCTGGCGGCGCCGATTGCCAAGGGCCGTCAAGTGGCCGAGCTGGTGATCGACGTCCCCGGATTGCCTGAACGCCGCGTGCCCTTGCTGACTGCCTCTGATGTGGCTCAAGCCGGTTTCTTGGCGCGGATGAGCGCCGCGGCACAAAAGCTTTACGCCGAATATATCGCCAAATCGGCGACGGCGGGCTGATGGCGGGGGTGTTTCTTAGCTTTGAAGGCATCGACGGCTCGGGTAAATCCACCCAAGCGCGGCTTTTGGCCGAGGCTTTGCGCGCGCGCGGCTTAACTGTGACCCTGACGCGCGAGCCGGGCGGCTCGGCTGGGGCCGAGGAAATTCGCCGTCTGGTGCTGGAGGGGGCTGCCGACCGCTGGTCCACCGAGACCGAGTTGTTGCTGTTTACCGCCGCGCGCCGCGACCATCTGGAAAAAACCATCCGTCCCGCCTTGGCGCGCGGCGAGGTGGTGATCTGCGACCGCTTTGCCGACAGCAGCCGGATCTATCAGGGCCTTACACGCGGCGATCTGCGGGCCACGGTCGATGCGCTGCACAGCCTGATGATCGGGGTGGAACCTGACCTGACCTTTCTGATCGACATCGACCCCAGCCTTGGCCTGCGTCGCGCCATTGCCCGCGCAGGCAGCGAGATGCGGTTTGAAGGCATGGGGCTTGGCTTTTTGGAAAAGGCGCGCGCGGGGTTTCTGGCACTGGCGGCGGCAGCGCCGCAGCGGTTTCGCATCATCGACGGCACTGGGGCGGCCGAAGATGTGGCGCAGGCCGTGACCGCCGCCGCCTTGGCGCATCTGCCATGAGCGAGGGCCATCCCGAACCCGACCGCATCGAGGGCGCGCCGCATCCGCGCCAAACAGCACAGCTGATCGGCCAAAGCAAAGCCGAGGCGGCGTTTCTGGCGGCGTTTAACGGCAAGCATCTGCATCATGGTTGGCTGGTCACCGGCCCGCGCGGTGTCGGCAAAGCCACGCTGGCGTGGAAAATCGCGCGGTTTTTGCTGGCCACGCCCGATGACGACGGCGGCATGTTTGCCGCACCGCCCCCGCAAAACTTGGACATCCCCGACAGCCACCCCGTCGCCCACAGGCTTGCCGCCCTGACGGAATCGCGGTTGTTTTTGCTGCGCCGCCCCTATGACGAAAAAGCCGCGCGGCTCAAGCAAGACATCACCGTTGACGAAGTGCGCAAGATGAAAAGCTTTTTCGCGCTTTCGGCGGCAGATGGCGGCAGGCGCGTCGCGATCATCGACAGCATCGACGAGATGAACGTCTCGGCCGCCAATGCGCTGTTGAAACTGCTGGAAGAACCGCCCGCACGGGTGACGATCCTGATGATCTCGCATCAGCCGGCCAAGCTGTTGCCCACCATCCGCTCGCGCTGCCGCGAGCTGCGGCTGGGGGCTTTGTCGCCAGAAGATCTGTCCGAAGCGCTGACCCAAGCGGGCGGCGAGGTCGCGGCCTCCGAGGCGACCGCCCTGGCCGAATTGGCAGGCGGATCGGTGGGCGAGGCGTTTCGGATGACCAATCTGGACGGCTTGCGGCATTACGAGGCGCTGATCAGCCTGTTTGCCACCCTGCCCCGGCTTGACCGCCCCCGCGCGCTCAACTTTGCCGAGAAATCGGCAGGCAAGGGTGCCGAGGCGCAGTTTGACCTAAGCGTTACGCTGCTGGATCTGTTTTTGGCACGGCTGGCCCGCGCAGGCACGCTTCAGCTGCTGCCACCCGAGGCCGCGCGCGGGGAAGCCGATCTGATTGCGCGGCTCTCGCCCAGCCCCTATCAGGCGCGCGAATGGGCCGATGCGGCGCAACATCTTGGCCTGCGTGCGCGCAAAGCCCGGGCAGTGAACCTTGACCCTGCCGCCCTTCTGATGGATATGCTTTTACACATCAACGAGAC
Organism: uncultured Pseudorhodobacter sp.; assembly: GCA_913062925.1. Taxonomy (GTDB): domain Bacteria; phylum Pseudomonadota; class Alphaproteobacteria; order Rhodobacterales; family Rhodobacteraceae; genus Cypionkella. Next base: position 10,673 of record CAJXWJ010000025.1, on the reverse strand, counting down.
GTCGGCCAGGCTGGCCTAGGGGGCACCGCATGGCATTCGAAATCGTAGACAGCCACTGCCACCTTGATTTTCCCGACTTTGCCGAGGAACTGCCCGAGGTGATCGCCCGCGCCCGCGCCGCAGGGGTGTCGCGCATGGTGACGATCTGCACCAAATTGCCGAACCTGCCCCGCGTCCGCGAGATCGCCCACAGCTATGACGGTGTCTATTATGCGGCGGGCGTGCATCCGATGTCGGCGGCCGAACATGCGCCGGTGACGGTGGCCGAGCTGGTGGCGCTGGCCGAAGATCCGCTGTTTGTCGGCATTGGCGAAACCGGCCTTGATTATCACTACACCGCCGACTCGGCCGAGCTGCAAAAGACCAGCCTGCGCATTCACATTCAGGCCGCCCAAGAAACCGGCCTGCCGCTGATCATCCATGCGCGCGGCGCTGACGACGACATGGCCCGCATTCTGGCCGAGGGGATGGAGGCCAAGCCCTATACCTGCGTGATGCATTGCTTTTCCTCTTCCGAGGCTTTGGGCCGCGCTGCTTTGGACATGGGGTTTTATCTGTCGATGTCGGGCATCACCGCCTTTCCCAAAAGCCAAGAGCTGCGCGACATCTTTGCCCGCGCGCCGCTGGACCGGATTTTGCTGGAAACCGACAGCCCCTATCTGGCGCCGCCACCGCATCGCGGCCGACGCAACGAGCCCGCCTACACAGCCTTTACCGCCAAAGCCGGTGCAGGGGTGTTTGGTGTCAGCGAAGAGGCCTTTGCTGCCGCCACGACCGCGAATTTCGACCGGCTCTTTACCCGCGCAAAGGCAATCTGATGGCACAGATGCGCTTTACCGTGCTTGGCTGCGGATCATCGGGCGGCGTGCCGCGTTTGGGCGGGCATTGGGGCGATTGCGACCCCGCTAATCCGAAAAACCGCCGCCGCCGCTGCTCTTTGCTGGTCGAGCGGATCGAGGGCGCGGCGATCACCCGTGTGCTGATCGACACCACCCCCGACATGCACCACCAATTGTTGGACGCCAACATCGGCACGCTTGACGCTGTGGTCTACACCCATTCGCACGCCGATCATGTGCATGGCATCGACGATCTGCGCCAGATCGTGATGAACCAACGCGCGCGCCTGCCGGTTTGGGCCGATGCGCCGACCCAAGACCAATTGCTGTCGCGCTTTGCCTATGCCTTTGTGCAGCCCGAAGGCTCGCCCTATCCACCGATGCTGGATCTGCATGCGATCCATGGTGCATTCGAGATTTCGGGCGCGGCTGGCCCGATTGGCTTTCAGCCCTTCACCGTCGATCACGGCTCGATGAATGCGCTGGGGTTTCGGGTGGCGGGGCTGGCCTATCTGCCCGATGTCGTGGCGATCCCTGAAGCGGCTTGGCCGCATCTGATGGGGCTTAAGGTCTGGATTTTGGACGCGCTGCGCCGCACGCCGCACCCGACCCATGCGCATTTGGCGCTGTCGCTTGAGTGGATCGCGCGAGCGAACCCGGCGCAGGCGGTTTTGACCAATATGCATCTGGATATGGATTACGCCACGCTGGTGGCCGAACTGCCCGATCACATCACCCCCGCCTATGACGGTTTGCAACTGACGTTTGATCACCCATGAGCGCGCTGCTGGACGTTATTCTGCCGGTGTTTCTGCTGATCGGCTTTGGCTATGCCGCCGCCCGCGCGGAGGTGTTTTCGGAAAGCAATGTCGATGGCGTGATGCGCTATGCGCAAACCTTTGCGCTTCCGGTGCTGCTGTTCAAATCCATCTCGGCGCTGGATCTGACGCAGGCCTATAATCCGGGGCTGATGCTGTCGTTTTATGCCGGGGCTTTCGCGGGCTTTGGCTTTGCCTTCTTTGGCGCTTTGCTGATTTTCAAGCGGCCGCTGACCGATTGTGTGGCCATTGGCTTTGCAGGGCTGTTTTCCAACACCCTGCTGCTGGGCCTGCCGATCACCGAGCGCGCCTATGGCTCGGCGGCGCTTGCCGGCAATTACGCGATCATCTCGATCCATGCACCGATCCTTTATAGCTTTGGCATCTTGATGATGGAATGGGCGCGTTCGCGCGGCAAGGTCAGCAATGTGCCTGCCCTGCTGGTGCAAGTGTCCAAGGGCGTGATCACACAGCCGCTGGTCATCGGCATTCTTTGCGGCTTTGCTGTCAACCTATCGGGCCTTACGGTGCCCAATTTTGCAGCCTCGGCGGTCGAGATGATGGCGCGGTCGGGCATTCCGGCGGCGCTGTTTGGGCTGGGCGGAGTGCTGTGGCGCTATCGCCCCGAAGGCGACCGCGCTACGATTGCGATGGTCTGTGCCTCGTCTTTGCTGATCCACCCAGCGATTACCTATGGTTTGGGGCACTATGGCTTTGGTCTGGATACCGCAAGCCTGCGCTCGGCCACTGTCACCGCGGCGATGGCACCGGGGGTCAATGCCTATATGTTCGCGCATATGTACGGCGTCGGCAAACGGGTGGCGGCCTCTTCGGTGCTGATCGCGACGGCACTGTCGATCTTTACCACTTGGGGCTGGCTACACCTGCTGCCGTGAGGCCCGCGCCTCGAAGATAAAGCCCAAGAAGTTCAGCAAGATCTGCGCCGCCAGAATGCTGGTCGATTGGGTTTGGTCATAGTCGGGCGCGACTTCGACCAGATCCATGCCAACAATCTCGTGGCGCTTGGCCACGGCTTGCAGCATTTCCAGCACCTCGTAATACAGAAACCCGCCATGGCTGGGCGTGCCGGTGCCCGGCGCGATCGAGGGGCAAAAGCCGTCGATATCCAGCGTGACATAGACCCGCGCGCCTGCCGGAATGCGGTCGATCACCGCCTGCATCCCTAAACCGCGCGCCTGTCGCACCGACAAGATGTCCGAACCCATGGCGCGCGCCGCCTCGTAGCCTTCGCGCGCGGTGGACGACACATTGCGAATGCCGACTTGCGTCAGCCCTGTCACCCAAGGCTTTTCCGCCGCCCGCCGCATCGGCGAGCCATGGCCCACCCGCACGCCGTGACGTTCATCCACAAAATCCAGATGCGCGTCGATCTGTAGAATGTGGATATCGCCTTGGCCCTCAAAAGCCTCGATAATCGGGATATTCACCGAATGATCGCCGCCAATCACAATCGGCAGCGCGCCTGCGGCCAGCATCGCCTTTACCCCTGTGCAGATATTGGCATGGCTGCGCGCGGTGTCGGTATGCACGATATCGGCATCGCCAATATCAACGATCCGCACCGATTCCGGCAGATAGGTGCAATCGTCTTCATGGTCATAGGCCCCGGCATGGCCAAAGCTGAACAGCGTCGAGGCCTCGCGCACCGAGCGCGGCCCAAAGCGCGCACCGGCGCGAAACTGCGTGCCCGCGTCAAAGGGCGCGCCCATCACCGCCACATCGGCGTCGATCTGGGTCCAGTCTTGCACATAGGGGCGCTTGCCAAAGGTGGCGATCCCGACAAAGGGCAGGTTCAACCGCCCCGTTTCATAGCCATGCCCTGACATCATTTATCCTTAGTGAGGAGAGATCCCGCGCAGACGCTCTGAGCGCCGGCGCAGCAATTCAACAGTCGCCAGCAGCGTGATCGAGAACACCACAAGGATCGTCGCCACCGACAAGATCGCCGGAGAAATCGCCTCGCGGATACCGTTCCACATCTGGCGCGGAATGGTCTGTTCGTCATTCGCGCCGACAAACAGCACCACCACAACTTCGTCAAACGAGGTGACAAAGGCAAACAGCGCCCCCGAGATCATACCCGGCAAGATCAGCGGCATCGTCACCTTGAAAAACGTCGTGGTGGGCGAGGCGCCAAGGCTGGCACTGGCGCGGGTCAGCGAATGGTCAAAGCCCGACAGGGTCGCGGTCACGGTGATGATGACAAAAGGAATGCCAAGTGTGGCGTGCGCCATGATCACGCCCAAATAGGGCACGCCCCATTTGTTGATGCCGATGCTCGAGTAGAAAAAGAACAGGCCCAGCGTGATGATGATCAAAGGCACGATCATCGGCGAGATCAGCACCGCCATGATGGCGCGGCGGTAGGGCATCTCGGGGCGCGACAGGCCAAGAGCTGCCAGCGTGCCCAGAAAGGTTGCCGTGATGGTGGCGAAAAAGCCGACGATCACCGAGTTTTTCGCCGCATTCACCCAAGCCGCATCCTGCCAGACCGTCGCCCACCAAGCCGCATCACGCGGCACATCGGTGGGCACATTCGGGTGGGTCAGCAGCAGGTCATACCAGCGCAAGGAATAGCCCGTAGGATCCAGCGACAGCATCTTTTCGGTAAAGGTGAAATAGGGCTCTGCGTTGAACGACAGCGGGATCACGATCAGGATCGGCGCGATCAAGAACAGAAAGATCAGCCCGCAAAGAACCCGGAATGAATAATACCAAGCCCGTTCCAGCGGAGAGGCGTAAATCGGAAGTGCCATGATGTGCCCCTTAACCCAGTTTCAATTTGTCGATGCCAACCAGCTTGTCGTAAAGCCAGTACAGCAGCAGGATCGAGGCCAGCAGGATCGTCGCCAGCGCCGCAGCCAGCGACCAGTTGTTTGATTTGTTGACATGGAAGGCGATCAGGTTCGAGATCAGCTGCCCCGACGCGCCACCAACCAAAGCCGGTGTGATGTAATAGCCAACCGACAGGATGAACACCAACAGCCCGCCCGCGCCAATACCCGGAATGGTCTGCGGCAGATAGACCCTGCGGAAAGCAGTCCAAGAGGTGGCGCCAAGGCTGCGCGCTGCCCGCACATAGCTGGGCGGGATCGGCTTCATCACCGAATAAAGCGGCAAGATCATAAAGGGCAGCAGAATATGCGTCATCGCAATCATCGTGCCCATCAGGTTGTTGATCATCACCAAACGCTGATCTTCTGCGATGATACCGGCCCATACCAGCAGACTGTTCACCACGCCTTGGCCCTGCAACAGCACCATCCAAGCGGTGGTCCGCACCAAAAGCGAGGTCCAGAACGGCAAAAGCACCATGATCATCAGCAGACTGGCATAGCGCATCGGCAGAGCGGCCAGCAAAAACGCCACCGGATAGCCAATCAGCAGACACATAAAGGTAATCGCAGCCGACAGCGCAAAAGTGCGCACAAACAGATTCACATAGACCCGCTCGTTTTCCGGCACCTGTTGGATCGAACCGGTGGGCGAACGTTCCAGATCGACTGCCGCCAGATAGAAATCGCCAGTATAGGCATGCGACACCCGCCGCATCACGCCCCAAAGCTCGGGCGAGGCCCAGTTTTCATCCAGCTTTGTCAAAGACTCCATGAAGGGCGGTTGCAGCTTTTTGGCCTCGCGTCCGGCTTTGGTGAACAAAGACCGCGTACCTGGCATCTCGTAGTTGACCCGCTCGCCTGCGACGGCCACGGTTTTTGCAGCCCCTGCGGCCACAAGATCGGCCACCAGCGCAGTATAGGCGGCCTCGTCAGGTTCGGTACCATTGGGGTTTTGGTCAAACCAAGCCGAGATCTGCGGCATATTTTCAGAAAATTTCGGGTTGTAGACCGATTGATGCAAGACCTGCACAATCGGTGACACGAAGGTGATCAGGATAAAGGCCAAAAGCGGTGCAACCAGCATAAAGGCGCGCCATTTGGCTTTTGATTGCGCCTGCGCCAAGGCCTCTTGAAGCGGTCTCCCGTCCGAGGTTGTCAGCAATACAGGGTCATTGGCAGCAAGATCGGCCATCATCCATCCTTCGAAAATCGACGTAAACAACAGAATTCGGGCGCGAAGTTTCCCCCGCGCCCGTTTTCAGATTAGTTCGAGGCAAGCCATGCGTTGAAGCGGTCGTTCAACTCGCCGTCATGGTCGACCCAGAATTCATAGGAAGACGCCAGAGCGTTGCCCAGGTTCGCTGCCGAAGTTGGCATATAGGGTGCCATTTCGGTTTTGCCGTCGTTGTACATGCCAACCAAAGCGCCCGAAGATTTACGCGCTGGACCGTAAGCGATCCATGCTGCCTGATCGGCCAAAGCTTGGGTCGAGGTCGCGAACTTCACGAACTCCATAGCAGCGTCCTTGTTAGGCGCGCCCTTTGGAATAACGAACAAGTCGTATTCGTAAACCTGACCATCCCAAACGGTGGTAAAGGGCTTGCCCTCTGCCACAGCAGCCGCGAACAGACGGCCGTTATAGGCGGTCGACATCAGAACTTCACCGTCAGCCAACAGCTGTGGTGGCTGTGCGCCAGCTTCCCACCAGATCACGTCGCTCTTGATGGTGTCGAGCTTGGCGAAAGCGCGATCAACGCCCTCTGGGGTGCCCAAGGTTGCATAGACGTCAGCGGCAGGAACGCCGTCAGCCATCAAAGCCATCTCGAGGTTTGCTTTTGCGCCCTTACGCAGGCCACGCTTGCCGGGGAATTTCGTGGTGTCGAAGAAATCCGCCATGGTGGTTGGCTTGGCGTCTGGGAATTTGGTGTTGTCATAGCCGTAAACGGTCGAGAACACGATGGTTGCAACAGCGCAATCGGTCACAGCGCCGGGCAGGAAGTCGTCTGCCGCTGGGGTGCCATCAGCACCCGCTGGCAGCACATCCATGCCGATTGGCTCGAGCATGCCTTCGTCGCACAGGCGGATTGCGTCAGCATATTCCACGTCGCCGACGTCGATCGAAACGTTGCCGGCTTCGACTTGGGTTTTGATCTGTGGTGCTGGGTTGTCGCTGTCAACCGAGATCACATTGATGCCAGTCGCCGCGGTGAAGGGCTTGTGATAAGCCTCAACCTGGCTTTTGGTATAAGCACCACCCCAAGACATCACCGTGACGTCAGCCTGTGCGGCAAACGAAACAGCGGTCAGGGCGGTGGACAGAACGAGAAGTTTCTTCATTCGGTAGCTCCCATAGTTGTTGTGTAGGACGATATTTCAGGCTGCGTCCTTTGCAGCACACCCCAAAGCTGGGGCCTTACATTGGATCAAGCGCGCGGGCATCTTGTGGCGCCCAACCGATCTTGATCTTCTCACCAGGACGCAGCATGCGCTGCCCCATGGTATTGCGCGATTTAATCACGAATTCGTCCGAACCTGCAACCCGCAGACGGGTGCGGAACAGATCGCCCATATAGATGAACTCCATCACCTCGGCGTCGATGGTATGCGCACCTTCCGGCATCATCTCGGTTTTGAATTCCACCCGCTCGGGACGGATCGAAACCAGCGTCTGCGCGCCTTTTTCAGATACGTTCACCGGGGTCGCATCAATTACTTCGCCATTGGCCAGACGCACGGTGCAATGATCGCCATTGATCGATTCAATCGTGCCCGGCAGCTTGTTATTCTCGCCGATGAACTGCGCCACAAAGCTGTTGTCGGGGCGTTCATACAAATCAGAAGGCGAGGCAAGCTGCTGGATGCGGCCATCGTTGAACACCGCGACGCGGTCGCTCATCGTCAAGGCTTCGCCTTGATCGTGGGTCACATAAACCACGGTAATGCCAAGGCTTTCGTGCAGGCGCTTGATCTCATACTGCATGTGTTCACGCAGCTGCTTGTCCAAAGCGCCCAAGGGTTCGTCCATCAACACCAGCGAGGGATCAAACACCAAGGCCCGCGCCAAAGCGATCCGCTGTTGCTGGCCACCCGAAAGCTGTGCCGGCCGGCGATTGGCAAATTCGCCCATCTGCACCATATCCAAAGCGCGCTTCACCTTGGCGTCGCGCTCGGATTTGCCCATGCCGCGCACTTCCAGCGGGAAGGCAAGGTTTTCGCCCACAGTCATATGCGGGAACAGGGCGTAATTCTGAAACACCATGCCGATGCCGCGCTTGTGCGGCGGCACTTCGTTGATATTGACGCCATCCAGCTTGATCTCGCCATTGGTGGCGGTTTCAAACCCCGCCAACATCATCAGACACGTTGTCTTGCCAGAGCCTGATGGCCCAAGCATGGTCAAAAACTCGCCCTTGCCAATCGCAAGGTTCAGGTCTTTCACGACAAGCTGAACGCCATCATAACTTTTCTGAACGTGTTCAAACGCGACGAAAGCGTCGTTCGGGCTGGATGCAACCACGCCAATCTCCCCATGTGTCCGGCAGTTTTCCTGCGCTTGGTCTTAGGCTATGCATCCAGAGCGACAAAGGCAATTCCCGAATGCGCATGACATCAATCGCACGCAGATTGCCGACCGATTGGGCAAATAACGCCGCCTTCTTAGTCCAGAACGCCACTTTACAAGCATTTTGCAGACCATTCGGCTGCGCAGCTTCCCTTACGGCAAGAGCGGTTTTCCGCTGAGGCTTGCCGCAATGCGGCGCAAGCGCAGTTTTGATTCCCCCAAAGAAGAATATGCCATTGGAATCAGCGGCACGCCTGACACAGACGCGTCGCGTTTTTCACCGCTTGGTCAAATCAAGCGCGCCAAAAAACCGCACAGCTTCTGCGGTCAAAGCCTTTCCCGTGGCGCGATGCAGGCTATCTCTAAGCGAAAGGGAAATCAGATGTTACTGCGGTTGCAAGACGTTACCAAAACCTATCCAAAGGCCGAAACTGCCGTGTTGCGCGGGGTGTCTTTTGACATGGCCGCGGGCGAGATGCTGGCGCTGACCGGCGAGTCTGGCTCGGGCAAAAGCACGCTGTTGCATCTGGCGGGTGGGCTCGACAGTGCCGACGGCGGTGTGGTGGCGATCAATGGCACCGATCTGACCGGGCTTGATGACGCAGGCCGCGCAGGCCTGCGGCGCGGCACGGTTGGGGTGATTTTCCAGCAGTTCAACCTGATCCCCTCGCTGACAGTTGCCGCCAATATCGCCTTTCAAGCCCGGCTTTCGGGCTGTTTTGACGCCGATCTGGCCCAGGCCTTGGCCGCGCGCTTGGGCCTGCAAGATCATCTGCACAAATACCCCGAACAGCTGTCAGGTGGCCAACAACAGCGCGTCGCGATTGCCCGCACGCTTGCCCCCAAACCAGCGCTGGTGCTGGCCGACGAGCCGACGGGAAATCTGGACGAAGCCACCGCCGATACGGTTTTTGATGTGTTGTGCGAATTGGTCGCCGAGACCGGCGCGGGGCTGGTGCTTGTCACCCATTCGCAGCGTTTGGCGGCACGGCTGGACCGCAGGCTGCATCTGCGCGCGGGGCTGATTTCGTGAACAGGGCGATCCTATCGGCCCTGCTGGGCCATTGGCGGCGCAATCCGTTGCAGCTGTTTACCCTGCTTGCGGGGCTGGCCTTGGGGACGGCGCTTTGGTCTGGGGTGCAGGCGATCAATGCCGAGGCCCGCGCCAGCTATGACGCCGCAGCCGCGACTTTGGGCGAGGCACGCTTTGCCCAGATCACCACGAAAACCGGCCAGCCGATCACAGTGCAAAGCTATGTCGCCTTGCGGCGCGCGGGCTGGTTGGTCTCGCCGGTGGTCGAGGGCGATTTTGGCGCGGTGCGGCTGATCGGCATCGACCCGCTGACCGCCCCCGCGGGCATGGCGGCGGCGGGCGTGATCAGCGGCGGCGATATCGGGGCGTTTTTCACAGGCAACGGCCAGATCTTTGCCCGCCAAGACACGTTGGCCCAGCTGGCCGAAACCGGCGCGCAAACCATTGCCACGCCAGATCTGGCCCCCAATACCGCCGTAACCGACATTGGCATCGCCCAGCGCCTGTTGGGCCGCGAAGGCCAGATTGACCGGCTGATCCTCTCACCCGACCAGCCACTCAGCCGCCAGCCCTTGGCACAGGTGGCCCCCGCTCTGACGCTGACCCAGCCGCAGGCCGAAAGCGATATCGCCAAGCTGACCGACAGCTTTCATTTAAACCTGACTGCCTTTGGCTTGCTGTCTTTTGCGGTGGGGCTGTTCATCGTGCATGGCGCGATTGGCTTGGCGTTCGAGCAGCGCCGCGCGATGCTGCGCAGCCTGCGGGCCTTGGGTGCGCCCTTGCGGCGGTTGATTGTACTGATGGCGGTGGAACTGGCAAGCTTGGCCCTGATAGGCGGCAGCATCGGCGTCGCACTTGGGCTGGTGATTGCGGCGGCCTTGCTGCCCGATGTGGCGGCGACGCTGCGCGGGCTTTATGGCGCCGATGTCTCGGGACAGTTGTCGTTGCAGCCGATCTGGTGGCTTTCGGGTCTGGCGATTGCCTTTGGCGGCACCGCAATCGCGGGGGCCGGGGCGCTGTGGTCACTGGCGCGGATGCCGCTGCTGGCCACTGCGCAACCGCAGGCTTGGGCACAAGCACAGCGCGGCCCGCTGTTGGCGGCGGCGGCCTTTGCGCTTTTGACGCTGGCAGCGGCGATTGCGCTTTGGGGTCAGGGCTTGCTGGCCGGATTTGCGATGCTGGGGGCCTTGTTGATTGGCGGCGCGCTGGCCCTGCCGCCCCTGTTGGCGCGGGTGATCGGCTGGGGCGAGGCGCTGGCACGCGGCCCCGTGGCGCAGTGGTTTTGGGCCGACAGCCGCCAGCAACTGCCCGGACTTTCGCTGGCGCTGATGGCGCTTTTGCTGGCGATGGCGGCCAATGTTGGGGTTTCAACCATGGTCTCGTCGTTTCGGCTGACCTTCATCGGCTTTCTGGATCAGCGCTTGGCCTCCGAGCTTTACGTCACCGCCCAAGACGCCACCCAAGCCCAAGCCATTCAGGCGCTCGAGGCCGAGGGACGCGTCGATGCGGTCTTGCCGATCTTATCCACCTCGCAAGCCGTGGCGGGGCAGCCTGCACAGATTT
>CAJXWJ010000024.1 GCA_913062925.1 uncultured Pseudorhodobacter sp. | reverse complement strand
CTCGATGAAATTGAAATTTGCCCTAGTCGCGGTTTTGGCAACCGCAGCCGCCCCTGCCTTGGCGGCAGGTGATGCAACCAAGGGCGAGGTGGTGTTCAATCAATGCCAAACTTGCCACACGGTCGCAGATGCCGATGGTAAAAAATTGGCAGGCAAGGGCGCAAAAATTGGCCCGAACCTTTACGGCGTGTTTGGCCGTCAGGCTGGCAGCCTTGAGGGCTTTAAATACGGCAAGGATCTTGTCGCGGCGGGTGCGGCAGGTCTGGTTTGGGACGAGGCGCAGTTCGTCGAATATGTGCAAAACCCAGCCGCTTTCCTGAAGGCAAACTTGAACAAGCCCAATGCCGTTGCGAAAATGGCTTTCAAGCTGAAAGACGCCGCAACTGCTGAAGACGTCTACGCCTATCTGGCGCAGTTCAGCCCTGCACCTGCTGCACCGTAACAGCGGGTAAAGCGTTTAACACACAAAAGCCCCCGATCTCTCGGGGGCTTTTTGCTGCTCTACTGGCTTTGGCTTAGGCGGTCAGCGCATGCAGCCGTTGCGGTGCAACAGACGTCACCACGCGGGTAATATCGGCCACAGTCAGACCAGCCTCTTCATACATTTTGGCAGGGCTTGCCTGATCAATAAAGCGGTCAGGCAGGGTCATGGTGCGCAGCCGCAGCCCGTGATCAAGCCCGCCAGAATTGGCCAGATACTGCAAGACCATGGCGCCAAAACCGCCCGCAGCCCCCTGCTCGACCGTGACAACAGCCGCGTGATGGCGGCCCAGCTGGTCGATCAGATCGGTGTCCAGCGGCTTGGCAAAGCGCGCATCGGCCACCGTCACCGAAATGCCCTGCGCTTGCAAAGCCTCGGCCGCAAGCAGGCATTCGGCCAAATGCGCGCCATAGCTTAACAAAGCCACATCCGCGCCTTGCCGCAGCACCCGGCCTTTGCCGATTTCAAGCGGCACGCCGCGCTCGGGCATCTGCACGCCGACGCCTTCGCCGCGCGGATAGCGAAAGGCAATTGGCCCTGCGTCATAGTCGGCAGCCGTGGCCACCATATGCACCAGCTCAGCCTCATCCGCCGCGGCCATCACCACAAAGCCGGGCAGATTGCCCAGATAGCTGACATCAAAGGCCCCCGCATGGGTGGCCCCATCCGCCCCCACCAGCCCCGCACGATCAATCGCAAAGCGCACCGGCAGGCCCTGCAAGGCCACATCATGCACGATCTGATCATAGCCGCGCTGCAAAAACGTCGAATAAATCGCCACAAAGGGTTTTAGCCCCGAAGCCGCCATGCCTGCGGCAAAGGTCACCGCGTGCTGCTCGGCGATGCCGACATCAAACACCCGATTGGCAAAGCGCGCGGCCATGATATCAAGTCCGGTGCCCGAGGGCATCGCGGCCGTAATCGCGACGATTTTGCCATCGCGCGCGGCCTCGTCGGTCAGCGCGGTGCCAAACACCTCGGTATAGGCGGGGGCGTTGGATTTCGCTTTGGCTTGGGTGCCCGAGACCACATCAAACTTGGCCACGCCGTGATATTTATCGGCCGCATTTTCCGCAGGCGCATAGCCCTTGCCTTTGACCGTAACGGCATGGATCAGCACAGGCCCCGTCGCCCGCGTGCGGGCTGCGCGCAAAGTTGCCAGCAATTCCGGCATGTTATGCCCGTCTACCGGCCCGATATAGGAAAGCCCCAGCTCTTCAAACAGCGTGCCGCCCCCCGGCATGCCGGTGACCAAAGCCCGCGCCCGCCGCGCGCCTTCGCGGATAGGGCCGGGCAAGGCCGCCTCGAAGCCTTCGGCGGCATCGCGCAGCGCCGCAAAAGGGCTGTGGCGCGCCAGATCGTTCAGATAGCGGTTCAGCGCGCCCACTGGCGGGGCGATGCTCATGTCATTGTCGTTCAGAATGATGAACAGCCGCTTGCCCAGATGACCCGCGGCGTTCATCGCCTCATAGGCCATGCCGGCCGTGATCGCGCCATCGCCGATCACCGCAATCGCATCGCCCGTGGGCATTCCCATCTCGCGGCCCATGGCAAAGCCCAAAGCCGCTGAAATGCTGGTCGAGGAATGCGCCGCCCCAAAGGGATCATAGGCACTTTCCGAGCGTTTGGTGAAACCCGACAGCCCGCCGCCTTGGCGCAGACTGCGCATCGCAGCCCGCCGTCCGGTTAGAATTTTATGTGGATAGCATTGATGGCCAACGTCCCAGATCAGCTTGTCCACCGGGGTGTTGAACACCGCATGGATCGCCACCGACAGCTCGACCACCCCCAGCGAAGACCCCAGATGCCCGCCGGTTTGCGACACGACCGAGATCACCTCAGAGCGCAGCTCGCCCGCCAATTGCCCAAGCGCCTCGTCGCTCATCTCGCGCAGATCGGCGGGGGAGTTTACCATGTCTAACAGGGGGGTCTCAGGACGCATTTTCTTAACCTTTTGCAAGAAAGGACCAAGAGAAAAAAGGTGCCAAGTGATTTTCGCACTCGGCACCAGTTTCCTGTTGCCTACAGGAAGGGAACCGGGCTGTGGAAGGTGCCCAGGCGCGGACCGGCAAATGGCCCGAACGTCGTTGCAACTGGGGCAAAGCCGCTGCCCCAGCCGATGTTACACCGATCTCAAGCCACTCTGATCGGGCTTGCGATCTCGATCGCGCCATAGGGCGATGGCGCTTGCTTGCTTTGCTCGGGCAGCAGCAAAGACACCACCCAAATCGCCGCCAGAACACCGCCGATCGCCAGCACGGCCGCCCCTGCGACAAAGGCACCCCAGGCCATCTGGCCTAGTGCCCAGACCCGCAGACGCACAACACGGCTTGGCTCTTGAAAGTAATTTTCCTCGGACATGATTGTTTCCTTTTCAGTTGAGCGGGGCATAGCCGTGGTCCTGTGCCCAGACAAACCAGTTGTCCACCACAGTGCCCGTCAGCAAGATACCAATGCCACCCGTGATCGGCACCAAAACCGCAAACCACCAAGCCCAGCGGTGAATGCCCTCCATTGTGGCGTTAAAGCCCATGGTCCAGCGCCAGAACAAAGCCGCGCGTTCCGAGGCCGTGCCGCGGTCAACGATCTGTTCCAGCTCGCGGTCGCCGCCCAGACGCGTCACCGAAAGGATGGTGGCGCCATGCATGGCAAACAGCAGCGCCGAGCCATAAAGGAAGACAATACTCAGCGCATGGAAGGGGTTATAGAACAGGTTGCCATAGGTCAGGCTGAACAAGTTGGTCCAATCCAGATGCGGGAAGATCCCGTAAGGCACTGCTTCAGACCAGCTCCCCATCATCACCGGACGGATCAGGCCCAGCACCATCACCAGCCACAAGGCCGCAGCAAAGGCCCAAGCGACATGCTTGCCCATCCCCAAAGCCTCGGCGCGCAGATAGGTGCGCAGCCACCATGTCCAAAGCGAGACCAGAAAGAAGAAACCCGCCACCAGGAACAAGCCGCCCTGATCCATCGGCGGAACCCGCAGACCCCACTCGGGCGCTGGCGGCTCAAGCGCCATCCACAACAGATCGCGCACAAAGACCGCCGGATTATAGCCCGCCAGATGCCAGAACCAAAGCCCGACGATCATGAACCAAATCGCGCCACAGGCCAGCGAGATCACGCCAAAGGTGCCCAGATAGATCGGCCCCAATTGTGCGTTGCCAAACCAACCCAGCAGCGTGGAAAACCCAGCGCCCTTGGTGCGGTTTCCGGTGTCCACATCCTCGACCATGCCCATTTCGGGAGCGGCAGAGACTTGGACTTGGGTGAAGAAGTTTTGATACTCAGCCATTTATGCCTCCATGAACATTGGCCCAGATCGGCAGGTTCAACCACCAGTTCCACCAATCAACCCATTGATCAAACCAGATCGTGCCCGAGATGCCGATGCAGACAGCGCTCCAGAAGGCCGCGTTCATCGCAAGCAGCATGCCCAAACGGTGAATACCCAAAGTGCCGACCGAATAGCCGATCAGATCACGAAAGAAGGTATCCTCGTGATCGGGGGTCTTCATCACTTTGCCCTTGCCCGGATTGGCGGCAGAAAGGATCAGACCGCCATGCAGCGACAGCGCCAAAGCATTGGTGAAAAAGAAGGTCACCGCCAGCATATGCACGGGGTTATAGTGAAAATTGCCATAGGTGTAGCCGGTGTTGGACACCCAATCGAGATGGCTGAAGATGCCATAAGGAAAGGCATAGCCCCAAGATCCCATCAGGATTGGTCGAATGACCACCAGCATCACATAGGCGAAAATCGCCACGCCAAAGGCGATCGGCACATGCAGGCCAATCCCCAGCTTGCGGCAAATTTCGACCTCGCGCAGCGCCCAGCTGACAAAGGCGCCAATCGCGCAAAAGGTGATGATCTGCCAAAGCCCGCCTTGCATCAGCGGGGCAAAGGCCAAGCCATTCTCGACCACTGGCGGGTTAATCGTCACCAGCCAAGGGTTCCAGGTTGGACCCATCGCAGCACCATAAAAGATCAGCAAAGTGCCAAGCGCTGCAAAGAAAAAGGTCGTAACCCCAAAAAAGCCGACATAAAACGGTCCGACCCAAAAGTCGAAAAGGTTGCCGCCGACAAGCGTGCCACCAGGCACGCGATATTTCCGTTCGAAGCTGAGCAGTGCCATGCTTCCCTCTCCGCCATTGGACGGGTCAACCGATATCCACACAAAAAACGCGCGGCGGGACCGTCAGGTGTTCCTCTGAACTGGGTGATTTGGTGCGGCCGAACCAAGGACCGCCCGCACCAAGGGGTTGTGTCGCCTTAGTTGGCTGGCATCTCAGCAGCATAGCCATGCTTTGCTGTTGCGATGTCAAACCAGTTGTAGGCGGGTGTAGACAGCAGCACGAGGTGGATCATCGCGGCCAAGAGGAACAGGAACACGCCCTGTGCCACAAAAACGCGCCGAGGATCGAAAATCAGCCAGATCTTGTAGAACTTGCTCATCTCTATTTCCCCCTCAGAACCACGGACGCCAGATGTACACTGCCAAATGAGCAACAACGGCGATGGTCACAAACAACCAAAGCCCGCTCATGTAGACCGAGTGCAACTCTTGCGCCTGCTGGTCGGTAAGACCTGTGAAGGACAGGTCGGATTTATCAGCCATATTACCCTCCGGATAGTCGGACTGACGCCGCATTCCCTGCGGCCGGGCCACGGTGGGCGGAATGCCCCTCCGATGTTTCACCTGCCCCAAAGGGTGCAGGCGAATGCTGTTGTCGCGGACTAGCCGCGGAAAATCATGGGCGTCACCGCCCGTGCATCCTTCCAGGCCCGCGTCAGAGGACTAAGCCTCGGCAGCTTGGCGTGGCGGATGGTCTGAAAGCTCCAGCCCAGCACATGCAAGGGCAGCGCAAGGCTGAAGATCAGCGCGAAATAGACGAAAAACTCGGCCTTATGCACCCGTTTGACATGCTGCGTGTCGCCGTTGACGGTATAGTCGCTCATCCGCGTTCTCCTTCAGTTTGTGAAAACTGTGCCCCTGGCAAAGCCTCCACGGTTTCGCGCACCACCCGTTCGGCGCCTTGATCAAGCGCTGCTTTTTCTGCCGCATCGCGCAGGGCGCGCGCCGCAGAAATACGGGTCAAAATCGGGTGCGTATTTACAATTCGGTCCAAAGCCGCCTGTGCGTCGACATCCCAAGGGAAATCGCGCCGCAGCGTTGTCGGGGTGGCCGCGGCCGAGTCCATCTCGGTGCCCAGCGGCAAAATATGAAACAGCGCGTCAAACAGGCAATTGCACACCTCTTGCAACACCCAGACCGCACCCGAATAGCCCATCATCGGCGTGCCCACCGCGCGGCGGATCGCAGCACCCGGGAACGAGGCCGGAATGAAACTTGGCGCAGGGCCAAAGCCGCCCTTCATCTCTGCCAGATACATTTTCTCGTTGATCGAGCCCATCACCACCAAGGGCCGATGCTGCTTAAGCAAGCCGCGCACCGCCTCGTTGTTGGTCTTTTTGCCCGGCACGCGCGCAATCGCAAAGGCGCAAGGCAGGCCCAGATCGGTTTCCAGATAATGGCGGATGCCGCGCGCATAGGTTTCAGTCGCCACAATACCAAAAGAGGCAGTGGCAAAGAAATCTTGCGTGACCGAGCGCCACAGATCCCAAACCGGTTTCAGCGTCGAATGCTTTTCGCGCGCGATAAAGGGTTCAGGGTCCAGCCCCAACAGCTCGCCCAATTTGCGCAAAAACGCGGTTGTGCTGTCGATGCCAAAGGGCGCTTGCAGATAGGGCTTGCCCAAAACTTCCGCCAAGCCCCGGCCAAATTCGCGGTACATCACGATATTGACGTCGGCATTGACCAGATTGCGCATCTCGGCCACATGCGCGCCCAAGGGCATCACCATATTGACCTCGGCGCCCATGGCTTCGACCATGCGGCGGATTTCGTGCAGATCTGACGCCATGTTGAACACGCCATACATCGGCCCCAGAATATTGACCCGAGGTTTAGCCCCCGCTTCGCGAATGGCCTCGGGCGGCATCCGGCCCTTGGTCATGCCAAATTCGGTAAAGATCCAAGTCATCGCGCGGTCAGCGGTCTGCCATTGGTCTTCGTCGATGGTGCGCGGCAAGAACCGCTGAATATTGGTGCCCATCGGGGTGACACCGCCGCCGATCATCTCGGCAATCGAGCCGGTGACCACCACCGCAGGCAGCGCCGGATCAAGCGTTTTCCACGCCCGCATCATCGCGCCTTCGGTGCCGTCACGGCCCAGCTCTTCTTCGCCAAGCCCGGTGACCACGATCGGCAATTCATGCGGCGGCAGCGCGTCGGTATAGTGCAGAACAGAAGTTACCGGCAGGTTTTCGCAGCCCACCGGACCGTCGATCACCACTTGCAGCCCCTTGACCGCACAAAAGGCGTAAACCGCCCCCCAATAGCCGCCCGCGCGGTCGTGATCTTGGATCAGCATCAGATCATCTCCTCTGCTTTGGCCGCTTTCGCCGCCCGATCCAGTTTCTTTTGATGCAGCGCACGGAAATCAGGCCGCAGGTTCGGTGCGCCTTCCCAGATGCCAGCGGTGTCGCCTTGACCCACGCCTTCAAAGAAGGTTTTCATCCCCTCCATCCGCGCGCGCCCGGCAATGGCTGCATTCACCACCTGACCCAAAGACCCTGCCCCTGCTGGCCCCATCAGCGGGCGTGCCGAGATCAGGTTGGTGAAGTAAAGCGATGGAATCGCAAGCTGTTTTGCCTTTTGCACCAGCGGGGTTGTCCCCACCGCCAGATCAGGCTTGACCGCTTCCATCGCGGCGCAATCATCTTCCAGACTGGCGCGGAATTTCACTTTGACGCCGCGCGCTTCCAGCCAATCCAGATCTGGCGCGCTCCAAGGCGTTTTCGGGCAAGCGGTGCCGACATAGGGCACCTCTGCGCCGCTTTCGATCAGCAAACGCGCCACCAACAGCTCGGACCCTTCATAGCCCGAGAGCGTGATACGCCCCTTGATCGGATGCGCCGCAAGCGCGGCCTTGATCGCGGGCAAAAACGCGTTTTGGGCAGCGGCAACCCGCGCGGGATCAATGCCATAAGCCTCGCCAATCGCGGCAAGCCAAGCGGCGGTGCCATCAAGGCCGACGGGGGCCGAGCCCACAATCTTGCGGCCTGCGGCCTGAAATTCGCGCACCGAAGCGGTGTAGAACGGATGGATCGCCGCAACCACGCCGCAGTCAAGCGCTGCATAAAGCTCGCGCCATTCGCGGCAAGGCACAACAGGCCCCGCGGCCAAGCCCAAGGGGGCCAGCATCGCACCAATCATCATCGGATCGGCGGGAAACATCTCGCCCAACAGCGCCACCGCAGGGCGATCGCTGCGCCCACTTGCAGGGGCCTGCACGGGGCCTGCCTCAACCTCGGCGCGGGCATATTTCAGCATGGCACCGGCCAAGACATCCTTGGCCTCGGCATGGGTCGGGATGCCAAAGCCGGGCACATCAATGCCGACAATTCGCACGCCGTTGATCTCGCTTGGCAGCAGTTTCAGCGGCACACCCGAGGCCGTCGGCACGCAAAGATTTGTCACCACAATCGCGTCATTGGTGGCAGGATCGGCCAGCTCGTGCACTGCGTCGCGAATATCTTCGAACAGCTTGCCGGTGACCAAAGATTCCGAATTGAACGGCACATAGCCCACCGAGCGGCGCGCACCGTAAAAATGGCTGACAAAGGTCAGGCCATAAACGCAGCAAGCCGAGCCCGAAAGCACCGTCGCCACCCGCCGCATCCGCAGACCCACGCGCAGCGAGCCAAAGGCCGGACACATGCTTTGCGGCTTGTCATGCGGGCCCTGCGGGTAATCGCGGGCGTATTGGTCTAAAAGCTCTGAATTGCCGGCCGCACGCGCGGCCTCTTGCATCGTCGCAGCACCGGCATGACAGCCCATGCCATCCACAGGCGCAGCCGCAAGCGCAGCTTCGGGCAAATCTTGCCCCTGCACTTGCGTCAGCGGCGTGTCTTGGCTGCTGTCATAAACGGCTTCGCTCATCTGCGGGCCTCTCGGGTCAAGCGCTGCAAAGCGGCTTCCAATTTGGCAAGGGTTTCCAGATCAAACATTGTCGTAGACCACTTCCAGAGATTTCTTCTCGACCGCGTTTTTGCCGCGCATATCGGCGTCGGTGGCAGGGGTCAGCACGAAATCGGCGCCGGTGACTTCGGCAGAGAACAGCGCCAAAAGCCCGTCTTGCGACACAGGTGTCGGGCGCACCGGAGGGGCCAAAGCCACAGCCTCGGCAAGGCTTGCAAACATCGGACCCCATTGGCTTTCATAGCTGCCAACGATCTGATAATTCGCGCTTTTCCGGCGCAGATCTTCGTCTTGCGGGATCGCGGCCAGCACGGGGATGCCGACGGTTTCGGCAAAGGCAGCCGCCTCGCCCGTGCCATCATCCTTATTGATCACCAGGCCTGCGATGCCGACATTGCCGCCCAAACGGCGGAAATATTCCACGGCCGAGCAGACGTTGTTGGCAACATAAAGGCTTTGCAAATCGTTCGAGGCAACAAGAATGACCTTTTGCGCCATATCGCGGGCAATCGGCAGGCCAAAGCCGCCGCAGACCACATCGCCAAGGAAATCAAGCAGCACATAGTCAAAGTCCCAATCGTGGAACCCCAGCTTTTCCAACAGCTCAAAGCCGTGGATGATCCCGCGCCCGCCGCAGCCGCGCCCAACCTCTGGGCCGCCCAGCTCCATCGCAAAGACGCCGCCGCGTTTAAAGCAGACGTCGCCGATCTTAACTTCTTCTCCGGCCAGCTTTTTCTTGGTCGAAGTTTCAATAATCGTCGGGCAGGCCTTGCCGCCAAACAGCAGGCTGGTGGTATCCGATTTCGGATCGCAGCCAATCAGCAGCACCCGCTTGCCCATCTCGGCCATCATGTGGCTTAGGTTGGCCAGCGTAAAGCTTTTGCCGATGCCGCCCTTGCCATAGATCGCGATGATCTGGGTCTTTTTGGTCGGCTCGCCTTGCGGCACCTCTAGTGTCGGTTCGGCGGCCTCTTCACGCAAGCGCGCGTCGAAATCTTTCAGATTTGGAATATCAAGAGTCATGCGTGGCCCCTCCAGTCGAGGATCATTTTCAAGCAGTCAGGATCGGTAAATGCCGTCTCGTAAGCGCCGGTCGCCTGATCGGCGCGGGCGGTATGTGTGATCAGCCCGTCTAGGGAAAGCGCCCCCGATTCAACAAGTTGCCTTGTCGCGGTCAGATCATCAGCCGCCCATTCTGCGGCGATGCGCAGACGGGCTTCTTTCATGAAAGCGGGTGGAAAGTTGAAGGACAAAGGCGCTGTGTAAAACCCCGCCAGCACCACTTCGCCGCCCTTGGCGATACGGCCGATCAGCGTGTTCAGCAAATCCGGCGCGCCCGAGGCATCATAGATCGCCTTATAATCGCGGCGCGGATCGGCGTCAGGCTGCACAACCTCGTAGCCCATGGCACCGGCGTGACGGGCAGAATTCGTCTCCCACACCGTGGGGGCAGGCGCGCCCGCGGCCACGGTCAGCCGCGCCAAAAGCCGGCCCAGAACGCCGTGACCCACAATCAGATCGGGCAGCGCACGGTCAAAACCTGCAAGCGCATGCCGCGCGGTGGCAGCCAGCGCAAGCAAAGCCCCCTGCGCGCCAAAGCCCGGATCAATCCGCGTCACCCGCGCACCCTGCGTCACCAAAAGCTGCGAAGCCGCACCAAACAGGCCGCGCACGGGGCCTGCTTCATTGGCCTCAAAGCAATTCGCCCCCGGCACAAAAACGTGGTCGCCGACGCTAAAGCCCGACTCGGCGCCCGCTTCAACAACCTCTCCGGCCGCCTCATAGCCCGGCACCAAAGGATAGCCCATGCCCGGAAAGGGCGGCATCGTGCCAGACCAGAACAGCTTTTCCGTGCCGGTCGAAATCCCCGAATGCGCCACCGCAACCACCACATCGCCCGCCGCCGGACGCATCAGCGCCACCGCGCCAAGGGCGAGGTCTTTTGGGCCAGACAAGATGACGGCGTTGGTTTTCACGATCTCTCCCCGTGACAGCTTGTAAGAACCCAAGAGCAGATTCTGTCGAATGTCACTTCCTATATGTCACTTTAAACTTACAGTAACATCTGTCAAATAAAATAGACACTTTTGCAAAGAACTCTTTAGAGACCCGCGCGCTCTGCGGTGACAACCGAAGTGACAAATGGACGAAAACCTGTTTTAGAACAGATATTTACAAAGCCAGCAGCCTGAAGAAGCGCCGAAATCTCGGCAGCAGAGCGGGTGCGGCCAGTTTGCATCGCCAAAGTGTAAATTGCAAAATACACATCGGTGCTGCGATCAGGAACCGCCCCGCCCGACATTGGCTCCGAGATCACAAGCCGCCCCCCCGCAGGCAATGCGGCGTAAACAGCCGCCAGCAAGCGCGCCACGGTCGAATCATCATGATCGTAAAGCACCCGCACCAGGCTGATCGCATCGGCCCCCTGCGGCAAAGCCTCGTCGCGAAAGCTGCCGGGCCGCAGAGTGACGCGCGCCTCTAGCCCCACCTGAGCCAGCTGCGCCTGCGCGCCAAGCAACACTGCGGGCAGGTCCAATAGATCAAGCTGCATCTGCGGATGCGCCACCGCCACCGCCGCCAAAAACGCACCAGTGCCGCCGCCGACATCCATCAGCCGCTTGACCCCCGACAGATTGACCATCGCCAAAGTATCCTCGGCCACCAGCACCTGACTTTGCGCCATCAGCGTTGAATAGGTCGCTGTCACCGCCGCATCGCGCGCGCCCTCGGCGCCAAAGACATAGGGCCAGAATTGCGAAAGCTGGGTCTGCTGGCCGCCGCGCAAAAACGCCACCGGATCGGCCAAATCGGCATAAAGCGCGCGGTGGTGCCGGATCATCGCCTCGAGCCCCGGCACGCCCAACAGGGCAGCGCCGCGCAAACTTAAGCCAAAGCGGCCATCGCGGTGCCGTTTCAGCAGCCCAAGCCCCGCGCCCGCTTGCAGCAAAACCTGCATGCGGTCTTCTTGCACCGCACAAATGCCCGCCACCTGCCGCACTTCGACCGGCCCACGCAGCAGCAGCGCCAAGATATTCAGCTCCACCAAGGCCATCAGCACTTGCGCATTCACAAAGCCCGCGACCAGATCAAACATCGCAGCCCCTTCAGCCCGCGCAACGCGCCGCAGCAGCGGCACCCGCGCCGCCCAGGACTGAAATTTGCGCGAGGCGGCAAGCCGCAACAGCCAGTCGCGCGGCGCAGATTTCACATCGAGTAAAGCAACCATATCAGCGGCGCGCCGCAGCTTGATGCAGCACGGGGGCAACAGGGGTCATGCGTTCGGCATAGCGGCGCACCATATCAGCCAGCATCGCCTCGCCCGGACAAGACGGAATCGAGGCAATGGCCCCGCCCAAAATATCCTTCAACTGACGGATCGCCCCCTGCACGCCATAAGCGCTGACCGCATTGGGGCGGTCATGGGCGGCATCTTGGCCCACGGGCTTGCCCAAGGTTTCGGCATCATAAAGCGCGTCGCGCAGATCATCGGCCACCTGAAACGCCTCGCCAATCCGCGCGCCCAATTCCTCCCAAGGCTCGGCGTCCTGCCCTGCGGCCAGCGCGCCCATCTGGGTGGCTGCAATAAACAAAGCCCCGGTTTTGGCGCGGTGATAGGCGGACAGATTGACCTGCGCCTCGCTTTCCCAGCCCTGCCCCGCGCAGATGCCATGCGGCATGCCGGTGCGCTTGGACAGCACACGGATCAGCTTGAGCGCGCGGTCGGCATCTGCCCCAGCAGCCTCGGCCAGCACATCAAAGCCCAGCACGATCAGGCTGTCACCCGCCAGCACCGCCAGCGGCTCGGAATAGGCGCGGTGCAGGCTGGGCTTGCCACGGCGCAGATCGGCGTCGTCAAAGCAGGGCAGATCGTCATGCACAAGGCTGGCGCAGTGGATCAGCTCGAGCGCCACCGCCGCCGCATCGGCCAGCGCGGGGCGATCATCGCCGCAGGCCATCGCGACCGACAACAGGATCGTCGGCCTGATCCGCGCCCCACCCGGCGTCACCGCATAATGCAGCGCCGAGGCCAATTTGCTGGGCGCATCCGCCCCACCCATCGCCCGCGCTATCACCGAAGCCGTGGCAGCATCCAATCGCGCCGTGATCGACATGAAATTCCCTTTCGCCGCTGGGTTAGACCAGTTGTCACTTTAAGTTGACAGATTTCTGTAAATCATACTGGACAGTTTCTTCACTTGAGTCAACAATCAGACTTGGGGAGATCTAAAAATGCAGCGCCATCCAGAGGCCTTAAAAATTGCAGTGATCGGTGCGGGCATCGGCGGGCTTTGCGCGGCGATCCGGCTGGCGCTGGCGGGGCAAGAGGTGACGGTGATCGAGGCGCAGGCGACGCCGGGCGGCAAGATGCGCTGCTTGCCCAGCCTTGCAGGCCCGATTGATGCAGGCCCCACCGTGCTGACGCTGCGCTCGGTCTTTGACGATCTGTTTCGCGCCGCAGGCGAGCGGTTGGAAGATCATCTAACCCTGATTGCCCAGCCGATCCTTGCGCGGCATTGGTGGCTCGATGGCAGCAGGCTTGATCTTTTTGCCGACCCCGAGGCAAGTGCGGCGGCGATTGCTGCCTTTTCGGGGCAAAAATCCGAGGCCGAATTTATCTGCTTTCACCGCCTGACCGATCAGCTTTACCGCGCCTTTGACGCGCCGATGATGCAGGCGGCACAGCCAAACCTTGGCGCTATCGCGTTGAATAGCTTGAAATCTCCGGCAATCTGGCCCGTGGTTTTGCGCAACCGCAGCCTTGCGCGCCAGCTTGAGCACAGCTTTAGCGACCCGCGCCTGCGCCAGCTGTTTGGCCGCTATGCCACCTATGTGGGCGGGCTGCCGCAGACAGCACCTGCGGTGCTGTCGCTGATCTGGCAGGCCGAGGCGCGCGGCGTCTGGGCGGTGCAGGGCGGCATGGGCATGCTTGCGCGCGCGCTGGCGGATCTGGCCACGCGGCTGGGGGTGCAGATCAGATATGGGCTGGCTGCGCAGAAAATTCTGCGCCAAGCCGGGCGGGTGACGGGGGTGGCACTGTCGGATACCCGCACCTATTCTTGCGATGCGGTGGTGTTTAACGGCGATCCGGCGGCGCTTCTGGCGGGGCTTTTGGGCAATGGCGCGCAGCAAGCCCTGCGCCCTGCCACCGCTCATCCGCGCAGCCTCTCGGCTTGGGTCTGGAGCTTTGCAGCCACCCCAAGTGCTATGGATCTGATTCATCACAATGTGTTTTTTTGCAGCGATCCGCAGCAAGAATTCGGCCCCCTTGCCGCAGGGCAGATGCCGCACGAAGCGACGCTTTATGTCTGCGCCCAAGACCGCAGCGCGCAGCCCCCCACCGGACCCGAGCGGTTCGAGATCATCATGAACGCACCGGCCAAATCCACGCTTTCGCCGCAAGAGGTATCACAATGTCGCGCCAAGACCTTTCCGCAACTGGCCCGCTTCGGGCTGAGCTTCGACCAAGCGCCACCCGATCAGGCCTTGATGACGCCGCAGGGGTTCGCGACGCTGTTTCCGGGCTCGCAGGGGGCGCTTTACGGCCGCAGTCCACAGGGGGCGCTGGCAAGCTTTCAACGGCCGCGCGCGCGCAGCAAGCTGACGGGGCTTTATCTGGCGGGGGGCGGCGCGCATCCCGGAGCGGGGGTGCCGATGGCGGCCTTGTCCGGCAAGCATGCGGCCGAAGCGATCTTGAGCGACCTGACTTCAGCCTTGACGTCGCGCCAGATGGCTATGCCTGGTGGTATATCGACGGGGTCTCGGCCGATGGGACGCGCGCGCTAAGCGTAATCGGCTTTATCGGCTCGGTGTTCTCGCCGTGGTATGCTTGGTCTGGCAGGCGCGATCCGGCCAATCACTGCTGCATCAATGTGGTGACCTATGGCCCCGGCGGCCGCTTTACCATGACCGACCGTGGCCGCGATGCGCTGCGCCAAAGCCGCGACAGCTTGCAGGTTGGCCCCAGCCGGATGCAGTGGCAAAGCGGCACATTGGTGATTGATGTCAACGAGATATCGTCTTTGCCCTTGGTGTCGCGAGTGCGCGGCCAGATCCGGCTGACGCCTTCAGCCGTGACCGAGGTCGAGGCCACCCTGACCCCTGACGGCGGCCATATCTGGCGGCCCTTTGCGCCCTCGGCCCGCATCGAGGTTGACCTGAGCCAAGGTCACAGCTGGAGCGGGCACGGCTATTTCGACGCCAATTTCGGCAATGCAGCGCTTGAGGCCGATTTCAAGCGCTGGACTTGGGGGCGCTATCCGCGCGGCAATGGCGGCACCACTTGCTTTTATGACGGCATTCGCGCCGATGGCAGCACGCTTGCGCTTGGCTTGGATTTCGCCGCCGACGGAAGCGCGCAGCAAATCACCCCGCCGCCGCTGAGCCGGCTGGGGCGCACCGGCTGGCAGGTCAGCCGCGAGACGCGCTGCGATGCAGGCGCCACGCCGCGCCAGACCAAGGCCCTGCTGGATGCGCCGTTTTACAGCCGGTCTTTGGTGCAAACCCAGATCGAAGGCGAAACCGTTTGCGGCGTGCATGAGGCGCTGGATCTGGGCCGCTTTCGATCGCCAGTGGTCAAGGCGATGCTGGCGGTGCGGGTGCCACGCCGGGCCAAATGGCCCTAGGCTTGGGTTGGATTTAGCCGCAGCGTGGTGAAATTCAGCGCGCCCGCAATCGTTACCCAGACAAGGTAGGGCAAAAACAACAGCCCCGCCCAAAAATCAACGCCAAAGAAGGTCCAAGTGCAGGCCGCAACCGCCGCCCAAAGGCAAACCATCACCCCCATCGCCGCCCTGATCCGGTGCAGGCCAAAATAGACCGGCGTCCACAGCGTGTTCAGCGCAATCTGCAAAGACCACAGCGCCACCGCGTTTTGATTGCCCGCAGCCAGCGCAATCCGCATCCCCGCAATCGAGATCAGCACATAAAGCGTGGTCCAAACCAGAGGGAACACAAAAGGCGGCGGCGTCCAGCTGGGTTTTTTCAAGCTGTCATACCACTCGCCCGGACGGATCATCGCCCCCGTCGCCCCCGCCGCAGCGCAGGCCCCAAGATAGGTCAGAAAGATTGTCCAATGCATCGCAGGGCCCCCAAAAGCTGCCCCATAGCTATGTTATGCGCTTGCACGATCCAAGGGCCTTTGCGCGCGATCTTTGGCCTCGAGTTGCGACAATGTCGCAAAAAGCGCCTCGGATCGGCTGAAACGCGCCTGTCTGCGGGCGGCGGCCTCGACCAGAAATGCCACCTCGGGCACGGGCGGCGCATGCAGCACCGCCGATTTCGGCACCACGGCCGAGACGCCCGAGCGCAGCAGCGACAGCCCCAGCCAGCCCAGCTTTTGCCGCCCCGTGGTGCGCGCCCGCGCCGAGATGCTGTCATAGCCCTGCCGCGCCACAGCGCCGCCGATGCCCGCATAGACATGGCGCGCGGCATAAATCCCCGGACGGCAGCCCAAGGGCAAGGCCGCAACGCCGGCCTCAGAGCGCAGATAAAGCGCATCCGCCTCTTGCAGCAACCGCCGCGTCAGCCGCCGGCTGCGCGGGTCTGACACCGGATTGCCCAGCAGATCGGCGGGGCTCATCGCCTCGGCCTCCAGCCATTGCAGCGGCAAATACAGCCGCCCTGCCCGCGCATCCTCGCCAATATCGCGCGCGATATTGGTCAGCTGCATCGCCAAGCCCAAATCGCAAGCCCGCGCCAGCGCATCCGCACAGCGCACCCGCATCAGCACACACATCATTGCGCCAACCGCACTTGCAACCCGCGCGCAATAGCCGTGCAGATCCGACAGGGTGTCATAGCGCCGCCCGCAGGCATCCCATGCAAGCCCTTCAAGCAAGGCATCCGGCAGGGCGCGCGGCATCTCGAAATCCTCGACCACAGCGGCAAAGGCGCGGTCGGCGGCGGCATTGCGCGGACGGCCTTGATAGACCAGATCCAGCCTGTCGCGCAGCCCCAGCACCGCAGGCGCTTTGTCGTCGCTGTCATCGACCGCATCATCGGCCAAGCGGCAAAAGGCGTAAAGCGCCAGCGCCGGATCGCGCACCCGTGCGGGCAAAAGCTTGGAGGCCGCATGAAACGACAGCGAACCTGTGCGGATCGCATCGCGGCAATGGGCAAGATCGGCGGGCGCGATCATTCTGCGGCCAGCCTTTGGCGGCGGCCCAAAGGCGCGTCTGGCACCAATTTGCCCAAAACCTCGGCCGAAGCCACAACCCCCGGCAAGCCCGCACCGGGATGGGTGCCCGCCCCAACCAGATAAAGCCCCTTCGCCTCTTCCGAGACATTATGCGGGCGAAACCACGCCGATTGCAAAATCCGCGGCTCGATGGAAAAGCCACTGCCATAGGGCGAAAGGTAACGGGTTTCAAAACTGTTGGGGGTAAAGACCAACTGCTCGCTCAGATGATCGCCCAAGCCCGGCAACAGCCGTGCCTCCAGCATCGCTTGCATCTTTTGGCGGTAGGGCTCGGCCTCGGTCTCCCAATCGGTGCTGCCGATGCCCAGATGCGGCACGGGCGAGAGCGCGTAAAACGTGTCATCCCCCGCAGGCGCTGCCGAAGGGTCGGTGACGGTGGGCCGGTGGACATAAAGGCTCATGTCATCGGCCAGACGCCCCCGGATAAAGATATCGCGGATATGCTCTTTGTATCTTGGCCCCACCAGAATGCTGTGATGGCCAACATCGGGCCATTTCAGCTTGGTGCCCTTGGTGCCAAAATACCAAACGAACAGCCCCATCGACCAGCGTTTGCGCGCAAGCTTTGCCTTGGTCCAGCGGGTTTTGGGCTGATTGCGCAAAAGCCGGTCATAGGTATGACCCGCATCGGCGTTCGAGACCACAACATCGGCGGCCAAAACCTCGCCCCCCAGCAGCCGCACGCCTTTGGCGCGACCGTTTTCGATCAAAATCTCATCGACCTCGGCGTTCAGCCGCAACTGCCCGCCCTGTGCCGCAATCACCCCCGCCATCGCCACGGCAATCGCACCCACCCCGCCCATGGCGTAATGCACGCCAAAGGATTTCTCGAGATGGCTGACCAGAATATACATCGAGGTGACATGAAACGGATCGCCGCCGATAAACAGCGGGTGGAACGACAGCGCAAAGCGCAGGCGTTCGTCTTTCACCCGCGAGGCCGCATGGGCATAGACCGAACGATCCGCGCGCAGCATCGCAAAGGTTGGCAGCACCTTCAGCAGATCGACAAAGCGGTGCATCGAGCGGCGGCCCAGATCTTCAAAGCCGAACCAATAGCGTTTTTCACTGTCGCGCAGGAATTTGTCATAGCCCGCCAGATCGCCGGGCGACAGCCGCGCCACCTCGGCCCGCATCGCTTCGTCCGATTGGCGGGCGGTAAAGTGCGAGCCGTCTTCAAAGCGAATCTCGTAAAACGGGTCCAGCGCGCGCAGATCGACGTCGCGGTCAAACTCGCGGCCACAATCGGCCCAAAGCTCGCGCAAGCCCTGCGGCACGGTGACAATCGTTGGCCCCAGATCAAAGCGATGCCCGCCTTGGCTGATCGAAGATCCGCGCCCACCCGGCATATCAAGCCGGTCTACCACGGTCACGCGGTAGCCCTTGGCGCCAAGGCGCATGGCTGCGGCCAAACCGCCAAGCCCTGCACCAATCACAATCGCCTCTGCCCCCAAAGAGGCTGGCTGCGGCGTCGAAAGGGGTTGAGTCTGAATCACCATAGCCTCACGATATACTGTCTAGTTTAATTTACAACACTTGCCTTTGTGCTGCATAATTTTAACACTCCACCTTGAATTGCCGCAAAAAACTGTCAGACTATTGTGACAGATCAAGGAGAGGCCGCCATCAATACCGCATCACTCAGCCTGTTTCGCTTTGCCTCGCTGCCCGCGCGGCTGTGGGTGCTTGGGCAAATGGGCGCGGCGCGGCTGGCCTTTATGCGGATGCCAGAGGTCGGATTTTACAAGCTTTGCGGCTCGGGCACCGGCGAAGGCTTTACGCCGCGCCCCAATACGGCTGTCTGGGCGATCCTTGCAACCTGGCCCGATGCGGCCACCGCGCGCGATAGGCTGCAAAACGCCGCCGTATTTCAACGCTGGCGAGCGAAATCCAGCGAAAGCTGGACGGTGCTGCTGGAACCCACCTCGGCGCGCGGCAAATGGGCGGGCGTGGCGCCGTTTAGCCCGACTGGGGCCGCAGCCGATGGCCCTATCGTTGCGCTGACCCGCGCCAGCATGCGCGCCTCGCGGTTCTTGCAGTTTTGGCAGCGCGTGCCCGATATCTCGGCGGTGATCGGCCAAGACCCCAATGTGATCTTTAAAATCGGCATCGGCGAAGTGCCCTTGCTGCATCAGGTGACCTTTTCCATCTGGCCCGATGCCGCCAGCATGGCCAATTTCGCGCGTGGCGATGGCCCGCATGGCCGCGCCATTGCCGCCGTGCGCGCCGAGAATTGGTTTTCCGAAGAACTCTACGCCCGCTTTCGCATTCTGGATGAATGGGGAAGCTGGGACGGCAAATATCCCATCGCTCCAAAGGACGCCGCATGAGCCAGCCCTTCCCGTTTTCTGCAATCGTTGGCCAAGAGGCAATGAAACAAGCCATGGTGCTGACCGCCATCGACCCCGGCATCGGCGGCGTGCTGGTGTTTGGCGATCGCGGCACCGGCAAATCGACCGCTGTGCGGGCGCTGGCCGCGCTTTTGCCTGAAATCACCGCCGTTGAAGGCTGCCCAGTCAATTCGGTCCGCCCTGAAGATGTGCCCGCATGGGCAGGCACAGGGCTGCGCAAATTGGTGCAGCGCCCGACGCCGGTGATTGATCTGCCGCTGGGGGCCACCGAAGACCGCGTTGTGGGGGCCTTGGACATTGAACGCGCGCTGACACGCGGCGAAAAGGCCTTTGAGCCGGGGCTGCTTGCGCGCGCCAATCGCGGCTATCTTTACATCGACGAGGTCAACCTGCTGGAGGATCACATCGTCGATCTTTTGCTGGATGTGGCGCAATCGGGCGAAAACGTGGTTGAACGCGAAGGCCTGTCGATCCGCCACCCCGCGCGTTTTGTGCTGGTGGGCTCTGGCAACCCCGAAGAGGGCGAGCTGCGCCCGCAACTGCTGGACCGCTTTGGCCTTTCGGTCGAGGTGCGCTCGCCGCGCGATGTTGAAACTCGGGTCGAGGTGATGCGCCGCCGCGACGCTTATGAAAACGACACCGCCGCCTTTATGAAGAAATGGCGCGCCAAGGACAGCGCCCTGCGCAAAGCGATTTTGGCGGCAAGGGCAGCGCTTGGTGGGCTGAAAACCCCCAATACCGTGCTGCATGATTGCGCCTCGCTGTGTATCGCCCTTGGATCCGACGGCCTGCGGGGCGAGTTGACACTGCTGCGCGCAGCCCGCGCGCAGGCGGCCTATGAGGGGGATGCAACCGTCAGCCGCAGCCATCTGAAAACCGTGGCCACCAGCACCCTGTCGCACCGCTTGCGCCGCGATCCGCTGGATGAGGCAGGCTCGGGCGCGCGCGTCGCCCGTATCCTTGCCGAAACCCTGCCGTGAGCCAGCCGCTGTCGCCATGGGCACGGGTGCAAACAGCGCTTGCGGTGCTGGCGGTGGACCCTGCGGGCGTCAAGGGGCTGTGGCTGCGGGCGCGGGCCTCAGATCTGCGCGCGCGTGTCACCGCAGCGCTGCCGCCTGCGCGCCGCCTGCATCCCGGCATTGACGACGCCTCGCTGTTTGGTGGCGTCGATCTGGCCGCGACCCTTGCCGCGGGCCATCTGATCCGCAGCAAAGGGCTTTTGGCCGATCCGACGCCGCTGCTGTTGACCATGGCCGAAAGGTCACCGGCCGGGCTGTCGGCACGGCTGGCGCTGTGGCTCGACACCCAAGGTCCCTGTCTGATTGCACTGGACGAAGGCGCAGACCCCGATGAAGGCCTGCCCGCAGCGCTTGCCGATCGGCTGGGGTTGTTTCTGGACCTGTCAGATCTGGCATGGTCTGACACCGAAGGCCTAAGCTTTGAGGCAGGCGAAATTGCCGCCGCCCGCGCGCGCCTTGCGGCGGTGCGCCTGCCGGATAAGGCCCTGGAAAGCCTGACAAAGGTTGCCTTTGCTATGGGCATCCCTTCGCTGCGCGCGCCGCGGCTTGCGATCTGTGCGGCCCGCGCGCTGGCGGCTTGGCGCGGCGAGGATATAGCCTCGGACGACACCCTGCGCCATGCGGCCGAACTGGTGCTGGCCCATCGCGGCGATCTGCCCGCCGAAGCCCCCGAAGCCGAGCCCGAACAAGCCCCGCCACCGCCGCCGCCCGAGGGCGAGGCCGGCGAGGACAGCCCGCCCGAACCGCAAGAAGACCGCCTGCCCGAGGATGTCTTGCTCGAGGCCATTCGCGCAGCCCTGCCCGCCGATCTTTTGGCGCAACTGGCCGCAGGCAAGGCCGCCCGCAGCGCCAAGGGCAGCGGCACCGGCGCTGCGCGCAAGGGCAACCATCGCGGCCGCCCACTGCCGCCGCTTGCCGGCACGCCGGGGGCGGGCAAGCGCATCGACCTTGTCGCCACCCTGCGCGCCGCAGCGCCTTGGCAACCGCTGCGTCGCCGCGAGGCGGGCGCGGCGCGGCTGGAAATCCGCAAATCCGATCTGCGGATCAAACGCTATCAACAAAGCTCGGACCGGGTGCTGATCTTTGCGGTGGATGCTTCGGGCTCTTCGGCCTTTGCGCGGCTGGCCGAGGCCAAGGGGGCGGTCGAATTGCTGTTGGCACAGGCCTATGCGCGGCGCGATCATGTCGCGCTGATCGCCTTTCGCGGCCAAAGCGCCGAGCTGATCTTGCCGCCGACGCGGTCTTTGGTGCAAACCAAGCGGCGGCTGGCGGGGCTGCCGGGGGGCGGTGGCACGCCCTTGGCCGCAGGGCTGCGCATGGCCTTTGATCTGGCGCAACAGGCCCGCGCGCGCGGCATGACGCCCACGGTGGCGCTGCTGACCGATGGGCGCGGCAATATCGCCCTCGATGGTCGCGCAGACCGCGCGCAGGCCGAGGCGGACAGTCTGCAAATCGCCCGCGCGCTGCGCTTGCAAGGCCTGCCCGCGCTGGTGATCGACATTGCCAACCGCCCACAACCGGCGCTGCGCCAGATGGCTTTGGTGCTGGATGCGCCCTATCTGCCGCTGCCGCGCGCCGATGCGCAGCGGCTGTCTGGCGTGCTGCAAGCCGCCTTGGGGGGCTGAATGCGGGCGCTGGCGATCCCCTCTGACTGGCCGTTTCGCAGCGCCTCGCGCCATATCGCCTGCCGCCCGCATCTGTGGCATGTGCAAGATTTGGGCGCGGGGCCGCTGCTGCTGCTGATCCATGGCGCGGGCGGGGCCAGCCACAGCTTTCGCCATCTGATCCCGCTGCTGACGGCCTCGCATCGGGTGATTGCGGTGGATCTGCCCGGTCAGGGTTTTAGCGTGCTGGGTGCGAAATCTCGCTGTGGTTTGAACCACATGGCCGACGATCTTAAAGCGCTGTGCGAACAAGAAGGCTGGCAACCGCAGGTCATTATCGGCCATTCGGCGGGGGCGGCACTGGCGCTGCGATTGGCCGAGATCATGCCGCTGCGCGCAGTGGTTGGGCTGAACGCGGCCTTGGGCAATTTCGAAGGTGCTGCGGGGCTGTTCTATCCGATCATGGCGCGGCTTTTGGCGATGACGCCGCTGATTGCACAGCTGTTCAGCAAAATCGCGGGCACGCCTGCGCAGACGCATCAGCTGTTGCTGGCCACCGGATCGCGGATCGAGCCTGCCGGCGAGGCGCAATATCTGCGGCTGTTGCGCATGCCCAGCCATGTTGCGGCAACTTTGGCGATGATGGCGCAATGGCAACTGGATGGCCTGCTGACAGCACTGCCGCGGCAAAAGCTGCCGGTCTTGCTGATCAGCTCGGCGGGGGATCGCGCGGTGCCGGCCTCGGTCTCGCAAGCCGCAGCCAAAGCGTTGCCAAATGCGCGCTGGGTCAACCTGCCCCGCTTTGGCCATCTGCTGCACGAAGAGGCGGCCGAAAAAGTCGCACCGCTGATCTTTGACTTTCTGGCGCTAAGCGACCCCGCAGCCTAGCTTTGAAACAGCGGAAAGCTGACGCCCAAGGCCCAAGCCAGCACCACCCCCAACGCCAGCCCCGCAGCCATTGGCCCGCTGCGGCGCGACACCTCGCGCCCCATGCTGCCAAAGACCAGATAGAACAGCACCATCACCGGCGCGATCAGCAAGAGGAAAAACAGCCCCTTGAAATCCAGCGCCACCGCCAACCCCAATGAGGCCAAAAACCCCGCCCGCACCGCAAAGCGCCGCGCCAGCCCCGCTTGCGCTGTCAGCGCGCAATCGGCCAGCATATAGGGCACAGCGCCCAGACTTAGCACCGCAATGATCCAAAGCCGGCCCGTGGTGGGCCAAAAGTTCGCCGCATAGCGGTCCAGCCCCAGACCAAAGACCGCGCACCAGCCCAGCAACAGCGCCAAGCCCGCCCAATTCAGCCGCAGATCCAGCAGCCGCCAAAGCGCCAGCATCGCCAGTTGCAGCAAACCATAGAGAAACAGATGCAGCCCCAGATAATCGGCCACCAGCACCGGCAGCACCTGCGGATCAACCCATACCGCAATCGGCGGCGCAATCAGCGCCGGTAAAATCAGCAAAGCCGCCATTTGCCTACCGCTTGGCGCCAGCACCGCGCGGCTTTGCAGAGCCAGCAAGGCCGCAATCGGGCGAAACAGCAGCACCAGCCCCGCCAGCAGCCCCAAGATCGCCCAGCCCGTTGGCACAATCGCCGGACTTGCGCTGCGGCCATAGGCAAGGTTCAGCCAAGAAACCGCCTCGGCCCGCGCGCGGCGGCTGTGCAAGACCGAGACATGTTCGCTAAAGGGCGCCGCCACCGCGCGGCGGATCACATCGCCGCTTTGCGCCGTGCTGCCTTCGGGCGCATCCGCTGCGACCATGCGCAAGGCACGCAGGCCAAAGTCGCGCAAACCCGGCTCCCAAGCGCCTGCGACCAGCAAAAGATTGGCCGGATAGTGCGCGGTCATCTCGTTGGAAAAGGCCGAAATCAGCACCATCGGGCCGATGTCGCTGCGCCCCTTGGCGGCGCGCAGCAAGATATCGGTCGCCATCGAATGGCCCAGCAAAGCAACCTGCCCCGTGCTTGGCGACA
This sequence comes from uncultured Pseudorhodobacter sp., assembly GCA_913062925.1. Taxonomy (GTDB): domain Bacteria; phylum Pseudomonadota; class Alphaproteobacteria; order Rhodobacterales; family Rhodobacteraceae; genus Cypionkella. The sequence continues at coordinate 23,608 of CAJXWJ010000024.1, read as the reverse complement.
CCGCATCAATCACCGCTCGGGTTTGATCGACCAACAGCCGCGTGGTGCCATCCACCGACGTCACATCCCCCGACATCGGCGCTGGATTGCGGCCATGGCCCAGAAATTCAAACACAAACACCCGATACCCCGCCTGCGCCAGCGGCAGCGCATAGCCCTGCATCATCTGCTGCGATCCGGCAAAGCCGTGCGCCACCACCACCACAGGGCCATCCGCGCCGCGCTGCGCATATTCGGTGACAGGGGTTTGCCCGACCTGAAAGCTGCCGATCTGCACGCCCCAGCGGGCATATTCCAGCACCGCAAGCGACAGGGCAATCAAAACACTCGCAACAATCGCTCGCAGCATAACCCCGCCTTATCTTGCGCCCCCAGCCTTATCTTGCACCGTAGTATAGCCCAACAACATGCTCGGCTTGGGCGAAAAACAACCAGCGCACCATCAAAGCGCCGATCAGATGCAGCAGCGCCGCCACCGCAAAGCCCCAAACCGCCAGCCCCGACAGCGCCAGCACCAGCGCCGGCAGCGGCCCCACCAGCACCAAGGACAGCCCGCGCAGCTTGGCCGCATGTTTGCGCCCCACCACATAGATCATCTCGCGCAGCAGGTAGTTGCCTGCGGTATGGCCACGCTCGAACACCGAAATCTCGCCCTGCAAGCCGGTGGCGGTATTCATGCTTTGGCCTGCGCGCGCGAATTGCCCATCGCCAATCCGCCAAACCAGCAGCAACAGCGCCACCAGCCCCGCCAGCAAGACCTGCGCCACCGCAAGCCCCGCCAGCACCGCCCCCCCCGTCAGCGCAAAGGCCAAAAACACCAGCGGCGTGCTCCAATGATGCCAGCGCGGCACGGCTTTGATTTGGGTGTAGATCATCGCGGTGGTAAAGACCGTCACCAGTGCCAGCACCGCCCCCAGACAGCCAAAGCCGCGCCAAAGCCCCAAGCCCAGCCAATCTGACAGCGCCATCGGTGCCAGCAGCAGCAGGGTCGCAACCGAGGCCCAAGCCTCGCGGCTGAGCCAGCTTGTGCGCCATTGGCTAAAGGCCTTAAGCGCGTTCTTGGGGTTGCCCAAGTGAAAGCTCGCCGCCAAAAGCCCAATCACTGCAAGACCATAGCCCAAACCCCACCACAAAAAGGCGATCCAGCCAGCGGCCTGCACAAAGCCAAAGCCCAAAAACGCCAGCAGCCCAAAGCCCATGCCCGAGAAAACCGAAAAGAGTATAACCGAAGGTGCCGGATGCATCAGATTTTCCCCAAAACACGGTCAAGCCAGCCGGCAAAGCCGCTGGCCTGAATGTCCAACAATGGTGCCAGAACGCTGGCCTCGTGGCGCAGATCCTTTTTGCGCGGTGGCAAATAGCGGTTCACGGGCTTGGTGCCCAGATCGGGCATCAGCGCATAGCCCTCGCGCGCCGCAGTCAGTTTGCTGACCTTGCTGTCAGGGTCGGCGAAATCGCCAAAATGCCGCGCGCCGGTCGGACAGCCGCGCACGCAGGCCGGTTCGCGGTCTTCCTCGGGCAGGTTTTCGTTATAGATGCGGTCAACGCAAAGCGTGCATTTCTTCATCACCCCCGCCGCCTGATCCAGCTCGCGCGCGCCGTAAGGACAGGCCCAAGCGCAAAGCCCGCAGCCGATACAGGCATCTTCATTGACCAAAACGATGCCATCCTCGGCGCGTTTATAGCTGGCCCCAGTGGGGCACACCGTCACGCAAGGCGCGTCTTCGCAGTGCAGACAGCTGCGCGGGAAGTTGACGATTTGTGCTTCACCCTCAGGGGGTTGCACCTCGAAGCTGTGAACGCGGTTTAGGAAGGTTCCCGACGGATCCGCGCCGTAAGGCTGCTGATCAGACAGGCCCGCGCCCTGATCGTTCCAGCCCTTGCAGGCGGTCACGCAGGCCTGACAGCCGACGCAGGTGTCCAGATCAATCACCAGCCCCAGTTTCTTGGCGGTGGTCTGCGGCAAAGCGGTCATAGCCGGTCTCCTCCTTGTGGCACAGCGCGCGGGATGGCGCCGAAGGCGGGCTCGGCTTCATCGCGCGGCCCGACGCGTTCGATTTTAACCTTCAGATCAAACCAGGCCGCCTGACCGGTGACAGGATCCGAATTAGACCTGCGCCGCCCATCGCCCTGATCGGGCAGCAGCTCTGAAATCAGATGGTTCAGCAAGAACCCCTCGGTCGCCTCGGGCGCGTCTTCGTCCAAGGCCCAAGCGCCCTTGCGCTTGCCAATCGCGTTCCATGTCCAAACGGTGTGTTCGTTCAGCGCCGCCATATGCGCCACCGGCACCACGATCGTGCCATTGCGTGAGCTGACACGGGCGTAATCGCCGGCCTGAAAGCCGTTGCTTTGCCAAACCTTGGTCGGCAGATACAGATAGTTCATCCCCCTGATCTGGCGCAGCCAAGCGTTCTGCGAGCCCCAGGAATGATACATATCCATCGGCCGCTGGGTCAGCGCATGCAGCGGATAGTCAGGCTCGGGGGCCGGTTCATACCAGATCGGCAGCGGGTCCATGGTTTGCATCAAGCCCGCGCGCAGATGGTCTGGCGGCTGATGCGCGCCCAAGCCCTCGCCCGCCATCTGAAAGCGGCGCAGCGGTTCGGACCAGATGGTGAAAAGATAGGGCTGCGGCGTCTCGTAAAGCGAGGTTTCCACCGCCCAATCTTGATAACGCGCGTTCCAGGGTTTGTAAAAGCTGGCCTCGGGCGGGATATGCGCCTGATAAAAGCCGCCGTTTTCGATATAGCGGTTGATCTGCTCGGGGTTGGCATCGCCGCGCCCCTCGGCACTGCCATCGCCGCGAAAGCCGATCAGCGGCCCCACCCCCGGCCTGCGGATGTGGTTGACGATGTAATCGGCGTAATCTTTGAACTTTGGCGAGCCATCTTCCTTGACCATGGGCGCAAGCCCCAGCCGCGCGCCCAGATCCAGCAGCACCGATTGGAACGGGCGCACATCGCGGTCAGGCTCGACCACCGGCCAGCGGATGCTGTCGCCCGCCGCATCAGGTTCTGAAATCGGCCGATCCAGCAGGCTGATGCAATCATGGCGTTCAAGATAGGTGGTGTCAGGCAAGATCAGATCGGCATAGGCCACCATTTCAGAGGCATAGGCATCCGAATAGATGATGCGCGGAATGACATAGTCGCCGTCTTCGGTCTTATCGGTCAGCATCTTCATCACGGCCGCCGAATTCATCGAGGAATTCCACGCCATATTCGCCATATAAAGCAACAGCGTGTCGATCTTATAGGGATCGCCGGCATGGGCGTTGGGGATCAGCATATGCATCAGGCCATGCGCCGAGAGCGGGTTTTCCCAAGTAAAGGCCTTGTCGATCCGCGCAGGCGACCCATCGGGCAAAAGCGCCAGATTTTCCGGCCCGCGCACATAGCCCAGATGCGGGCCAGACAGCGGCTTACCGGGCGCGCTGGTGAAATGCGGGGTGGGATGGGCCTCGACCGGTTTGGGGTATGGCGGCTTAAGGCGGTAGCCGCCGGGCACCTCGACCGTGCCCAGCACGATCTGCAACAGATGCAATGCGCGCGCGGTTTGAAAGCCGTTGGCATGGGCGGAAATCCCGCGCATGGCGTGAAAGCTGACCGGACGGCCGGTCATTGTCGCATGGGCATTGCCGCGAAAATCGGTCCAAGGCTGGTCAATCTCGATGGCTTGGTTAAAGGCAACATCGGCCAGTTCTGCGGCCAAAGAGCGGATGCGGGCGGCGGGAATGCCGCAGCGCTCGGCCACCGCCTCGGGGGCATATTCGGGCAACAGATAGCGTTCGGCCATATGCTGAAACACCGTGCGGTGGCCCTGATAGACCGCCCCCAGATCGGGCTGCACGCCCAAACCATCCCAAGGCGCGGGCGCGCCTGTGCGCTTGTCAATCACAAAGGGCTGGCTTTCGGCGTTCTTCAAGATCAGGCCCTTTTCCGGCCCGTCTTCGATCACCAACAAAGGCGCGTTGGTGAATTGCGCAAGATAGTCCAGATCAATCTTGCCCGCCTGCAACAGGCAATGGATCAAGGACAGGATCAACAGCCCGTCGGTGCCCGGCGTGATGCCATACCAATCATCGGCCACCGCATTGTAGCCGGTGCGAATGGGGTTGATCCCCACCACCTTGGCACCGCGCTCTTTCAGCTTGCCCAGACCGATCTTGATCGGGTTGCTGTCGTGATCTTCGGCAACGCCAAACAGCACGAACATCTTGGTGCGCTCCCAATCGGGTTGGCCAAATTCCCAAAACGCGCCGCCAATGGTATAGATCCCCCCCGCCGCCATATTCACCGAACAAAAGCCGCCGTGGGCTGCGTAATTTGGCGTGCCGAACGCCTGCGCCCACCAGCCCGTCAGGCTTTGGCTTTGATCGCGGCCGGTGAAAAAGGCGAATTTCTCGGGCGCGGTTTCGCGCAAAGGCTTCATCCAGCTGACCGCAAGCGCCAAGGCCTCGTCCCAAGAGATTTCTTCAAACGCGCCAGAGCCGCGCGGCCCGACCCGGCGCAGCGGCGCACGCAACCGGCTTGGCGCCTTGACCTGCATGATCCCCGAAGCCCCCTTGGCGCAAAGCACGCCCTTGTTCACCGGATGATCGCGATTGCCTTCGATATAAGACACGCTGCCCGATTTCAGATGCACATTGATGCCGCAGCGGCAGGCACACATATAGCAGGTGGTGCGGCGCACCTCGTCCGAGACCTTGGGCGAGAGGTTAATCTTGGGTTGCGTCGTCATGTCGTCCCTCCTGCGCGCGCTTTGCGGCCTTCGATTACTTTGTCGTCCTATCGCGGCAATGACTTGCCTTGATGCGACGCTTTTGGCGTTCAACCGCCGATATCGCCCTGTGCAAGTGCCACCGATTTCAGCACCGCAAACACCTCTTGCCCCACCGCCAGCCCAAGCGCTGCCACCGAGCGTTGGGTGATGCGCGCAAGCAAGCGTTCTTCGCCCAAGGCAAGCGTCAAGATCGCCCCCGGCCCCTCGCCCAGCCGCAGCGCCTCGATCCGCACCGCCAACACGTTCAGCGCCGAGATGCCTTGCGGGGCCTGCAACGCAATCATCACATCCTGCGCCGGGATCCGCAGCCGCAACAGCGCGCCAAGGCTGGCCGCAACGCGCGGCAAGAACACCGGCCCCGCCGCAGTTTCCAGCCGCGACAGCCCGTCGTCTTCCTGCGCCACCAGCCGCGCCGTGATCAGCGATCCGGCCGCGCGCAGCCCCAAGACATTGGCCAAGGACGGGTCCGACAGCACCTCGGCGGTGGGGCCGATGCGGCGCAGACGGCCTGCCTCGACCACCAGCATCGTGGTGGCCAGCCGCGCCACCTCGGCCAGCGCGTGGCTGACGTAAAGGATCGGCAGCCCCGCCTCGTCACGCAGGCGTTCCAGATAGGGCAATATCTCGGCCTTGCGCGGCGCATCCAGTGCCGACAGCGGTTCGTCCATCAACAAGATCTGCGGATTGCTCAGCAGCGCGCGCCCAATCGCCACGCGTTGCTTTTCGCCGCCAGACAGATGCAAAGGCGCGCGCGCCAGCAGCGGTTCCAAGCCCAAAAGCGCCACCACACGGTCAAAATCGCGCCCCGCCTTTGGGCGAAACCAGCTGCCGTATTTCAGGTTACGCTGCACGGTCATATGCGGGAAAAGCCGTGCCTCTTGAAAGACATAGCCTACGTTGCGCAGATGGGTTGGCAAGGTCGAAATCTCGACCCCGTCCAAAGTCACTTGCGCATAATCTGTCTGCAAAAGCCCCGCCACCGCGTTGATAATGCTTGTCTTTCCAGCACCTGACCTGCCAAAGATCGCCGTCAGGCCTTTGGGGGCGGTAAAGGCGACATCCAGATCAAATCCGGCAAAGCGGTGCTTAAGGCTGACATCAAGCATGGCTGGCCCCGATCCGCCGCGACAGGCTGCGCGCCAAAAGCTCGGAGGCGATCAGCGCGCCCATCGCAAGCACCACCGAAACCGCAACCATCCGTGCGGCCACTGCGTCTTGGCCGGGCACCTGTAGCGCCGCATAGATCGCCGACGGCAGGGTCTGCGTCTCGCCCGGTATGGCCGAAACAAAGGTGATCGTCGCGCCAAATTCGCCCAGCGCCTTGGCAAAGCCCAAGATCGCCCCCGCCAGCACCCCCGGCAGCGCCAAGGGCAGCGTCACCGTCACAAAGACCCAAATCCCCGAAGCCCCCAAAGTGCGCGCCGCAGCCTCAAGCCGCAGATCGACCGCCTCGATCGACAGGCGGATCGCGCGCACCATCAAGGGAAAGCCCATCACCGCCGCCGCCAGCGCAGCCCCCGTCCAGCGAAAGGAAAACACAATGCCGATGTCGGCCAAGGCGGGGCCAAAGAGGCCGCGCCGGCCAAAGGCCAGCAGCAGCACATAGCCCGTCACCACCGGCGGCAAGATCAGCGGCAGATGCACCAGACCGTTCAGCAGCTGTTTGCCCCAAAAATCGCGCCGCGCCAGCAGCCAAGCCACCGCTACCGCCAAAGGCAGGCTGCACAGCATCGCCCAAAATGCCACCCAAAGCGACAGGCGCACGGCTTGCCAGCCCTCTGGCGACAGCCACTCAGCCATAAGAAAGCCCTGTGATTTCAGTGCGCATAGCATCCCCCTGCGCAAACCCTAGCCCATGTGAGCGCGCGAACAAGACCTAAAGCCCCCGCGCCATCAAAGCCTGCGCCTCGATGGCAATGCTGCGCTCTTCTTCGGCTGCCACCACATAGGCCGGCACCTGCCCCGCCCAAGCCAGCCCCTTCAAGATCTGGGCCCGCATCTCGGCATCATTCTCGCCAATGCCGCCGGTAAAGGCGATGGCATCCAAGCCGCCCATCGCGGCCATCATGCTGCCGGCATGGCGCTGCACCCAATAGGCGAAATGCGCGCGGGCAAAGCCGGCCTCGGGCGTGCCTGCGGCTTGCAGCGCGCGCATGTCACTGCTGCCGCCAAGCCCCAGCAAGCCGCTTTCGCGGTTCAAAATCCGGGTCGCACCGTCAATGCCGTGCAGCTCGGCCAACCGCAACACCGCATTGCCATCAATGCTGCCCGAACGTGTGCCCATCGTCAGCCCATCCAGCGGCGAATAGCCCATGGTGGTGGCGACCGAAACGCCGTCCACCATCGCGCAAAGCGAAGCGCCATTGCCCAGATGCAGCCCAAGCAACCGCTTTGGCAGGCCTTCGGGCACCGTCGCGCGCAGATGCCGCACGAGCCCCGCATAGCTGATGCCGTGAAAGCCATAGCGCCTGATGCCACGCGCGCGCTCGGCGGTGGGCAGGGCATAGGCCAACGCCACCTCGGGGTTGCTGGCGTGAAATCCGGTGTCAAAGCTCGCATATTGCGGCAGATCGGGCAGCAGGCTTGCCATAGCCCGGATCCCCACCAGATTGGCCGGATTGTGCAAAGGCGCCAGCGGCACGCAGGCCTCGATCGCGGCGATTGTTGCATCCGTCAGGCGACAGGGCGCGGTCAGCCCAGCCCCGCCATGCACCACGCGGTGCGCCGCAGCCTTCAGCCCTGCGCCAAAGCCATCGGCCAGAAACCCCGCCAAAGCCGCCTCATGCCCCTGCGCCCCAATCTCGGAGGCAAGCCCGCGCCGCAGCTCGATATCGCCCTCAAACAACGAGACCTTAACCGAAGACGAACCCGCATTGACCACCAATAGCATCTAGATCACCGCCTTTATCAGCCCCGCCAAAGCCAGCGCGCCCAGCAGCAGAATGGCAAAGCGGCGGAACTCTTGCGGATCGGTTTTAAAGAAATGCCGCCCGCCCAGCCAATTGCCGAAAATCACCATCGGCAGGGTCAGCAGACTGGCCCAAAGCGTATCCCAACTGACCAGACCGCTGAGGAAATACAAAGGCGCGCCGTAAAGGTCGAGCAATGGGAAATAGGCGACCAGACTGGCGCGAAACACCGCCACCGGCATCGGTTGGGCGGCAAAAAACGCAGCCACCGGCAAGCCCCCCATCCCCGGCGCATTGGCCAGCCCCGAGATCACGCCGGCGGCCAGATTGCCCGCCCCCGTCACCTCGGCGCGAAACCGCCAGCCCGCCAGCAAAATCGCGCACATCACCAGCACATAGCCCGAGATCACCCCGCGCGCGACCGGCAGCGGCACCGAAGTCAGCGCCCATAGCCCCAAGGGCATGCCCAGCGCCGCGCCCGCCAGCAGAAACTTTACCCGCCGCCAATCGACATCGCCGCCAATGCCGCGCCAAGCCTGCGCCGTCATCACCATCTCGCAGAGAACCACAACCGCCACAAAATGCAGCGGGCTTGTCACCAAGCCCGAAGCCGTGATCACCATGGCCGAAAAGCCAAAGCCAGAATAGCCGCGCACAAAGGCTGAAACCACAACGACGACGGCCATATAGGCCGCCGCCGCAAAGCTCAGATCAAAGGGCAGGTTCATACCCGCTGTGGAACCATATCCGCCGCCGAGATCCCCGCCACCGCGACAGGTTTCTTCATCGCGTCGCGGCGGAAAGGCTCGCCCAGCTCTTGGTTGATCATCGCTTCAATCAGCGTGGTCTTGCCCGCCTTCTGGTCAACAATCGCTTGACGCAGCGCATCGGTCAGCTCTTCCATTGTGCGCGCCACCACGCCTTGCAAACCGCAAGCCTTGGCAATGCCCGCATAAGACACCTGCTGATCCAATTCGGTGCCGACAAAATTGTCCTCATACCACAGGGTCGAATTGCGCTTCTCGGCCCCCCATTGATAGTTGCGAAACACCACTTGGGTGATCGCAGGCCATTCGCCGCGCCCGATTGCGGTCAGCTCTGTCACCGCGATGCCAAAGGCGCCGTCACCCGAAAACCCCACCACCGGCACATCGGGGCAGCCGATCTTGGCGCCCACCACCGCAGGCAAGCCGTAGCCACAAGGCCCAAACAGCCCCGGCGCCAGATACTTCCGCCCCGCCTCAAAGGTCGGATAGGCATTGCCGATCGCACAGTTGTTGCCAATATCGCTCGAGATAATCGCCTCTTTCGGCAGCGCGGCTTGAATGGCGCGCCAAGCCATCCGCGGGCTCATCCACTCGGGCTTATCAGCCCGCGCGCGCTGGTTCCAAGTGGTGCCAACGTCGTCCTCTTCGTGGTCCATGCTCGACAAAGCCTGCGCCCAAGCCGATTTGGTCTGCGCGATCTTGGCCTTGCGGGCCTCGCGCCCAGCCTCGCCCGCCTGCGCCGAAAGATGGGCAAGCAGCGCCTCCGCCACCTTGCGCGCATCGCCCACAATACCAACCGAGACCTTCTTGGTCAGGCCAATCCGGTCTGGGTTGATATCAACCTGAATGATCTTGGCGGTCTTCGGCCAGTAATCCAAACCATAGCCCGGCAGGGTCGAAAACGGATTCAACCGCGTGCCCAGACATAAAACCACATCAGCCTGCGCAATCAGCTCCATCGCCGCCTTGCTGCCATTATAGCCCAAAGGCCCCGCAAACAGCGGATGGCTGCCCGGAAAGGCGTCATTGTGCTGATAGCCCACACAAACCGGCGCCTCCAACCGCTCGGCAAGCGCCATGCTGGCCGCAATCGCCCCGCCCAAAACCACGCCCGCACCGTTCAAGATCACCGGAAACTTGGCGTTTGACAACAGATCCGCCGCCGCCACAATCGCCGCCTCGCCGCCTGCAGGGCGCTCGAACTCCACCATCGCCGGCAGATCAATGTCGATCACTTGCGTCCAATAATCGCGCGGCATGTTGATCTGCACCGGCGCCGACATCCGCTTGGCGTTCAAGATGCAGCGGTTCAACACCTCGGCCACCCGGCTCGGATCGCGCACCTCTTCTTGATAGGCCACCATATCCTTGAACAGCGCCATCTGCTCGACCTCTTGAAAGCCGCCCATGCCAATGGTCTTATTCGCCGCCTGCGGCGTCACAAGCAGCAACGGCGTGTGGTTCCAATAAGCCGTCTTCACCGCAGTGACAAAATTGGTAATCCCCGGCCCGTTTTGCGCGATCATCATCGACATCTTGCCAGAGGCACGGGTATAGCCATCCGCCATCATCCCGCCCGAGCCCTCATGCGCGCAATCCCAAAAGGTAATCCCCGCGCGCGGAAACAGATCCGAGATCGGCATAAAGGCCGAACCGATAATGCCAAAGGCATGTTCAATCCCGTGCATCTGCAGCACTTTGATAAAAGCTTCTTCCGTGGTCATCCGCATCGCAATCTCTCCTCTGGCATCGCGCCTTACCCCGATGTTATGCCGCCACCGAAAACCGCCTTAGGGCCAGACATAAAACCCCGATAGCGCCAGAACCGGCTTTCATCTTGGCACAAATATCCCGGGGTGCGGGGCAGCGCCCCGCTGGCCTACAGGTTGCGCGCTCAGGCCCGCCGAATAGCTGCCGCGATGCGCGCAATGCCTTCGGGGATCTTCGCAGGCGAAATCGAGGAATAGCCCAGCCGGTAGAAATTCTTCGGCGCCTGCTGCGGGTTGAAAAACACCCGCCCCGGCTCGATCAGCACGCCCTCGCCGCGCAGCGCTTCGGCCAGCACCTCGGTGTCCACCCCCGCAGGCGCGCGCATCCAGAAACTCGAACCGCCAAAGCCGCCCTGCCCTGCCACCACCAGCCCCGTCTCGCGGATCGCCTCTTCCATCACCTGCCTGCGCCGCCGGTAGGCGTTGCGCATGCGGTTGATCAGCGCGTCATAATGGCCAAGGCTTAGAAAATAGGCCACCGTGCGTTGAATATGCCCGGGCGGATGGCGCAGCATCATCAGCCGCAAGGCACGCGCCTCGCGGATAAAGCTTGCAGGCCCCACCAGATAGCCAAGCCGCATCCCCGGAAACACACTTTTCGAAAACGACCCCGCATAGACCACCCGCCCCTCGCTGTCCAAAGACTTCAGCGCCGGCGAAACGGGTTTAAGAAACGACATCTCGAATTCGTAGTCATCCTCGACAATCACAAAGCCCTCGCGCCCTGCCGCCTCCAGCAGCGCCAAGCGCCGCTCCAGCGGCATCGTCGCATTGGTCGGGCATTGGTGGCTGGCGGTGGTAAAGACCACATCGACGCCCTTGGGCACCGCATCGGGCGGCAGCCCATCGGCATCGACATCGACCGAGATCACCTCTGCCCCCGAAGGCGCCAAAATCCCGCGCAGGCCCGAATAGCCGGGATTTTCCACCACCGCCCGCCGCCCCTGCCCCAAAAGCGCGGTCGCAGTGATCCAAAGCCCGTTCTGCGCCCCCATGGTCAGCAAAACCTCATCCTCGCGCGCGGCAATCCCGCGCCGCGGCAGGATCGAGCGCAGAAGATGCTCGATCAACAACGGATCATCGCGGTCATACATATCGCTGGTCAGCGCGGCAAAATCCTTGCGCCCCAAGGCGCGCAGCGCGCAAAGCCGCCAGTTTTGGTGATCAAACAGGCTTGGGTCCGCCTGACCGTAGATGAAGGGAAAATCGTAATTGTCCCAATCCAACGGCCGCTTCACGGTTTCAAAGCCTGAATAGCGCCCCCCCGTCAGCCGCGCGAAATCGGCCCCCTCGGCGCGCGGCGCGCGGGCGGGCAATTCCGGCGCGCGCGGCGCGTTTTCCGAGATGAAATAGCCCGAGCGTCCCTTGGCCGACAGATAATCGGCGCTGACCAATTCGGCATAGGCCAGCGTCACGGTGATGCGGCTGATGCCCAGATGCTCGGCCAAGCCGCGCGACGAGGGCATCTTTTGCCCGGCGCGAAACCGCCCCGACAGCACGCTTTCGGTCACCATCTGGCGGATGCGTTGTTGCAACGTGCCGCGTGCGGCGGCAGGCAGGACAAAGGCTTCGGCGGGGATCGACATTCTTGCCTCGTTTGGCTGGCCTCGTTTGGCTGGCCTCATATGGCTGATCAGCTGGACTTATAGGCGGCTGAGGCTGCGGGAATGTCAAGCCCCGGCCGATAGCGCTTGGCGCCATGAAAAAACCGCCGCAGCCAAGGGCGCACGGCGGTTTTTATCAGATCAGACGATCAGAGGATCAGCCAAAGACCTTGGTCAGGGCCTTGTCGATCGCGCCGGTGATCTGGTCGATATCATCGGCAGTGGCGATCAGGGCTGGGCTGAGGCAAAGCGTGTTGTTCAGCCCCGGCAAGCTGCGGTTGGTCATGCCGATGATCACGCCTTGGGCGTTGCAATCGGCCACCACAGCCATGACTTTCTTTTCGTCCATCGGCTCTTTGGTGACACGATCGGCCACCAATTCCGCGCCGCAGAACAGCCCCTTGCCGCGCACATCGCCAATAACCTTATGCTTGTCCATCAGCGCGTTCAGGTTATCCATCACCCGCGCGCCCATCTTCAGGGTGTTGTTCAGCAGGTCTTCGTCCTCGATGATGCGCATGTTTTCCAGCGCCGCCGCAGGCCCCGCGGTGCAGCCGCCAAAGGTCGAGATGTCGCGGAAATACGACATGGTATCGCCCGCATCCTTGAACAGCGAAAACACCTCTTCGGTGGTGACAGTGCAAGAGATCGCGGCATAGCCCGAGGCGACACCCTTGGCCATGGTCACGAAATCCGGCTTGATGCCGTAGTGCTGATAGCCAAACCAAGTGCCGGTGCGGCCAAGGCCACAAACCACTTCATCAATGTGCAGCAAGACGTTGTATTTCTTGCAAATTTCCTGAACCCGCTGCCAATAGCCTTCGGGCGGGGTGATCACGCCACCGCCTGCGGTCACGGGTTCCAGCACGATTGCACCGACGGTATCTGGGCCTTCGCGCAGGATCACCTCTTCGATCGCATCAGCTGCGCGCTCGCCGTAGTTTTCGACATCCCACTGCTTGCGATACTCAAGGCAGTGCGGCACCATCACAAAGCCGTCAGGATAGGGCCCGTATTGCGCCGCGCGCTCGGCCTGACCGCTGGTCGCCAAAGTGCCGATGGTGGTGCCGTGATAGTCGCGCTCGCGGTACAGGATCTTCCACTTCTTGCCGCCATGATGCTTGTGCGAGATCTGGCGCACCATCTTATAGACCTTCTCGTTGGCCTCAGAGCCCGAGTTGGAATAATAGACCCGGCTCATGCCCGGCATTTTCGAGATCAACCGTTCGGCAAACAAAGCCGCGGGAACCGAGCCGCCAACGCCGGCAAAATAGTTCATCTTGACCAGCGTGTCGCGCACAGCGTCGGCGATGCTTGTGCGGCCATAGCCCACGTTCACCGTCCAGACAGCGCCCGAAACCGCGTCGATATATTCCTTGCCGCGCGCATCCCAAACCCGCAGGCCCTTGCCCTCGACAATGATGCGCGGATCGACATCGGGGGATTCGTAGCCCTTGTGCTGGCTTAGGTGATGCCAGACATGCGCCTTATCGGCGGCGATCACAGCGCTGATATCATTGGCGTTCGTATAGCCATCCATGGCCTGACCTCTTCAATAGCTTTGGGCCGCCCGATGCGACCCCTCATCTGGTATCATCAGGGAAGTGCTGGCATTTCCTTATGTCCAGAGCAAATGCTCTGCTAAGGCCAGAAAGGCGGGTGCAAGCGGTGGCTTCATCCCCGCGCCACAATCGGCTAGTCTGGCCGAAAACAGGAGCCTGCGATGGACCGCGCCGATATCGTTCATGACAACTTTCTGCGCCGTGTGGCCGCGCGCGACTTTCCCGCAGGCGCGCCCGCCTCTGGCCCCTTAAGCGCGGCTGTGGCGGTCGAGATTTACCGCGCCGCCTGCATCTCGCGCGCGCTTGACCGGCAAAGTCGGGTGATGCAGCGGGCGGGCAAAGGCTTTTACACCATCGGATCATCCGGCCACGAAGGCCTTGCGGCTGTGGCGCGCGCGCTGCGGCCCAGCGATATGGCGTTTTTGCACTACCGCGACGCGGCGTTTCAGATTGCCCGTGCGGGGCAAGTGCCGGGCCAAACTCCGGCCTATGACATGCTGTTGTCCTTTGCGGCCTCGCGCGAGGACCCCATTTCAGGCGGGCGGCATAAGGTGCTGGGGTCCAAGGCGCTGAACATCCCGCCGCAAACCTCGACCATCGCAAGCCATCTGCCCAAGGCGGTGGGGGCGGCCTATGCCATTGGTGCCGCCCGCAAGGCGCGGCCCGAACACGCAAGCCTGCCCGATGACGCGCTGATCTTTTGCTCTTTTGGCGATGCTTCGGCCAATCATTCCACCGCCCAAGGTGCCTTTAACACCGCGCAATGGACCGCCTATCAATCGCATCCGCTGCCGATTTTGTTTTGCTGCGAAGACAATGGCATTGGCATTTCCACCAAGACCCCTGACGGCTGGATCGCGGCCTCGTTTTCAAACCGGCCGGGCCTGCGCTATTTCCACGCCAATGGCTTGGATATCTTCGAGACCTACCGCGTCGCGCAGCAGGCCGCAGAGTTTACCCGCAGCCGCCGCAAACCGGCGTTTTTGCATCTGAAAACCATTCGGCTTTATGGCCATGCCGGGGCCGATGTGCCCACCACCTATCTGCCGCGCGCCGAGGTCGAGGCTGAAGAGGCGCAAGACCCGCTGTTGCACGCGGTGCGGCTGTTGGATCAATCGGGCGCGCTGACCGCAGAGCATGCCTTGCAGATCTATCTGGACACCCAGATCGAAGTCGCACGGCTGTCTGATCTGGCCACCGCGCGCCCCAAGCTGCAAAGCGCCAGCGATGTGATGGCCGCGATCATCCCGCCCAAGCGCCAGAACGCCGCCAGCAATGGCCCAAGCCCTGCCGCGCGCGCAGCCGCCTTTGGCGCGGATATGGCGGCGATGGATCAGCCGCAGATCATGTCGCGGCTGATCAATTGGGCGCTGACCGATCTGATGCTGACCCACCCCGAGATGGTGATGATGGGCGAAGACATTGGCCGCAAGGGTGGGGTTTACGGCGTGACGCAAAAGCTTGCGCAGCGCTTTGGCGCGACGCGGATGATCGACACGCTGCTGGACGAGCAATCTATCCTAGGCCTTGCCATCGGCATGGCGCAAAACGGCTTTTTGCCCTTCCCCGAGATTCAATTTCTGGCCTATCTGCACAATGCCGAAGACCAGCTGCGCGGCGAGGCTGCCACTTTGCCATTTTTCTCGAATGGGCAATACAGCAACCCAATGGTATTGCGCATCGCGGGGCTGGGCTATCAAAAAGGCTTTGGCGGGCATTTTCACAACGACAATTCGCTGGCGGTGCTGCGCGATATTCCGGGGCTGATATTGGCCTGCCCGTCGAATGGCGCAGAGGCGGCGATGATGCTGCGCGAATGCGCACGGCTGGCGCGCGAGGAGCAACGGCTGGTGGTTTTCGTCGAACCCATCGCCCTTTACCCGATGCGCGATCTGCACGAGGACAAAGACGGCGCTTGGATGCAGACCTATCCCGCCCCCGATCAGACCATCGGCTTTGGTCAGGTTGGCCAGCAGGGTATCGGCGAAGATCTGGCCATCGTGACCTTTGGCAATGGCTGTTATCTGGCACAGCAAGCCCTGCCCGCGCTGACCGCTTTGGGGCTTGCCACCCGCATCATTGATGCGCGCTGGCTGTCGCCATTGCCGACACAAGCGCTGCTTGCTGCCACCAAAGGCTGCCGCCACATCCTGATCGTCGATGAAACCCGCCACTCGGGCGGCATTGCCGAGGCGTTGATGGCGCTGTTTGCCGAAAGCAGTGCGGCCAAAACCGCGCGGCTGACCGCCACCGACAGCTTTATCGCCACAGGGCCCGCCTATGCCGCCACCCTGCCCTCGACCCAAGCGCTGATCGCGGCGGCGCAAAGCCTGACGGCAAGCAATCCTTAGCCAAGATTGACTTGCGCTTTGCCCCGCCTTGCCGCCAACTAAGCGAACCTTTTGCGAAAGCAGGATGCCATGACCAAGCCGACCTCTGCCGCAGCCGAGCTGCATGCCAATGTCTCTGTGCCCTTTAGCCAAGCGCATGCGATGCCGAAATCGGTCTATACCAGCGCCGAATTTCTGGCGCAGGAACAAAAGCACGTTTTTGGCCAAGACTGGCTTTGCGCAGGCCGGGCCGATGCTTTGCCAAATGCGGGCGATTATCTGACCATGGAGATTGCCGGCGAGCCGATCATCGTGCTGCGCGACAAAGACGGCCACTTGCGGGCGATGTCGAATGTCTGCCGGCACCGGATGTCCAAGCTGCTGGAGGGGCGCGGCACCACCAAATCCATCGTCTGCCCCTATCACGCCTGGACCTATAATCTTGACGGATCGCTGCGCGGGGCCCCAGCCATGGCGGGCAATCAGGCTTTTTGCAAAGACCAGATCGCGCTGCCAACCATCCGCTGCCAAGACTGGCTGGGCTGGATCATGGTCAGCCTGAACCCAGACGCCCCCGACCCGCGCGAAAGCTTGCAAGAGGTTGAAAACCTTGTCGGATATCTGGATATGGCCTCTTACCGCGAGACCTTTCGCGAAAGCTTTCGCTGGCGCACCAATTGGAAGGTTCTGGCCGAGAATTTCATGGAAAGCTATCACCTGCCGGTCTGCCATGCGGGCACCATTGGCGGGTCGGTTGATCTGATGAAAATGACCTGCCCCGAAGGCTCGCCTGCCTTCAACTACCATTTCATCATGAAAAACGACAGCATTCCGCTGTCTTTGGCGCATCCTGACAACACAGAGCTTGTGGGCGATCAGCGCCGCATCACTTGGCTGTTGTCGATCTACCCTTCGCTGATGATTACTCTGACGCCGGGCTATTTTTGGTATCTGTGCCTGACACCCGATGGGGCCGATCATGTGAATGTGCTTTATGGCGGCGGCATGTCGCGCGATTGGTGCGCCGATCCAAAGGCCGAGGGCTATCTGAAAACCGTCAAGGCGCTGCTTGATGATGTGAATATCGAAGACAAGGATTGCGTCGAGAAAGTCTATGCCGGGATCGAAGCCGGGCTTTCAGCACCGGGGCCGCTTAGCCACCTCGAGCGGCCAAATTTCGAATTTGCGCAATACCTTGCAAGCCGCATCCCCGCCTAGCTTTGCACGCCCAAAACCTGCCCCGCCACCGCATCCGAGCGCAGCATATCGGCCAGCGACAGCGACTCGATCAGCAAAAGGTACGACCAAAAGATATCGGCAAAGACCTTGCGAATCCGGCAGCTGTCTTCGTCGACGCAGTCTTCGCAGCGCTGATAGGCCCGCCGCGACAGGCAGGGCAGCGGCGCTATCGGGCCATCAATCAGCCGCAACAGCTCGGAAATCGACACCTCTGCCGGCGGCTTGATCAGCACATAACCGCCCGAACGCCCCCGCGTTGACGAGATCAACCCCGCGTTGCGCAGATCCAGCAAAATATGCTCGAGAAAGCGTTTGGGCGTGCCCGAACGCTTGGCCACAGCCTCGATCGTCAAGGCTGCTGGCGCCGCACTTGCCGCCTCATCAGCCAGCACCAAAAGGGCCTTCAACGCATATTTCATTTTCTGCGTGATCATCGCCTGCGCCCTGCCGCCATCGCTTAAAATCCCCCATCGGCAAAGTTTTGCCGATAGCAGGATGCAGGCGATGTGGCCGATATCCAAGAGGAAAACCGACTTTCGCTGCTGATTTGCATAAATCACGAGTTAAACCGTAGATGATTGTTCTTTGCAGAATCAAAATCGCAGCGTAGGGTTCCAGCATCGTCTATGCTTTGTGTATAGGAAATCATCATGACCCAATCGCTGCCCAATTCCCGCGCAAAACGTGCTACATTTGGGGCTGCCATTGTTTTTGCTCTGGCCTATTTCGGTGCGCTGTTTTTCATTTTCGCGCCGGATGGTATGCTGTCTAGCCATGTGCCGCAGATGCAACGCATCTCTCAACCCTAAGATATAACTGGGTTTATTGCGCGGCTATCTCGCGGCTTGCCGCAAGGATACGCTCGGTCACCGACGACAGTGCCAGCGCCGCGGCGCCATGCGCCCAAAGCAGATCGCCCCAAGCATGAATTTCGATCGGCGGGCGCGGACGGCCTGTGTTGATCGCCAGATGATCCATCTCGGCCAGAGTTTCAGCGGCGTAAAGATAGTCAAACTTCAACCGCTCGCCGGACAGAATAATCAGCGAGGGGTCAAACAGATTGACCACATTGGCCAGCCCCACCGCCAAATACCGCCCTGCGCGGCGAAAGATGCTGCGGGCGGTGACATCGCCAGATTTCGCCTGCTCATAAAGACTTTCCAGCAGCACAGATATCGGCTGGCCCTCGCGGTCGCCCCAATTCAGCGCTGTGCTGGCCTCGCGTGCAAGCGCGTAATCGGCGACATAGGCCTCGAGGCAACCGCGCTGGCCGCAGCGACACAGCGCACCATCAAGCTGCACCTTGGTGTGGCCCAGCTCCATCCCCAAACGTCGCGCGCCGCGGTAAAGCTTGTGGTTCATCACAAAGCCCATGCCAACGCCGTGTTCAAAGGTGACAACCGCAAAATCCGCCAAGCTGCGCCCCGCGCCAAACCAAAGCTCGGCCATGGCAACCAGATTGGCGTCATTGTCAATAAAAACGGGGAGTTGCAGCCGACGTTGCGCCATATCCACCAGCCCCACCCCGCGCTCTGTTAGGGTCGAGGACCACAGCACCAGACCTTCGGCGTTATCAATAAAGCCCGGCAAGCCAATCCCAACCCCCGACAGCGCCGAGCGATGAATGCCGGCTTTGTCGCAGACCCGGGTCAGCAGCGACTCGATCGCATCCAGCATGCCGGCCGACGACAGCGCCCCTGGCCTCCGCGGCACCACCTCATTGGCCACCAAATTGCCTGCAAAATCAACGATAACCGCCGATTGCTCACGGTCTGACATCTTCATGCCCGCCACCAGATGCGCGCCGCGCCGCACCCCCAAAGCCACCGCAGGGCGGCCACGCCCCGAGTCGCTATCGCGCGGGGCTGCGACCTCTTCGATCAGCCCCGCCTCGATCAATTCCGAGGTAATCGTGGTCACGGTGGCCGGTGAGACCCCCAGATCTTTGGCCACCTGCACCCGCGCCACCAAACCAGTTGCGCGCACGCGGTCAAATACCTGCTGGCGCAACGGGCGCATCGATTCGGACAAAGGCGGAATCAGCGGCCCAAAGCCCTGAAGTGCCGCCTTCGATTCGTCCTCAAGATCGCTGTGGCCCAGGCCATCGGCTGACATTTATTCGCTCCCCTAACAAAAAACGCAGCAAAATCACTAAAAATCATGAATTTCGCTGCAATGCAGCAGTGCGCATGCAGAATTTCTGTCACATCCGGATGTTACGCGACAGTTTTATTTTGACAACTGAATTTATTCGCGGCAAATTTGCGGCAGTTCTAGCGAATCTGCAGAACAGGTCAGATAAGCGACCGAATCCATAGGGAGGATTACAATGCGTAAGGTAATTATGCTTGCGGTTATCGCCGCAGCAGGTTTTTCGTCGGCTGCACTCGCAGAAGGCAAGAAAATCGGCGTGTCTTGGGCGAGCTTTCAAGAAGAGCGCTGGAAGATCGACGAAGCTGCAATGAAAGCAGCTATCGAAGCCGCTGGCGACGAGTATATTTCGGCTGACGCTCAGTCGTCGTCGGAAAAGCAGCTGTCGGACGTTGACGCGCTGATCGCACAGGGCGCAAACGCTCTGATCATCAACGCTTGGGACAAAGACGCAATCGGTCCTGCCATCGAGAAAGCCGCTTCCGAAGGCATTCCAGTGGTTGGCTACGACCGTCTGATCGAAGATGCACGCACCTTCTATCTGACCTTCGACAACAAAGGCGTTGGCAAGATCATCGCTGAAGAAGTCATGAAAGTTAAAGGCGACGGCAACTACGCGATCATCCTGGGCGACCCAGGCGATCCAAACGCTGCTTTCCTGCGTGAAGGCATGGAAGAAGTCATCGGCGATGCTGTCAAAGCCGGCACCATCAAGATCGTTGGCGAAGCAAGCTCCGACGGCTGGAAGCCAGAGAATGCTCAGAAGAACATGGAGCAGATCCTGACCGCCAACAACAACGCAGTTGACGCTGTTCTGTCGGAAAACGACGGCATGGCAGGCGGCGTGGTTGCAGCTTTGTCCGCACAGGGTCTTGTGATCCCAGTCGGCGGCCAAGACGGCGATCTGGCAGCTATCAACCGTGTGGCGCGTGGCACCCAGACCGTTTCGGTTTGGAAAGACTCGCGTCAACTGGGTAAAGCTGCTGGCGAAATCGCAGCGGCTTTGGCTGAAGGCACCGCTTTGGACGCCATCGCTGGCGCATCCAAGTTCAACGGCGGCGCCAATGGCGTTGAGATGAACGCGATCCTGCTTTCGCCAACCCCGATCACCAAAGACACGCTGAACTTGGCGATTGACGCAGGTCACATCACCAAAGAGGCTGCCTGCGAAGGTGCAATGGCTGACGTTGCTGCTTGCCAGTAATCTAGGCTAAAACAGGGGCGTCACCCGCTTGGGTGGCGCCTTTTTTATAGGCGCGCGTGCAGATACGATCACAGATTTGATCTAAATTCTTTGCAAAACGGCTGCGCCTTCCCCTCTCGGATGCTGGATGAGGACATGACAGACACCAACGAACATCAAGAGCACGCGCCTCAGGTCAGTACCGCAAAGCTGAATCCGGTTGCCAAATTCGTGCGTGCTACCGAACTGGACACCCGCATGCTGGGCATGGTTGGGGCGCTGATCCTTATTTGGCTTGGCTTTCATTTTTACGGCGTGTTTTTCAAGGGTGGCGGCGTCTTTCTGACCCCGCGCAACCTGTGGAATCTGTCGGTGCAGACCGCTGTGACGGGCATTATGGCCACGGGCATGGTTCTGGTCATCGTCACCCGCAACATTGACCTGTCGGTAGGCTCGATCGTCGGCTTTACCGGCATGATCATGGGCGTGTTGCAGGTCAATATCCTGCCGCAATATCTGGGCCTTGGCCATCCGGCGATCTGGGTGATCACAGTGATCGTCGGCATCCTGCTGGGCGGACTGATTGGCTGCTTGCAGGGCTGGCTGACCGCTTACCTTGCCATTCCGGCATTTATCGTGACGCTGGGCGGCATGCTCATCTGGCGCGGGGCTGCGTTTTTGGTGGCCGACGGCAAGACCATTGCGCCGGTAGATCAGAACTTTGCCCTGCTGGGCGGCGGGCCTTATGGTGCCATCGGGTCGACCGGCAGCTGGATCGTTGGGCTTTTGGGCTGTGCTGTGGTCTTGCTGCTGATGTATCGCGGCCGCATGAACCGAATGAAGCACGACTTCCGCCTTCGCCCGCTTTGGGCTGAAGCAACGGTTGCAGGGCTTGCCTGTGGCGTGTTGATTGCAGCCGTGCTGGTGGTTGACGCCTATCCTTGGCCCATCGGCATCGTCAAAGCCTATGCCGAGGCGCATAATATCAGCACCCCGCCAAGCGAGCTGTTCATCAGCCACGGCTTTGCGATCCCCGTGTTGATCTTGGCGGCAGTTGGCATCGGCATGACCATTCTGATGACGCGCACCCGCTTTGGCCGCTATGTCTTTGCCATCGGTGGCAACCCAGAGGCGGCAGCGCTTTCGGGCATCGACACGCGGATGATGACGGTGAAGATCTTTGCGCTGATGGGGATGCTGGCGGGTCTTGCCGCTGTGGTTGCCTCGGCGCGTCTGACCTCTGCCACCAACGCGCTTGGCGATCTGGAAGAGCTTTACGTCATCGCCTCGGCTGTGATCGGCGGCACCTCGCTTGCGGGCGGTGTGGGCACCATCTACGGCGCCATCATCGGCACTATGGTGATCCAAAGCTTGCAAACCGGCATGGTGCTGATCGGTTACGGTGACGGGTCTTACCGCAAAATCGTGGTCGGCTTGGCGCTGGTGCTGGCTGTCTATCTTGACATCATCTACCGCAAGAAAACCAATTGAGGGGTGACGAAATGAGCAAATCAGGAACACCTCTGGTCGAGATGCGCGATATCTCGATCGCCTTTGGCGGCATCAAGGCGGTTGATCATGTCTCGATCGACCTTTATCCAGGCGAAGTTGTTGGCCTTTTGGGCCACAATGGTGCGGGCAAATCAACGCTGATCAAATGTCTGTCGGGGGCCTATCAGGCCGACGCGGGCGAGATCTATGTCAACGGCGAAAAGGCCGAGATCAGCAACCCGCGCGACGCACGCAGCTATAATATCGAGACGATCTACCAGACGCTTGCTCTGGCGGATAACCTGAACGCGGCCTCGAACCTGTTCTTGGGCCGCGAGATTGTTGGCCCAGGCGGTTTTCTGGACGACAGCGCGATGGAGGCTGAGACTCGCAAGATCCTTGCGCGTCTAAACCCGAACTTCCGCAAGTTTGATGTGCCGGTTTCTGCCCTGTCGGGTGGTCAGCGCCAATCGGTGGCCATCGCCCGCGCGGTCTATTTCAACGCCAAGATCCTGATCATGGACGAGCCGACCGCAGCGCTGGGGCCACAAGAAACCCAGATGGTTGCCGAGCTGATTGCCGAACTGAAAAAGCAAGGCATCGGCATCTTCCTGATCGAGCATGACATCCACGCGGTGATGGATCTTTGCGATCGCGCCGTGGTGATGAAGAACGGCCAGCGCGTGGGCACGGTGAACGTCAACGAGGTGACCGACGAGGATATCCTTGGCATGATCATCATGGGCAAAAAGCCCGAGAACGCGGTGTAAACAGCCTTGACACGAACCAAAGGCGCAGGGAGCCTCCCTGCGCCTTTGCCATGTCTGTCGCCTGTTAGATGGCAGGCACAACAGCGATCTTGCGTGTCAAAGCCATGCCGCTATGCTGGGGCGATAGTGCTTTACATAAAGGCGTCCGATGCCAAAATCATTTATCATAACGCTGATCCCTGCCCTGTTCATCGCGAGCCAGATATGGGCCGCGCCCTGTGGCAATAGCTCGGCTGGATTTGACGGCTGGAAGCCTGCAATAGCGGCCGAAGCGCAGACAGCAGGTGTTGGGCCCGCGGGCCTTGCCGCCCTCAAGGCCGCGCGTTATTCGACCGCCACCATCTCGGCCGACCGCAATCAAAAAAGCTTTAAATACACGCTGGAGAAATTCATGGCCCTGCGCGGGGCCGAGACCATCGTGGCGCAGGGCCGCAAACGCAAAGCCAAGAATGCCGCGCTTTTTGCAGCCCTTGAGGCGCAATACGGCGTGCCAGCGGGGATTTTGCTGGCGATCCACGGTATGGAAACTGGTTTTGGCGGTTTTATGGGCGATACCAATATCGTCTCGGCGGTGGCGACTTTGGTTTGGGATTGCAGGCGGTCGGATTACTTCAAACCGCATCTGATCGCAGCGCTGCAAATGGTGGATCAGGGCGCAATCAGCCCGACCACAGTAGGTGCCAAACATGGCGAATGGGGCCACACGCAGTTCCTGATGGGCAATGCGCAGCGCTACGGCGTTGACGGCAATGGTGACGGCCGCATTGACCTCGAGAACCTGACTGACGCAATGGCCACAACCGCCAATTACCTTGCGCAAAAGGGCTGGCAGGCTGGAAAAGCCTACCAAGAAGGCGCGCCGAACTTTGCCGTCATTCAGGAATGGAACGCCGCCACCGTCTACCAACAAGCCATTGCACTGATGGCTGAAAAAATAGACAGATAACCCGCTTTTCCCCCCTTGCAGCCCACCGAATTACCCTCTAGGAAGCGCCCCAGTGGCCCGTTCGTCTATCGGTTAGGACATCTGGTTTTCAACCAGGCAAGAGGG